>CAYXKL010000036.1:0-22038 GCA_964464825.1 uncultured Melioribacter sp. | reverse complement strand
CTAAAAAATGCAATCGAAAATGGAACAAGTTTTGGTGCACCCACTGAAATTGAATTGAAGATGGCTCGATTAATTACTGAACTCGTACCCTCCGTTGAATTAGTTCGGATGGTAAACAGCGGAACAGAAGCAACAATGAGTGCAATTCGTGCAGCACGCGGATATACCGGAAAAGAAAAAATTATCAAATTTGAAGGATGCTATCATGGTCACGGTGATTTCTTTTTAATAAAAGCCGGAAGCGGCGCACTCACTTTCGGTGTCCCAACTTCACCCGGTGTTACAAAAGGAAATGCTGCTGATACACTAGTTGCAGATTTCAATAATATAGAATCTGTAAAAAAAATAATTACTAAAAATAAAAATGAAGTAGCTGCAATAATAATTGAGCCGGTTGTGGGAAATATGGGAACAGTAATTCCGCAGAATAATTTTCTGAATGAACTGCGCGAACTATGCAGCAATGAAAATATTGTATTTATTTTTGACGAAGTAATGACAGGTTTCAGATTATCAAGTTCAGGTGCTCAGGGAATTTTCAATATTAAACCAGATCTTTCAACATTTGGAAAGATAATAGGTGGTGGCTTACCCGTTGGTGCATATGGTGGTAAAAAAGAAATTATGGAAATGGTATCACCGAGCGGACCTGTTTATCAAGCCGGAACATTAAGCGGAAATCCATTAGCAATGAACGCCGGATTTGCTGCTTTGACTTTCATTAAAGAGCATCCGGATGTTTATCAACAGCTCGAAGAAAAATCATCGTATTTAGAAAATGGTATTCTTGATTCTATAAAAAAGTACGGAAGGAAATTTCAAGTTAACCGTGTCGGTTCTATGATGACTCTTTTCTTTACCGAAGAAAAAGTAATTGATTACAATTCAGCGATTAAATCGGATACAAAATTATTCGGTAAATATTTCCATGAAATGCTTAATCGCGGAATCTACTTACCTCCGGCTCAATTTGAAGCAATGTTTATTTCAACCGCTCATTCTAAAAATGATCTCGATAAAACGATTGAAGCTAATAACCAAGCATTAAAAGCAATTTTATAAATGAAATGTGTTCCATCATATATAAAATTATTTGAGTCCGGTGAATTGAAAGAACGCACTGAGATCGCTCAAAAACTTCTAGAGGGATGCTGCTGCTGTCCGCATAATTGTAAAACCAACCGACTTAAAAATGAATATGGGGTTTGTTCAAGTGGATATTTGCCGATCGTTTCATCATACACACCACATTATGGAGAAGAACCGGTACTTTCCGGAAGTCGAGGAGCCGGGAATATTTTTTTCGGCAATTGCAATTTAAAATGTATCTATTGCCAGAATTACGAGATCAGCCAGAATTGGAAATCGGAAATTCATAACGAAGTTTCTCATGAAAGATTAGCCGAGATTATGATTGAAATGCAAGAACGGAATTGCCACAATATTGGATTGGTTTCACCAACACATTTTTCTGCAGCAATATTAAAATCAATTTATCTTGCTGTGCAAAAGGGATTGCATCTTCCTATCATATACAATTCAAACGGTTACGATTCAGTTGAAATGCTGAAACTCTACAATGGTGTGATAGATATTTATCTCCCAGATTTCAAATACGGAAATGATGAGTATGCAAAAAAATATTCAAATGCAGAAAGCTATTTTGACCATGCTTGCGCTGGTATTAAAGAAATGTACAGACAAGTTGGCGACGAGTTAATTTACGAAGAAGAAGTAATCATGCGCGGATTAATTATCCGGCATTTGGTATTACCAAACGGATTAGCAGAATCTGAAAAAGTCTTTAAGTTCATTGCAGAAGAGTTGAGCACCAAGGTTCATATCTCATTAATGTCCCAATATTACCCCACCAACAAAGCTTACAAAGAAGTTCTACTTGATAGAAAATTGAGAGAAAATGAATACGAACGTACTGTTGAATTACTTTACAAATACAATTTAGAAAATGGCTGGATTCAAGAATTGGAGAGTAATGATTTCTACCAGCCAAATTTTATAAAAGATAGAATCAATCCATTTAATAATTAAAAGAAAAATCTAAATCCAACTCGCATCAAAAAACCATTCATATCAAATCTTCTTTCAAAAACTTTTGTTCTACCGGTATTTTCATCTTTAACTTCATATTCCCAACTAGGTTTAGAAGCATGATAAGTAAGTTCAAAAAATGCATCAGATCTTCTTCCAAGTTCATATGAAATTCCGCCTCCTAAACGCCATGCAAAATCAAATGCCCCCTGGAATTCATCATCTTCGGGATTAATAAAATTACGATAAAAAACCAGTAAAACTTCAAGACCGGCAGCACCGGTTAAAAATGCTCTAGTTCTTGGTGCAATTTCTTGATTTGCATTTATTGAAATCATCAAAGGAATAGAATGTAAATTTGTTTTAGCTCTTAATTCATTTAGTTCGCTATAAATAGGTCCGAAAAAATCATTGTAATCATTGACTAATTTGCGGTCAACATAATTTACTCTAAACCAATCGGCACTCCATCCAAACAGAAAATTATCATCAATATACCAGCCGCCTTCATATCCAATAATAAATCCGGCTTCTGTTGCTTCCGGATTGAAAATGCCAAGTTTAACAGCTCCTACATCAAATTGTGCGAAAGTAATTGATGAAATAAAAATGAACATATAGATTAAAAACCTTTTTTTCATAACATACTCTCTATTTGTAATTGTGATATAGTAACAAATTGAGTGCCGCCATTAATTGTTATTTAGTAATAAATAAGATGTCTATCTGTTAAATATGTTCATAAGAGTATACAGTAAATATTCTAATATCTACATTAAAGTTAAGAGAGTAAGAAAAATACTTCTTTAGATTCATATTTTTCGCAAATTCTATTATAGTTTTTCATTAATATAAATATTCTAAGAAATAAAAAATCCCTCTCTACAATGTAAAGAGGGATATAAAATATGAATCAACTAATTTTAGGGATAGATCATATAAAATTTTATATTAAGCTAAAGATTCTTTTGATCTTCTGAATGCAGAAATAATAAATCCTATAACTAAAATAATTACACCAAGCCATACTAAACTTATGAAAGGTTTTATACTAGCTTCTACAGTTAATACCTCTTTCATTCCATTATTTTGAGTTACTGACCCACCGTCAAGAGGAGAAAATATTAAATCTACTTTTCCTGATCCGGCTTCCATATTTGCGATATCAATTTTCAAATTTGCCTCTTTAATTTCAGCTTTTTCTGTTGATCTATTCCCATCTTTCATAACAATTGCGGGGCGGACAGTTGTTTCGCCATTGGTTGTTTTAACATTTAGTACTGCAGAAATGCGGAATTCACCACCGCTCATCATTGCATTCATACCCTCTTTCGGTAACTCAAACGATACAAACGTTATCTTATATCCATTATAATCATGCGATTGACCTTTTAAAAGAGAAACTTGTTCACCACTAGAGTGTGATTCTTCAGAACCATCAGAATAACCTACCGGAGAAATATAAAAATCTTTTGTAAGACCAACTAAAATATCAGGCTCTCTCATTAAGCTGTTATTAAATTTGGCAATATACATAACCGGTGAGGCAACTCTTGTAGAATTACCTTTTGTAATTTCAACATTGAATGCATACTTGGTTCCATTTTCAATTGGTGTATATCCGGCAAATTTTAAATCATAACCCAAAGCATTAAAGGTTTCACCCTTAACCAAATCAACTTGAATTTGTTCAGTATGGCTTGCAGTAGCAACCACTCCAACTAAAAATAGGGCAATACCAATATGTGCAATATATGCACCGATAAAACTTTTCTTTCCTCTAAATATTCTGTAAGCTATTTCAGCATTTACTACTAGAGCAAAAACAGAAGAGAATGTTAAGAGAATTAACATAAATTGATTTAAACTGCCGAGAATTGCTATTGAAGCTGTTATTATAAAAGATATAAGTAAAGATACCCGTAATTGCTTCCAAAGTATTTTTGTTTCAGATTGTTTCCATTTCAATAAAATGCTTACACCATTTAACAATCCAATAATTATTGCAATAGGTAGATTTAATTCATTATAAAATTTTAATTCAACAGTCTGTCCAAATATTGGTGCACTGGTACCAACTAAAACAATAATAGCCGAAGCTAAAATAGCCACAGAACCGGTGAACAATGCTAATTCGCGTGATAATACATTTTCTTCAAATGAAAAATTTTGTGATAAATATTTCCATCTGTAGATAATTCCGCCTATACCTATTATCGCAAAAATCCCAAGGAACAAAACAAGAAATAAATAAACAGTCATTCCTGGATCAACAAATGAATGTACTGATGCATCACCCAAGATTCCGCTTCGTGTAAGAAATGTGCTGTATAGAACAAGTACAAATGTCATAATACTTAAAATGAGATTTGTTTTTACAAATCTACTTCCGCCATCTTTATCTTGTGTTCTCTTCTGAACAAGTAAAGTATGAATTGAGGCAACACCAACTAACCAGGGAACGAGAGATGAATTTTCAACCGGATCCCAACCCCAGTAGCCACCCCATCCTAAAACACCATATGCCCAATAACCGCCGAGCATAATTGCTAATCCTAATACCATTGTACCGCTTAATACCCATGGTAGTGCTTGTTTTACCCAATCTCTATATTCGTTTTTTAAGATAGCCGCAATTGCAAAAGCAAATGGAACAGCTGACATAGCAAAACCAACAAACAAAATGGGGGGATGAATCTGCATCCAGAAATTTTGTAAAAGAGGATTTAAACCTTTACCCTGAATTATAAAATCATTTACAGAAATATTATTTGCTTGAAGCACTTGATAAAGCTGATCAGACATTTGAATATATTGTTTACCGCCTTGTTGATCGCTGAAAATAAAATTCTGCAAACCTTGGATTGATAGGAATGATGTATTAATATTTGCGATATCTATAAAATCCGGTTGTGTCCAGATATAAGTAAATGGTGATTTCAAAAGCGGATTAACCATTATTAATAAAAATGTTAAAGAAAGAACAAACACCATCATCACTCTTTGTTCAAGGTCTCCGCGTTTAGATGTATAATCCAAAAGTATCAATCCGATTATAGCAGAAAAGAGAGTCCAAAGCATAAAGCTTCCTTCCTGACCGGCATAGAATGTAGACATCAGTAATCCGATAGGAAGATCACTTCCACTATAATTGTAAATATATTTGTATTGATATTGATGAGTTAGAATAGCATGAAGAAGCATTGCACTTGCAGCTAAAACAAATATAGCCGTTAAATGGTATCCGAAACGTGCAAGTGTAAGTGTATTTTTATATCCTCTGAAAGTAAAGTAATACATTATAACAGAGAATACCCCGGCAAATAATGCCAGGGTTAATAATATATTTCCAATCATTATAAACTCCTAACAGCCAAATTATGATCTGGCGTTTTGTACTGGTTGTTCTTGATATTTAGAAGGACATTTGGTAAGTATATCTGTCGCATGAAAAATACCATCCTGATATTTACCCGTTACCACAACACTTGTTGATGATTCAAAATTATTCGGTATTGTTCCATGGTATATAACTCTCATAGTATTTCCGCTTTCATCTTTCATATAGAAAGCAAATATTTTTTTCTCTTTATTAATTTCATATCCATTTTCTTTAATCCAACTTCCGGTTGCTTTTACAGTTTTGCCGGATTCCATAATTTTTACAAAACTGCTTTCATACTGTACATTTGTTTGTGTAAATAAATAAATCATTACACCAAGAAATACAACAATAATTGCACCGCCAAAAAGATATTTATTTTTCATTTCACTTATTCCCCTTTAACTCTTTTTCAATAGATTTAAGACGTTTGTCAGTATTCCAAAGAAATATAAAAATACCTAACCATACAACAAGAACAATAAACATTACAATGTAAATTGAATTTTTTTCTAAGAATCCGAAAAATCCGTTTTCCAATATCTACCTCGTTATTTCTTAAATAAATTTTCCTGAATTATTATTGTTTTATACCTTACTTTCCACATCCATGAATAAAGTAATGTGAAAGTTAAAAGTGAGATATAAAAAACCATCTGCATATTTGAATTCATTTTAAAATCTACAACCGGACCGGAAGTGTCGTCATTAGCAGAACCAGGATGAAGACCGGTCATAATACGTGGCATAATAAAAATAAAAAATGGAACTGTTAAAAAAGCAATAATTGAATAAACTGCAGAAAGCCGTGCCCGTTTATCTTCATTTTCAATTGCAGAACGTAATGCGAATAATGAACCGTAAATTAACAGTAAAATAAAAATGCTTGTCTCTCGCGGATCCCAATGCCAGAAAGCACCCCAGGTGAATTTTGCCCAAATTGAACCGGTTACCGTTGCAAGTATACAGAATACCATGCCCAATTGAAGTGCGGCCGCAGATTTTGCATCATCATCTAAATTTTTACTTCGTAAATAACGGATACCAAATATCATCGCCATTAAAAAAGCGATTACTGATAGCCATGCTGTTGGAACATGAAAGAAAATTATTTTTGCTTTTTCTTCAAGGCCGGGAATGCTTGGAAATTCGTACCAATTTTTTGGTTGGGGTACTATTGGAAATGTTATCCCAGCTATTATTACAAAGGACATTAATACAAACAGTACTATTTTCCAGACCATAAATCCCTTTCAAACTTTTATAGAAACTTTCAAGAATTGAGCCAATAATGATAAGAAATTTGATTTCATTCCCGTTCAAAAATATAAAAGAAGCGGTTTAATTCCAATAAAATGTAGCATTTAGTATTAGTCAAAAAAGTTTCCTTATTTTTGATTTTCTAATTCAAGAATAAGTTCTCAAATTTAAGATTAAATGTCTGATATTTAGGTTAAAATAATAACTTATCGTAAAAATTAATTTCTTATAAACGTAAACAATAGTTGTTAAAAAACGTCTAAAATCATAGAAAATGAGGAATGTAGACTTGTCCAGCAATAATCCCATAAAAAAGATTTTTGATTTATACACCAGCGATTTAAGTTATCAAGAAATAGAGCGTTTAATCAAAAGAGAAGCAAGCGAAGTTTATGAGTTTTTTAAAAGTGAAATACCAAAACCAAATCCACATCAAAATAAATTAAGCCGGGCTTTTATCTTTGCAAGAAGTTTATTCAATGCTTTTATATTAAAATTAACACCGGCACGCAGAATATTTTATTTGATTGCGGTTTTATTCTTTTTTGCCGGATATTTCGAACAGTTGCCTATCTATTTGTTTGCTTCATTTTTGATTCTGAATCTGTTACTCGCATTTGAACTTGCAGATAAACTATCTGCTAAAAGTGAAATTGATGTTGCTAGAAAAATTCAATTCGATTTAATTCCAAAACATTCTTCAGAGATTAATAAATACCAAATTGCAACTTACTATGAACCGGCAAAAGAGGTGGGTGGTGATTATTTTGATGTTATTGAACATGATGAACGGACATATGTTGTAGTTGGAGATATTTCCGGTAAAGGAATGGCTGCCGCACTTTATATGGTACGTGTGCAATCAATTATTTATCAGTTATTAAATTATTTTACAGACGTCAGAGATTTACTTATCAATCTTAAAAAATATTTTTCAAAAAATTTACGAAGAGAATATTTTTTAACCCTATCCATTGCATCAATAGAAAAAGATGGCAGCATTAAACTTTCAAGAGCGGGTCATCCGCCGGCTCTAAAATATAATTCTTTAACTAAAGAAATAGAGATTATATATCCGCAAGGAATGGGAATAGGATTAAATGATAAAGGAGTTTTCGAGAAAACACTTGAAGTTGAAACGGTTAATATGCTTTCCGGTGATATACTATTTCTTTATACTGATGGTGTAACAGATACAATGAATATTAATCATGATCAATTTGGTGATGAAAATGTTAAGAGGATTATAAAAAATAATTCAGATAAATCAGCAGAAGAGATCAAAAATGCATTACTTAACGGATTGATAGCATTTCGAGGAAGCGCAAATCAATATGATGATTTGACGATGGTAGTATTAAAATCAAATCATTCTTCATCATTGTAGATCTGAAATTCTTCATCAAGAGGTCGTATTTCATCGTAAAGTCTTTTTAATGAGTTTGCCGCTGTTTGATTTCCTCTTTGAGCTGCATGACGGTAATACCGTGCGGCAATTGCTTTGTTCTCAGTTACCCCCAGACCTTTTTCGTAACAATATCCTAAAAATGTTTGTGCAAGAACAGAGCCTTCATCGGCGCTACGGTGTAATGCATGAATATTATCTTTTATATTTTTTTGATTAATGGAATCTGCAATATTTGCAAAAGCAATTCTAATTTCCGCTTCACGACTTCCAAATTCCGCAGCTTTATTCCAATACTCTATTGCTTTTGAAAAATCTTTTTTAACAATAGAACCCGAACTGTAGCATAAACCTAATTCAATTAACGAAGGTAAATGTTTATTATCAGCTGCTCTATTTAAGAAATCTAATGCCTGGCTATTTGACAATTGATTATTGTAACCGATTGCTGTTATCCCAGCCCAAACATACATAGCGCTGGATTCACCCTTAAGTACTTTTTCTTTTAGAATCTTATTAAAATCTTCACTCTGCATAAGTTTGTATAAATTTTCTCCAGCTTTATATGAACCAAGACGGAAGGCACTTAAAAAATATTCAGCAGAAAAAATTAAATCCTTCTCTAAAATAATTCCATTTTCATAGCATTTAGCAATTACATATAAAGCTTCAGGGCTGCCGTTTTCAGCTGCGAATTTTAGTATTCCTATGCCTGATGTATCAGAATCAGTTTTAATATTTTCTGATTCTTCTATCCCTAAAAATTTCTTAAGATCAGAACTTTTATTATTTAATAGTTGAGTGATTTTTGTTTGTTCGTCTTCATCTTTATTTTCTTCAAAATTAAAATAGTCAAGGTCCCAATCAGAACTAAAAAGTTTCGGAGATTCATCAATAATTTGTTGTTGAGTTTTATCTTCACCATTCAAAGGTTCTAACGGTGGTATGAATCCGCTTTTCTTTAATTGATTCAAAACTTCTTTAGCCGGTTCATAACCAGCTTTTGCAGCTTTTTTAAATTGTTTATATGCTTCACCAAAATTTCTGTTGATTGTTAAATTATCTGTGAGTAACAAACCATATGCTAATAACGCTTCAGGTAATCCTGATTCTGCAGCACTTTTAAAATTTAAATATGCTTCAAATGGATTCCATGGTACACCAATACCATTATAAAGTAAAATGGCGTAATTATATTTTGCAGAAGGAAGATTTTGGTCGATTGCACGGCGAATCCAATAAATGGATTTAACGGTATCAGCTTGAAATCCTTTACCCATTAAATATCTAATCCCAAGTTCATGTTGAGCAAATGGATCACCCCTATTTGCTTCTGTAACTAAAATATAACCCGCTAATAATGAATAAGATGGATATTTTGCTTTGAAAATTGAGGGCTTAAAAAGCTGGTTAGTTTTAAATGCTTGACTTCTTGTGGTATCTTGAGCAAATAATGAAGATGCGGTAAATATTACTATTAAAAAAAATGTTTTCAAATATTTCCTGGTAAAAATTACGGTGACTAATATAATCAGTATATCCATTTTTTGAGAATGAAATAATTTTTACCATTCCGGTTCTCATATTTAAGTTCATCCATCAACTGATTCATAATAAACAAACCCATACCGCTTTCGGGCAGATTGTTTATATCCTGAGGGTCAAAATCCAAGTTAGGAATTTCTAATTTAGTACGTGGCTCCCCTTCATCAATAATTTCTACTTCAATTGTTTTAGTATCTTTAGCAATGTGAACGGTAATGTTTTTCCCTTTTTCTTCTTTGTAGGCATGTTTAATAATATTATTCAAAGCTTCGGTTAAACATATATCAAATGCATTTAATACATAAGTTTCAACTCCTTGATTTACTAAAAAATCACGGACTGCATCATTAACCTGAGCAACATTATCATAATCACTTAAGATATTTATTTCGAAATTTTTCAAATATTACACTAAACGAATAATTGTAAGTATAATATATAAAAGTGATTTATAAGGTTAAAGAATAGAATAAAGAATTAAGTAAGTATTTTAAAAAATAAATGGGGCTAATATGCCCCATAAATTATTTATCAGATTTAGTTTTACAAGTAGAAATACCGAAAGGCAAATAAGCTGGGCACCAATTAAGTGCCGCTGTGAATAGGGGTAAAATACCTATAACACCCCACCAACTTTGGGTATAAATACCAATTAATATTATTGCTACCCCTAAAATTACCCGGATGATTCTATCTGCACCACCTACATTCTTTACCATGTTATTCTCCTTTAATTTGTTATTTATTAGATCACAATCAATAAAAAAAGATTCATTTTTATTTTAATAATATCATTTTTTTTGCTGAATAGTAAACTGAGTTAGTGGATGAATTAATAATCTTTAATGTATAAAAATAAACTCCGCTCGGCAATTCAATATTCTGAACACTAAACTTTACTTTATAATACCCGGGAGGTTGAACTTCGTTAACTAGTGTAGTTACTTCACTACCGAGTATATCGTAAACTTTTAATGTAACTAACTCACCCCTTTTATTCCTCTCTTGAGAGGGGTCACCGAAGGTAGGGGGGTGTATTATATATACAATAGTTGTCGTTGGATTGAAAGGATTAGGATAATTTTGAAATAAAACAAATTTCCTCGGTAATTCTTCATTTTGATGAACTGAAACGATTCTCATTTTCTCTCTAATTAAATTCCACAATTCTTCTCGTTTACCATCATATCCAATAGTCCAAATACCAATCCCTTTAAGATTTTTTTGAATAGCCAAATCATACTTTAAAGATAAACTAACCGAATCATCAAACCAGACTTGGTTCCATCTATTTTCTTGCCAGCTGATGTATGGTGTTTGTGATAAATTATCCCATGATTTGGAGTGAAGTGTTGCTAAAGTATATGCGGAATCATAAGTAACAAAATCTTGCCAATCATTATTTGTAGAATCCGGATTAAATGGTTTAACTTCTGCATAGGGTTCAGGTGAATTGGTTTTCCAGTAATTACCGTAATAAGGAACGCCTAAAATTAACTTTTCAGGCGGTACATTTTTGTACTCCTCTTCAAATATTTTGGTAACACTAAAAAATTGACCAAGCAAAGGTGAAGATGGTCCAGTTGTTGAGCTCCAATTACCATAAAAATCATAACACATGACAAATAGATAGTCGCAAACATCAGCTAATCCATTAAAATCCCATAAACCATATCCATATGATGGAGAAGCAAAAGATATTTCAGCACCAGCTTTAACTTGTTTAATAGAATCCGAAAGTTCTTTCATAAAATTTATTACAGCTTCATCTTTATCTTCATCTTTTAAATTTTCGAAATCGATATTTACACCACTCATTAAACCCAAATTTTCTTTAATATTTTTTATCAAATTATATTTAATTGCACTATTTCTAAAAAATCCATTTATATGATCTCCGTTAAAACTTGTTACAGTCATAATAACTCTAACGTCAAGAGGCCACATCATTAGTTCATAATTTAGAATGTCATTCCACGGCCATAAGGGAGGAGGTTTTAAATTCCCTAAACTATCCGCTTCAAAAGAAAATACTACAATACGATTTATTAATTCAGGATGATGATTGTAATTATTAGCGTAATAATTCCACCAGGGTAAATACCCAAAAACCATCTTTATAGAACTTGAATTTCTGTATTCAGTTTTAGTAGGTAAATGAGTTTTATGAACTTCATTTAATTTTAATAATTTATTGTTTTTATAATACTCGTTTTGCTGATGATGTATTGATTGTGCATTTATGATAAATAGCGGAAGTATAAATAATATGAATGTTTTTTTAATGGTCATTTAAACTTTGAATTGATTTTATAAAGGTTGAATCTAATAAAAAATCCCGATTAAAAATCGGGATTTTAGAAAATTAGGACTAATTATAATTCATCGAGTCCTTCTTCAATTCTTTTTTCTCTCTCTTGGTTGGAATTTCTATTTTCAGATAATCTGTATGAAACGCCAAGATAAGCAACTCTAGAATCCATCTTTCTAATATTTGTCATGTAAAACCCGGTGCCATAAGTTTCTGTATCAAAAGTTCTAGTATTAAAAATATCAGTAATTCTTAGTGTTAATGATAGTCTGCCATCCATGAAATCTTTCCTTACAATAGCATCTAATGCATATTGCTCTTTCATTTTAGATTGTCCACTTGAACCTCCAAAAAACATCCCTGGACCACCGCCAAAGCCTCTACTACCGCTCCCCATAGAAATTAATATTGTTGGTGATGAGTATGAACCAATAAGCTGCAGTTGAAAATCATCCCACAAAGTCATACTAGAATTTAATCTTACAATCCAGCTATTGCTTTCGCGTGTACCACCCAATGTAGTATTGTCTTCAACTTTATTTGTGAAATATGAAAATGTACCATTCAATCTCCACCAATTAAAAACCGGATGAGTAACGATAAGTTCGGTACCGTATGATTGCCCTTTTGCTACGTTTTGATAAGTAGTATATGTTACTCCATGATCCAGCAATGTACTGATTGAAGTTATCATATCATTATTTTGTCTGAAAAACAGAGATGAAACTACAGAAGTCTTACCAAAATACTTAGAATAACCAAGTTCAAGTGAATTAATGTACTGTGCTTTCAGATTCGGGTTTCCGGCAAAAATATTCAATGAGTCAGAATAATCAACATAAGGATTCAACTGATTATTTCTCGGTCTATCTACGCGTCTGCTGTAGCTGAATTGTAATTCTTCAAGCTCCGAAAAATTGTATCTCAGATGTAATGATGGATAAACACTGAAATAATTATTTTCAAATTTTTGTCCGGTGGATTCAACAGTTCCATCAATATAAACTTGCTCTGCTCTAACGCCAAATTGATAAGTAAAATTACCCCAATTATTTGAATAGATTCCGTATACGGCGTGGACTTGTTCTTTGTAATCATAAACATTATCCAATGCTGATGAGTTTACCCAATCTTTTGAAACGGGATCGATTAATAAATAATCATTTTTCATTCTCAAATCTTTAATTACACTTTTGAAACCACCTTCAAATCTTCCTAGTTCGTTTAATGGTTGAATATAATTTGCTTGCATCAAAAGCAATTTATTAGAATTATCCGACAATGACTTTTGTTTTGATAGATCATCATTCGGTAAACTGGTACTTGTATCAAAGTACTGCTGATCAATATTCGATTCACTATTCATAGCACTATTGGAATACATAATATCAGCAGTTAATTCCTGAGTACGATTCTCAAAAGTTTTTTTATAACTTAGAGTATAATTTTGTGAATTGAAATTTCTAAATCCGCTGCTCAATCTTTGGAAATAAGAATCTAATATATTTTCATCATCATAATTTTTATTGTCAATTGTGCTTCCATTATCAAAATCACCAATTCTAAATTGTGTTGATAGACTAACAACATCTTTCTCATTGAAATAATAATCGACTCCCAAATTAATATTGTGATTATTCATATTATTATTATTGTCTGAAAACTGATCTAAAGTAGATAGAGTGCCTCCAAATTCTGTGGTGCGGATTGTACTACCGGTACTATTGAATTTATTTATTCTACCATCATAACTGGCAAATAAATTAAAATCTTCATTCTTCAGATTTAGATTCAATGATGTGTTATATCTCTGTCCGGTTCCGGCATTAGCCATTACACTTCCGTTAATTCCGATATTACTTTTTCTTTTAAGTATCACATTTAAGATACCACCTGTTCCTTCCGGATCATATTTTGCTGAAGGATTTGTAACAAGTTCAATACTTTCAATCTGGCTTGCCGGAATTTGTGAAAGTACATCTGAACTTCCATAACCGGCTAAAGCAGAAGGTTTGCCATCAATTAAAATATTGATGTTGGGATTTCCTCTTACAGCTACACCTCCATCAGCATCTACAGTTACAGAAGGGATATTTTCAATTATTTCCAATGCTGTCGCACCGGAATTAGCCATGTTCTGATCTACATTATAAACTTTCTTATCTAAATTAAAATTTAAGGTTTCCTTTTGACCTTGCACAATAACTTCACCAACACTTACCGATTTTTGATATAGTTTTATTGAACCTAACTTTTGTTCAGCAGCATTAGGACGAATAGCTAAAGTATCAATAAATTTTGTATCGTAACCAATGAAACTAATTTTTAAGTAATATCTGCCAGGCATAAGTTTTTCGAACAAAAAATCTCCGGTTTTAATACTAACCGTTCCATTCACCATTGCAGAATCTCTCATACGGTATAAAACGAGATTTGCATATTCAATTGGTTCAGATGTTTGTGAATCGATCACTTTCCCAGAAATTTTTCCGATGGGTTGAAATTTTGAAGGATCGAAATTTCTCTGTTGATTAGTTTGTGCTGAAATAAATGTTAGTGTGAAGAAAAGACAGAATAGCGGAATCAGTTTTTTCATTTTACTCCTTAATATGGATATTCACCAAGATTTAACAATAGTAAATTGATAAAAGTTTAACTTTTAGTACAAATTTACATCAAATTAGATTAATCTTAGTGTGAAAGGATTCTTATTATTTAACTATTATAAGAATCTAAATGGACTAAATGCCGGATTACTTATTTAAATCCAGAAAGAGTATAAATGCAAAATGAAAAATTTTACTTATATCAATTCAAAATATTATTTAATTAAAATACATTTTTTTGTTTCAGTAAAGTTACCTGATTGTAAAACTATGTAATAAACACCTGATGATAATAAATAATCCTGAGTGTTAAATGTGGTAATATAATTGCCGGCTTCTTGTTGTTTATCAATTAGTGTTGTTATCTCCTTTCCTAACATATCATATACTTTTAATCTTACATAACTTTGTGTAGGTAAACTATAACTTATTATAGTCTCGGGATTAAACGGATTTGGATAATTCTGGTATAACTTGTATTCTTTTATTTCTTCCAACGTTACTGTTATCTCTCCGGAGTATTCATAACTTCCATCAAAATCTATTTGTTTTAATCTGTAACTAAATTCTTTACCTCCATTTGGTTGATCTGTATATGTGTACTCTTTCGGTGAGTTGCTGTTTCCGTTTCCCTGAACAAACGCTATGTTCTTCCACGATTCATTCCCTGTTCTTCGTTCTACATTAAATCCGTAATTGTTTACTTCTGTTGCTGTTGCCCAATCTAATTGTACTTGAAAATTATCTTTTACTATACCATTAAATGATACTAGTTCTACGGGTAATGGTGCTTGCGACCAAGAAGTTGCTACACGGATACCATCTATATTAATAGAACTACTATTCTGCCTTAAAGAAATTGCACTAAAACTTGATGCATCAGTAGTTGTTGCTGTATGAGTGAGATCGGCTGATGGTTCTGAACCTGATAGATCTGGATTTATCCAAAGTTTTACTTCATCATCTTGATTAGTTCCAGTATTGAAGGTGTATTTTAGAACTATTAGGTAGGTTGTATTTGTATTATACTCAGTAGAAATATAACTTGGAGTTTCATTAACCTTTGTTATTCCAAAAACAAATTTACCACTAACTGAACCTTTTTTGAAATATAGTCTTGCATAATGAGTTCCAGTTGTTCCGAAATGTATATTATAATCTCCACCCGTTGTAGATACAGAACTCGCATTTATTAATGCAGAATAATAAACACTGCCTGAATTTTGTGAAGTAAAAATCCTATTTACATCATCATTATTTGCACTTAATATTGAAACAGAACCACCAATTCCAGAAGTTGGATAATTTGTATAACTTAAACTTGTTGTGATATAATTAAAATCATCACTAGTTCCAGAATGTCGTGTCCAATTACTTGTGATATTTGTTAGTAAACCAGCAGTACTCCCATAATCAAAATTCTCTTCTAATAATTGTGAGTAAACAACCGAAGAAATTAAAAAGATAAGTAAAAACATTTTTCTCATAACACCCTCTGAGGATTTGATGTTATTATTTTAATCCGAAAAGGAGAAAAAGTATTTTCTTATTTCAATCTAATAAATTCTAAATTAAAAGTAATTTGAATTTTTTGTTAATTATTATTGTTATATCTTTATCAAAAGACAATTTGACTTATGAAAAAATTTATATTCACACTTAATATTATAGTTCTATTTACTGCTCTTTTGGGCTGCAACACTAATGCAGATACTAAAATTTTTAATAACAATGGTGTAAAAATGATAGATTCATTAAATCTAGAAATTGCAACTTTTGGTTCCGGATGTTTCTGGTGCACAGAGGCAATTTTCGAAAGATTAAACGGAGTTCTTGAGGTTGAATCCGGATATTCCGGCGGTTCAGTTCCTAATCCAACTTACGATGCCGTTTGCAGCGGATTAACTGGCCACGCAGAATGTACACAAATTAAATACGATCCTTCAATAATTTCATACACAGAGTTACTTGAAGTATTTTTCAAAACTCATGACCCAACAACTTTAAATAGGCAAGGTGCTGATGTCGGTACGCAATACCGGTCTGTAATTTTTTATCACAATGATAAACAAAAAAATGAAGCTGAAACAATTAAGCAAGAATTGGAGAATGCAAAAATTTGGGATGATCCGATTGTTACTGAAATAAGTAAATTCAAAAAATTTTATAAAGCAGAAAAATATCATCAGGATTACTACAACAATAATGGAAACCAGCCATACTGCAGTTTTGTAATAACACCAAAAATCGAAAAGTTTAAGAAGGTATTCGCTAATAAAATTAAGAATTGAGTAATAATAAATTATTTAAGTACTATTCCATTAAATATTTTTTAGAATAATAATTAAACTAATTATCACAAACACAAAATAAATTAGTGCATCAAAGTACGAACCCAAAATTATACTACCTATATCGAACAAGGAAGTATAAACAAGAACAACACCTAAAAACCAATTAAGAAACATCTTGCCAAAGTTAGCATCACTTTTTACATCAGGAAGTTTATCTGAAATTTTTCTCCATAATATTCCACCTGGATAAACACGTTTATAAAATTCAATTAACGTTTTTTCATCAGTTGGTTTTGTAATTAATGTTATTGTAATCCAAACTATTGTTGTAAATCCCACTAAATAATAAAGTGAAAGTGGAAATCCGATTCCCATAAATTTTACAAAAGGTAGTGCAACAAAAGGGGCAATTATTGCCGAGATTTCAGACCATACATTTATCCGCCACCAAAACCATCTAAGTATTAAAACTAATCCTAATCCGGCACCGCATTCTAAAATAAATTCCCATGCACCGCTAATTCTACTTATAAACATTGTAACTATTATTGAAATTACCATTAATATTATTGTTATAACTTTCGATATTGCTACATAATGTTTTTCTGATTTTTCTTTTATCAAAAATCTTCTATACAAATCATTTAAAATATAAGATGTGCCCCAATTGAGCTGCGATGCAACCGTACTCATGTAAGCGGCAAAAAATGCGGCGACCAATAATCCCTTCAATCCTGATGGTAGAAAATCTCTTATGGCATAAATGTAACCCATTCTTGCATTCTCAGCGGTAAGTTCCGGATATACAACCATTACAGAAAGACCAACGATAATCCATGGCCAAGGTCGTAAAGCATAATGTGCAATCTGAAAGAAGAAAGTTGCAAGCAATGCATGTTTTTCATTTTTAGCAGACATCATTCTCTGTGCAACATAACCACCGCCTCCGGGTTCAGCACTAGGATACCACGATGCCCACCACTGAATTCCTATGTAAGCAAAGAATGAAATGAAACTGAGTGCGAACAAATTTCCATATTCAGAAATTTCTGTTGATATTGTTGGGAAAAAACCAAATACAAAAGATGGTAATTTTTGTTGAAGTCCTTCAATACCTCCTACTTGATTTGAATTGACTACTATTAAAGCCAATACAATACATCCAAGCATAGCGAAGATAAATTGAAATGCATCTGTTATTACAACTCCCCATAATCCTGAAATTGCTGAATAAGCTGCAACGATAAGCATAGTTCCAAATACATAAATAATTGCTGTATCTTCAGGTAAACCAAATATTCCAATTAAAATAGAAATCATAGCACGATTGACCCAGCCGATAATTATAACGTTCATAAATAAGCCAAGATAAACAGCACGGAAACCCCGAAGAAATTTTGCGGGTTGTCCTGAATATCTTATCTCAGCAAATTCAGCTTCGGTCATAATTCCGGCTCTGCGCCATAATCTGGCAAAAAAGAAAACTGTGAGCAGACCGCCGAAAACAAAATTCCACCAAATCCAATTACCGGCAATACCATTTTTAACAACAAGTTCAGTTACTGCTAAAGGAGTATCGGCAGCAAATGTAGTAGCTACCATCGATAAACCGGCAAGATACCATGGTAAATTTCTCCCGCTCAGGAAAAATTCGTTTGTGTCTTTGCTGGCTCTTTTTGAATAGTAAATTGCAATGCTGAAACTAAAAATGAAATACAGTATGATGATGAGATAATCTATAAAAAACAAAAGTACCTCGGGGTTATATTTTATAAAATAACATTTCCGTTAGATTCATCAAAAAAATGAATTTTATTTATATCAAAACCTAAATTTATTTTTGCACCGTGTTTGTATTTAATATCCGGTTTTAATCTTGCAATTAGTTGTGTTTGATCGATATGAAAATATATATAAACTTCACTTCCCATCTGCTCTACTACTTCCAATTCAATTTTAATTGAATTTGATTCATAAGGAGCCAACTCAATAAAATTTTCAGGACGAATACCAAGTGTTACTTCTTTACCAATATAGCTTTCTAATTTTTTTGATTGTTCTTTAGTAACTGCAAATGATATTGATTTATTGCTATTTTCAAATTTAACAGAGCTGCCGTTTATAATTTTTCCATTTATAAAATTCATAGCCGGACTTCCGATAAATCCAGCGACAAATTTATTTGAAGGATTATCATACAAGTTTAAAGGAGCATCAACCTGATGAACAATGCCATCTTTCATTACAACTATTCTGCTTCCCATAGTCATTGCTTCAGTTTGATCATGCGTAACATAAACAACTGTTGTTTCAAGTTTTTGATGAATCCGAGCTAATTCTGAACGCATTTGAACTCTCAATTTTGCATCAAGATTACTTAAAGGTTCATCGAACAAAAAGACTTTTGGTTTACGAACAATAGCACGACCAACTGCAACACGCTGTCTTTGTCCACCTGATAATTGTTTCGGTTTTCTATCTAATAAATTTTCGATACCTAAAATCTGAGCTGCATAATCTACACGATCTTTGATTTCACTTTTATCTACTTTACGAAGTTTTAATCCAAACGCCATATTTTCAAAAACAGTCATATGCGGGTACAATGCATAATTCTGAAAAACCATTGCTATATCCCGGTCTTTAGGTGGAATATTGTTCACAAGTTTTCCATCTATATAAATTTCACCTTCGGAAATTTCTTCAAGTCCGGCAATCATTCTTAAGGTAGTAGATTTTCCGCATCCGCTTGGTCCGACAAGTACTACAAATTCTTTATCTTTTATTTCAAGATTAACATTTTTAACAGCTCTGTTTTTCCCTTCGTAAATTTTACCAACATTAACAAGTTTTACTTCTGCCATTGTTACTCCTATTTTTTGTGCATGTATTTATCACAAAATTTGCTATTCCTACATCAATTATTCTTTCACACTCCCCATCATAATTCCTTTAATGTAATATTTTTGCAACACTAGAAAAACAACAAGCACCGGAAGAATTGTTATAACTGAACCAGCCATCATTAATTCAGTATCTTGCACATGTTCACTCATTAAATTAGAAAGTGCAACCGGAAGTGTGTACATATTCATATCTGTCATTACAATCAAAGGCCAGAGAAAATCATTCCACGTACCCATAAATGTGAACAATCCAAGTGTTACAAGAATCGGTTTGCATAACGGCAATACCACTTTTGTATAAATTTGCAGTTCGGTTGCGCCGTCCATTTTTGCAGCTTCAATCATACTATCTGGAATAGAGAAAGCATATTGACGGATTAAAAATATTCCAAAGATACTTGCCATTGCCGGAACTATAATTGCCCAGTAAGTATTAATTAATCCCATATTTTTTAAAATCAGGAAGACCGGAAGCATAGTAACTTGTCCCGGTATTATCATAGAACTTAATAAAAATTTGAATAGGGATTTTTTCTTGCTAAATCTAAATTTAGCAAATGCATATCCAGCCATTGAATTTAATAGTAACGAAAATACTGTAACTCCTAAAGAAATTATTGTACTATTAACTAAGTAACGGGTAAGATTTAATCTGGTGAATAATGTTTTGTAATGTACAAAATCAATTTGATCTGGAAATAATTTTGGAGGATAAGTATTAGCAGTACCGCTCGTCATAAAAGAAGCGGAGATCATCCACAAAAATGGAGTGAATGTAATAACAGCTGCAATAATAGCAATACTATATATCAAAAACTTTTTCATCATTCACTCTCCTTCTGTAGCTTAAATTGAATGAGAGTTCCAATAAGTATTATCACAAAGAGAGCAAAAGCAATTGCTGTTGAGTATCCTATGTTCCACCAGCGGAATCCTTCCTGATACATGTATAACACAATGCTGAGTGTGCTGTTAAGTGGTCCTCCTTGCGTCATTACATAAGGCTCTGCAAATAGTTGGAAGTAACCAATCATTGTAATAATACTTATAAATAAAGTAGTAGGTGCAAGCTGAGGAATAGTAATATACCGGAATTGCTGCCATGCTGTTGCCCCTTCTATACTTGCAGCTTCATATAAATCTTCAGGAATATTCTGAAGTCCGGCAATAAAAATTATCATGTTGTAACCAAAATTTTTCCATACAGCAAGTATTATAATTGCCGGCATAGAAAGATTTGGATCACCAAGCCAGTCAAAAGGCCCGAGACCAATAAAACTTAAAATATAATTCAACATACCAAAACGGGGATGATAGAAATAGCGCCAAACTATAGAAACTGCAACTAATGTTGTTACAACCGGAAGAAAATAAACAAGTCGGAATATGCTTTTATATTTTATAAGTTTTGAATTCAAAAGTATAGCCGCACCAAGAGAAGTTGCAACGGATAATGGTCCGCCTACAACAACGAAATAAAAAGTGTTTTTGAGTGCTTTCCAAAAGAGAGGATCGTTCAATAATTTTTCGTAGTTGTTAAAACCTACGAATCGCAAATAATTTAGATTACCTAAAGAGTAAATATCAAAATCGGTAAAACTCATCATAAAAGCTGCTATTACCGGTAGAAAAAAGAAAACAAAAATTACCAGCAATGATGGACCAAGAAAAAGTATTAATGCACTTAGTTTTGTGTTTGATTTCATTTTTATATTCTGAGTGAAACGAAGCATCTCCTATTAATACTTGTAAGAGACCTTTGAAACTCAATTCTCCTCGAAATTATTTCTTTATAAAGCCCTCCCCATTCGTCCCTCACCTTAGTAAAGAGGGGGAATTAAAATGGAATAGTTTATTTATCTCTGCTTAATAACCATCTCCGCTTTTCTAGGATATTGTCTACATCTTTATCAAGTTGTTTTAGTGCTGCATCAATTGAAATTTTTTTACGTGCTATCGGTTCAACCGTCTGTTGCTGAATTTTCTGAAAAACTATTTGTTCCCACTCCGGAATTTTGGGAGTAGTTTTAGTTCTTTGAAGCTGGATGTAAAATGCTCGCATATATTTATTATTTACAAACTCCGGATTCTCCCAAGCTTTTTTTACCGCCGGCAGCGAAGAAACAAGTCTGTAAAATTCATATTGAGTTTTTTCATCTGATAAATATTCAATCCATTTCCATGCAGCTTCTTTCTGTTTTGAATTCTTGTTCAAAACAATACTCGATCCTCCGGCTAAGGAATAACCTGGGTAATCATTATTTGGTGAAGGAAGAGGGG
>CAYXKL010000035.1:0-22912 GCA_964464825.1 uncultured Melioribacter sp. | reverse complement strand
TACTAATATACTCTGGATTGTATTCCATAATTTTATCAAAATGTTTTTGTGCTTCTATCGGATTATTTCTAACAAAATGATAACGATACATTGCCTGATGACCGATTACATCATAATCATTCACATCCAATAATTTTTGAAGGTACAATAATGCAAGTGAATCATTCTTTTCGTTAGCATAAATTGTTGCAAGAATACGATAAGGGTCGCTAAAATTACGAGGTCCAATTTTAATAATCTCTTCACATAATATTTTTGTCTGTTCATATTTATCAGGCGTCATTTTAAAATTAATAGTTTGGACAAAAAGATCTATGTAATTCAAATTAAAATTAGGATTTGAACTAAAAAGAATATAGTCCTTTACATCAATTGGATCATCTTTTCTTTTATACATTGATTCTGTAAAACCATGAATTGCTTCAAAATGAAATTGATAATATTCATTCAAGAATTTTTCTTTTGCAAATAAAGCGCGCTCAGCAAAAGCACTAGGTTTTATTCCGGTTGAGAAATAAATAAAATCCGGATTTTTTGAAAGAACATAATCAGCATTATATTTTCTCTCTTTCCAACCGGCATCAGATTGCGAGATTTCATTAATTGGTTTTGGATTATGTGCAATAGTTTCATCAGTTAGTCCGAGCATATCTATAACAACAGCGTCTGAATAATATGATAACGCGCCTATTGTAGTAGCGGCGATAATTATTCTTTTATTTTTGTACTTTTGATAATCATTCAACCATCTTCCAGAGCTTGACATTTTTGTTACTAAATTATCTTCATAATAAGCTGAGGTCTCTATCTTATCATTAGGGATAAAATAATTATATGCTGTTAATAAAATTATTAGTAAAACCGGCAGATATGTTGTTAGTATGGGTTTTCCATTTTTATTAAATATTATGTAAATAGTTGATATCAATAAGATTAAAATAATTGGTAGAATTGGTATGAAAAAACGATAAATCGGAAGTACATCACCACCTACTAAAATTATGTATAAAGTGTACAACAGAATTAAAACTATTAATAATGATATATTCCTTTTCTCAACTTTCTTAAAGAACAATAAAATCGGTGCTACATATATAATTCCCCATAACATATAAGTCTTCATAAAATCTATTGTGTAATCTACACCGGTTAAAAAATATTCTATTGAAGTTCCGGTTTTTGCATAAAAGGTATTAGGTAACGGATATCCATAGTATATAATTCTAAAGATTAGATAAAATAAGTTCGGTAAAATATAAATTGAAATAAAAATGATATTCATTTTTGAAAATACTCTACCTGAGATTCTGCCCTCATTTTTCTTTTTAAATGAATTAATTAATAAATGGAAAACAACGATAACAAAAACTATATTAGCTTCAGGTCTTGTAAATGAAGCCAGCATAAAAAGAAATGATGAGAGGTAAAACTTAATGTAATTTTCTTGATAGAAATAAAAATAGATTGCTGCAGTCATCAGTAAAACAAATAAAGTAGTTTCCATCCCACTAATTGCCCAATATTGAAAAGCTCCATTGAAAGTGAGCATAAAAGAAGCAGCAATATGAAATAACGGATTTGCATTCTTGCTAATATTTAATTTATTAAACAACAATTTTGAAAATGGAAGTAAAAGAATTATTAACAAAGATCCGCATAAAACGCCTAGTAATTGAGCTGTACTAACTATTTCAAATCCTAATAATGTGGTAAAAGATAAAATGAGTACCCACAGTAGACTCGAAAAACCTTCTACATATTCCCCGGGATTGAAAACTAGTCCGTTTCCATTAATAAAATTTCTAACATATCTAAAACTGATAAATGCATCATCCTGAATATGAGTTCGAACAAAACATAGATAAATAAATATTGCAGCAAGAAATAATACTATAATAAAAGAAATTGGATCATTTTTTCTAGAAGGTGATTGTACAATAGTTTGTGAAAGCTTCTTTTTTTGTTTCGACATTGATAACCCAATTTGAAATTCTATTAGGTGCAATATGAATGAATGATAATAAAATTACAAGAATGAAATCTTAGAATGACCGAAATGCTTTTAGATAATAGTAATATTGAAGAAATTTTAATAATATTATTTAACATTCAAAATTTAATATTTACAAACCAACCTAAATATTAAACAATCAGGCAGTAAAAAAAGGGTTGCTCGGCTCTTAATACATCTTTATATTAGGCGCACATTTTATTAAATGTTCGTTCAATTTTTAGTAACAACATAACTATCTCACCAATTTCAGGAGAACTTATGGCGGAACAGAAAAAGTTTGTCCCCTTCGTCTCATCCGAAACCAACATGGCAGAATTTACAATAAGAGCATTAATCATTGGATTGGTCATGTCGGTAATATTGGGTGCTGCAAACGCTTATTTAGGTTTGAAAGCTGGAATGACAATAGCTGCTACTTATCCGGCAGCAGTAATCGGTATGGCATTAATCAGATTATTTAAGGGTACAATTTTAGAAGAAAATTTTGCTCGTACTGTTGGTTCAATAGGAGAATCAATTGCAGCCGGTGCAACATTTACATTACCGGCATTTTTCATAGCTGGGATATGGGTACCATTCTATTCCACATCTAACTTTTTTATTTCTTCAGCAATTATGGCAGCTGGCGGTGTTCTTGGAATAATGTTTGTTGCAATGCTTCGTAGAGTTATGGTAGAAGATGTAGATCTTCCATTTCCGGAATCTGTGGCAGCGGCAGAAATTCATAAAGCTGGAAGACATGGCGGTACCGGTTCTAAGTTTCTATTTACTGCTATGGGCATTGGTGCATTAGTAGAAATATTAAAACAATTTCAATTATTTGCTGCTAATGGTGCTGCACTACTAAAACTTTCAAAAGGTAGTGTATTATTCCGTTCACCGGATATCAGTCCGGCATATATGGGTGTGGGTTATATTATTGGTCCGCGCTTAGCTGCATTAAATTTTAGCGGCGGTGTTTTAGCTTGGGGATTATTGGCACCACTAATTGCTTATTTCAAATACGGTGAAGTTCCGTTAGAAGGTCAGGATTGGTCTGGTACTATTGTACAAGTTTGGAGAGATTATGTTAGACCAATTGCAATTGGCGGAATGCTTGTTGGTGCAAGTTTTACTTTATGGCGTATGAGAAAAAATTTAATCGCTGGTATATCACGTTCTATTGGTGATGTAAAAAAAGCTGCTAAAGGTGAAACATCAGATGTTGAAAGAATCGAAAAAGATATTCCATTTAAATGGGTTCTGATAGGAATAGGATTAACCGGTATAGCTACTTTTTTCATCTACAACTATTTTGCTCAAGATATTTTTGCCGCATTAGTTGCTACGGTAGTTATGATAGTGGCTGGATTTTTCTTTGCAGCAGTTTCTGGTTATCTTGTAGGAATTATCGGTTCATCAAATAATCCTATCAGCGGATTAACATTATCCACATTAGTAGTTGCCGCATTATTAATGGTTGCATTAGGCATGAGCGGTAATAGCGGGGTAGCTGCTGTACTTGGTGTTGCTGCTGTTGTATGCGTATCTGCTGCGGTTGCCGGTGAAATGCTGCAAGATTTAAAAGCCGGACATTTTCTTGGTGGTACTCCCTGGAAAATGCAAGTTGGAGATCTATTCGGGATTGCGCTTTCATCATTGGTTATGTTCTATCCTTTAATGGTTCTACATGAAGGTGATATTAAAGCCGGCGGTACAGGTTTCGGCGGCGATGCTCTTGCTGCACCACAAGCTAGTTTAATGGCAATTCTTTCTAAAGGAATTGTTGCCGGTGAAATGGAATGGATTTTAATTCTTGTCGGTATGCTTATGGGTGTTGGGTTTATTTTGATGAATGTTAAAAGTCCTATGCTTGTGAGTGTTGGCATGTATCTTCCTCTTGGAACAACATTTGCAATTTTTATAGGAGGTTTGATAAAAGGTATTGTTGAAAAAGTAAATGAGAAAAAGAAATTTAACGATGCACAAAAATCAAGAGTTGAAAATACCGGAATTCTACTTGCAGCCGGATTGATTGCCGGTGAAGCATTAGTTGGATTGTTATTTGCGACTATCATGTTCTTTGCAGAAAAACGTCCAAACGAAATTTTTTCATTTTTTGATGATCCATCGTTTATAGTTAGCGTTATAGTTGTTGTAGCATTGGCTTATTACCTTGTAAGGGTTCCAATGAAAAATGCTGGTAAACCAGACGATCCGGCTCCTCCGCAAGTTTCTATGTAATCTAAAATTCTGATATCGTTTTGGGCGGACTCAGAATCGCAAACAATTATATTTGAACTGCCACCTTAGAGGTGGCAGTTTTTTGAAATGGAAATTATGTTAATAAAAAGAATGTGAATTATTCTAATTATTCTTAAAAAATTCTAAATATGAATTAAAGGATATTATGCCTCTTAGTTTTTCAGAAAGAAGAAAGTTTTTAAAAAAAACAAACTACCTTGAACTTCATCCTATTAAACTGCATAAAGAAGAAGTAAACGAAGAAAAGTATGTTACAATTTTAATTCCAAAGTTTAAGAATCCGTTTTTAGTTAAATACATTGTACCTAAAATGAAATCACCTATTATCAAATTAAAATTAGATGAATTGGGTTCGGCATCCTGGCTGCTATTTGACGGCAAAAAAAGTGTTGGCGAAATTGCAGCAATATTAACAGAAAAATATGGTGATAAAATTCAACCGGTAAACGAAAGATTAACAAAATTTTTAACCGGTCTGTATGAACAAAAATTAATTACATTCACAGAAATAAATTAGAAGGGAGAATTACGATGGGAGATATTCTAGGCAATTTGAAACCTGAATTACTCTGGAAACATTTTGAAGCTTTAACTCAAATACCACGTCCTTCGCGTAAAGAAGAGAAAGTAGCTAAATATGTTATTGATTTTGCAAAACAAAACAATCTTGAATATGCAGTCGATAAATTCGGAAATATTGTTATTCGTAAAGGTGCTACCCCGGGTAAAGAAAATTTAAAATCTGTTGTTATGCAAGGGCATCTTGATATAGTGCCTGAGAAAAATGCTGATGTTGCTCATGATTTCGAAAAAGATCCACTAAAAATTTATGTTGATGGCGATTGGGTGAAAGCAAAAGGAACAACCCTCGGCAGTGATAATGGTATTGGTGTTGCTGCATCTTTAGCTGTACTTGAATCAAATGATATTGAGCACGGACCAATTGAAGCATTATTTACACTTGATGAAGAAACCGGTTTAAACGGTGCACAAGCTTTACAACCAGGATTTGTTCATTCAGATATACTAATGAATTTAGATTCTGAAGAGGATGGTGCTCTTTATATTGGTTGTGCCGGCGGACAAAATACCTTCGTAAAATTTAAATTCAATCCTAAAGATGCACCCGCGAATACTGTTCCTCTTGAAGTGAAAGTGCTAGGATTAAAAGGAGGGCATAGCGGACTCGACATTATTGTTGGTAAAGGAAATGCAATTAAAATAATGGTTCGTCTGCTTCACGAATTAAATTATAAATTCAGAATTAATCTCGTATCAATAAATGGCGGAAGCAAACATAATGCAATCCCCAGAGAATCATTTGCTCTAATCCGTGTTTCAAAAAAAGTTATTAATGATATTTTAAAATATGTTGAAGATTACAATACTATTGTTAAAGCAGAACTCGCTAGTGTAGAACCTGATTTGAATATTACAATTAGTGAAGTTAAATCAAAAGCAAAAGTTATGGATAAAACAACAGCAGAAAAATTGATTGATTCTTTATATGCTGTTCCAAACGGTGTAATTAAAATGAGTGCTGATATTGAAGGATTGGTGGAAACATCTACAAATCTTGCAGTAGTTGTAACTAAAGGAAAAAATGTCGATGTCACTTTAAGTCAACGTAGCTCTGTAGAATCAGAAAAGAAAGATATTTCTAATTCTATTGCTGCACTTTTTAGATTGGCAAATGCAGAAGTAAAACTAGGTGATGGTTACCCGGGATGGAAACCTGATATTCATTCACCGATTCTCAGTGTAATGAAAAAAGTGTTTGAAAGTAAATATGGAATAGAACCGGAAGTAAAAGCTATCCATGCCGGACTTGAATGCGGAATTATTAAAGAACGTTATCCAAATATGGATATGATTTCTTTTGGTCCAACAATTATGGGAGCTCATTCACCGGACGAAAAAGTTCAGATAAGTACCGTAGAAAAATTCTGGATTAATTTAGTTGAAGCATTAAAAAACATTCCTTCCAAAAATTAATAAACCACCTCAAAATCCCCCTTCTAATTTAGGAGGGGGATTTTAATGGGAGGTTAGGCTTATACATGACAGATATATTAAGAACCAAACCAGAACCATCACCTTTTTTCCGATGGGGTATATTAGTTGTCATTAGTCTTGCAATGTTCGGCAACTATTATATTTATGACAGCATCAGTCCTTTAGCCGATCTGCTTGTTAAACAACTTAAATTTACAGATGCCAATATTGGTCTGCTTCAAGGAATTTACAGCGTTCCAAATATTATCATGGTGCTTATCGGCGGAATTGTTATTGATAAAATCGGAACAAGGATCTCGACTTTTATTTTTACTCTTTTATGTTTACTTGGTGCTGCTATTACAGCATCATTCAGCGATATAACAATGATGGCACTTGGCAGACTTGTTTTTGGGTTAGGTGCTGAATCAATGATAGTTGCAATTACAACAATTATTGGAAGATGGTTTAAAGGAAAGCAGCTTTCATTTGCATTCGGATTAAATTTAACATTAGCACGTCTCGGTTCATTTGCTGCTTTAAATTCTCCAACATGGGCTAAAGTATTATACGAATATTACAGATATCCATTGTTGATTGCGGTTGGAGCCGGAGTAATAGCTCTTGCGATGATTATTCTTTACTGGGGTATGGATTCTTATGCAGAAAAAAAATTTTCACTTCGCCCGGTTCCCAAACAAGATGAGATTAAGTTCAAAGAAATATTTAGTTTCTCAAAATCTTACTGGTTTGTTGTTTTACTCTGTGTAACATTTTATTCCGGTATTTTTCCGTTCCAAACTTTTGCTGTTAAGTTTTTTATGGATGTACATGGAACATCACGTGAATTAGGTGGATTTCTTTCCAGTATGCTTACATTATCTGCAATGGTGCTTACTCCATTATTTGGATTATTAGTTGATTACATCGGCAAACGTTCTCTGCTGATGATGTTTGGCTCGTTAATTCTGATACCCGTTTACATGATGATGGCATATACAAATATTAGTCTTTATATACCAATGGCTATGATGGGATTAGCCTTCTCATTAATACCGGCAATTATGTGGCCGTCTGTTGCAATCATTGTAGATGAATCTAAATTGGGTACTGCATACGGATTAATGACGATGATCCAAAATATTGGTCTTGCGGGATTCAACTTTTTAATCGGCTGGGCAAATGATTTCAGCGGCGGTTATACAATGGGTATGTGGATCTTTTCGACACTCGGATTTTTTGGACTCACCTTCGCTTTCCTATTAAGAAAAAGTGAAAGAAGTGCGAGCGGACATGGATTAGAATTAGGTATAAAAGAATCCAAATAAGAAGTTAGATTATTTTTTTTGTAATTTATTGATAGATTTTTCAACTCTTAATGTGTGTGATTTGAAATCTTCAATAAAAATATTTTTTATTGTTTCTTTATCATTAACCTCAATAACATCTGCACAAACTTTTGGTTTTGGTTGTTTAGGATTAAGCGGATTTTATGCTGGTTATACTCAGCAAGATTATAAGGCTGCCGGTATGAATGAAGCAATAAATACGTTAATAACTTCATCATTCAATGACGCTATAGAATTCAAGCGCGGTACCGGTTACCGGATTGGTGCAAATATATTCCGGGCGAAATTTGATTTTTTATTTATTACTGCTAAAGGTTATTACCAATTTTTGAAAGAAATCCATGAAAGGGAAGACGCAATTTTAAACGGAGTAAATCAAAAATTTCAATTATCGATGAATCACTGGGGTGTAGGTCTTGATTTCGGTATCCCGATTTTTTCAATAATAGATTTAAAAATTGTTGAAGGCAATGTTACTTTTTATAATTCAGAATTGATTGAATCTTATCATGATCAAAATGGCGTGTTAATAATTGAAAACAAATATTCACTTGATAAAGCTAAAGTTGGTTACTTTGTTGGATCCGGATTAATTCTTCATTTAGTCCCTGATTATATTAGTGTTGAAGCAACAGCCGGATATAGTTTTATCAATATTGACCGGTTTTCAAATTCTGATAATTATTCTATTCCTTCAACTGATAACAAAGCTATAGATAAAGGCGGATTTTCAGCAACAGTTCAGCTTAATGTTGGCTTTCCTCTTTAAAATAAACATGGTGTAAAATGAAATTAACAAAACTTGATAAAGCATCAATCATAGCTATACACGATTGTATGGGAACGCAAACTGGTGAATCAGTTTTAGTGATTAGCGATGAATTAAAAAGAAAAATTGGATATAACCTATTCAGGAATGCAAAATCCCTTGGGTACGAATCTCTTTATGTAGAAATGAAATCAAGGAATATGCATGGTGAAGAACCCCCTAAACAATTAGCTGATTTGATGAAAATGTTTGATGTTGTTTTATGCCCGACTGCAAAATCATTAACACATACAAATGCAAGAAGGGAAGCATCCGCTCTTGGTGCACGTATTGCAACATTCCCCGGTATCACTGAAGATGTAATGATACGTGGATTAAATGCCGACTATAAAAAAATAGCAGCTTTGACTATAAAATTGACTGACATATTAACAAAAACAAATAACGTACATGTAATAGCACCAAATGGTACAGATATTTTGTTGGATATCAGCGGCAGAAGTGGCCATGCGAGTAAAGGATTGTTCCATGCAAAAGGAGAGAGCGGAAATTTGCCAACCGGCGAGGCTTACATAGCACCTCTTGAAGGAAAATCAAACGGTGTTTTTGTTGTTGATGGTTCAATGGCTGGTGTTGGTATGATAAAAGGTAAACCAATCAGAATTGAAGTAAAAGATGGCTATGCAGTTAATATTTCCGGTGGTGCTCAAGCAACAAAATTGAATAATATTCTTAGTAAGTATGATATGATTGCTAGGAATATTGCAGAGTTCGGTATCGGAACAAACGACAAAGCTAAATTGAGTGGACTTTTATTGGAAGATGAAAAAGTAATGGGAACAATTCATATAGCAATAGGTGATAATAAATCGATGGGAGGAACTGTAAATGTTCCAATCCATCTTGATGGAGTTGTGAAAAAACCCACAGTATTTTTTGATGGTAATATGATAATGAAGAGTGGAAAACTGCTTATTTAAGAAGACATTCTATAATAATTAAGAGAAAATTGATAATCCCGCCATTTTATTGTATCTTTGCCGACTAAAAATTCAATCTTACCATGAAAATACTCAATGATTTAAACCAAGACCAAATTAAAGCGGTGGAATACAATAGCGGTCCTCATATGATTGTAGCTGGAGCTGGATCCGGAAAAACGCGTGTTTTAACGTACAAAATCGCATATTTGATAGAAAAAGGGATGGACCCGGCGTCGATTCTTGCTTTAACTTTTACTAATAAAGCTGCAAAAGAGATGAAAGATCGGATTAAAGCTTTAGTTGGCAAAAAAGCCGAGAATATTTGGATGGGAACATTTCATTCTATTTTTGCTCGAATTTTACGAGTTGAAGCTAAATTACTTAATTATCGCTCTAATTTCTCTATTTATGATCGTGAAGATTCTACCTCATTAGTTAGTAACATTCTTCAGAACTTAAATATCAATCTTGAAAATTTAACTCCGAATGGAGTTCAGCATAAAATTAGTTATTTGAAAAATCAAATGATAACCCCTGAAGATTATACTAAGAATATGGCTACCACTCTGATTGATAAAAAATTTCTTGAAATCTATAACGAGTATAATAAACGGTTGATTGAAAATAATGCTATGGATTTTGATGATCTTTTGTTGAAACCAATTGAGCTATTTGAAAATCATTCAAAAATTTTAAATAAGTACAAAAAGGAATTCAAATATATTTTAGTAGATGAATATCAGGATACAAACAAAGCTCAGTATGAACTACTTAAATTATTAAGTCCGGTTAAAGATAAAATTTGTGTAGTTGGTGATGATGCACAGAGTATTTACAGCTGGCGCGGTGCGGAAATAAAAAATATGCTCAACTTTAAAAAAGATTTTAAAGGAGCTAAAATTTTCCGGCTTGAACAAAATTATCGTTCAACAAAGATTATTCTTGCTGCTGCTGATTCTATTATTAAAAATAATACTGAACAGATTACTAAAACTTTATGGACTGAAAATAATGATGGTGAAGAATTATCATTAATAAAAGCATCCGATGAAAAAGATGAAGCTTTTCAAATTGCTAAAAGAATTAAAAAAGAAGTAGCGCTAAGAAAACTTTCACTTAATGATATTGCTGTTTTTTACAGACTCAATTCACAATCAAGAGCATTGGAAGATGCATTACGCAGAGAAAAAATTCCTTATAAAATTATAGGTGGTGTAGAATTTTATAGAAGGAAAGAAGTAAAAGATGTTCTTGCTTATTTAAGAATTTTATCTAATCAAAATGATGAAGAAAGTTTATTACGAATTATGAACTTTCCGCAAAGAGGCATCGGAAATACATCAATTTCCAAAATGATTGCATTTGCACGGAAACTTAACATTACTCTATTTACAACAATGTCCAGAGTATTTGAAGTTATTGAAGTAAAAGAGAGAATACAGAAAAATGTAAAGCAATTTAAACTTCTGCTTGATAAATATATTGATTTGAAAGATAAATTATCGATTGGTGAACTTACTGCAGCTTTAGTTGATGAATTGGGAATATTAAAAATTTATAAAGAAGAAAACACTCAGGAATCGTTAGCAAGATATGATAATATCCACGAATTAGTTTCTGCAGTTCAACAATACAGCAAAGAAAACAGTAATGCCAAACTTGATGATTTCCTGGCGGAAGTATCACTGATATCAGGAGTGGATCAATACGATGAAAAGAATAATTCAATTACATTGATGACTATTCACAGTGCAAAAGGTTTAGAATTTCCTTTAGTGTTTATTACCGGATTGGAAGAAGATATTTTCCCATTAAGCCCACGCTTTGATTCAGATTCTAAAATTGAAGAGGAACGCAGATTATTTTATGTTGCATTAACACGTGCAAAACAAAAAGTGTTTTTAACTTTTGCCCGTTCTCGCTATCGGTTTGGTGAAGTTGCATACCAGAGCAAATCTAGATTTATAGATGAAATAGATGAGAACACATTAGAAGAATCGAGCGGTTCCGGTGGAAGAAAATCTGGAAGACGGAAAAGAGATTTTACTGATGAATTTTATCAAGATAGTTACGATGATTTTGATCAGGAAAGAAGATCACTGCGTGTTGGCAGCCGTGTTACCCACCAAATTTTTGGTATGGGTAAAATTTTACAGATTATAGGTACGGGTGATATGCAGAGAGTTACAATAGCATTCGAAGAACACGGTACAAAACAGTTACTAACTAAATTTGCAAACTTAAAATTGATTTAATGATATAAAATAATTTGGAGTTATAATGAAAATTGGTGTACTTACCGGCGGAGGGGATTGTCCCGGTTTAAATGCAGTAATAAGAGCAGTCGTTAGAAAATCGATACAAAATGGTCACGAAATGATCGGAATACGTGAGGGTTGGAAAGGGTTAATTGAAAATAATTTTCTTCCACTAGGATTAGATTCGATTTCTGGAATTCTTCACAGAGGCGGAACAATTCTTGGAACATCAAGAACTAACATTTATAAAATAAATGGTGGAGAAGAAATTGTAAAGAAGAATTTAGCTGAAGCTGGAATTGAAGCGCTTGTTGCAATTGGCGGTGAAGATACTTTAGGTATAGCATCAAAACTTTATAAAGCCGGAGTCAAAGTTGTTGGAGTTCCAAAAACAATTGATAATGATCTCAATGCAACTGAATACACTTTTGGATTTGATACTGCAGTAAACATTGCAACAGAAGCAATAGATAGATTACACACAACTGCAGAATCCCACAACCGTGTAATTGTTGTTGAAGTAATGGGAAGACATGCCGGATGGATTGCTGTTCATGCCGGAATGGCTGGCGGTGCTGATATGATTTTAGTACCAGAAAAACCTTTCAATATTGATGAAGTATGTGAATCTTTAACTAAACGTCATGGAAGAGGAAAAAGTTTTAGTATTGTTGTTGTTTCAGAAGGTGCAAAACTGCAGACTGAAGAAGCTTCTGATAAAGACGGATCATTTGTATTAAGCAGTATGAAAAAAGATGCTTTTGGTCATGTAAGATTGGGTGGTATTGGAAATTTATTAGCAGAAGAAATTGAAAAGAGAACTGGATTTGAAACACGCGCTACTGTGTTGGGTCACATTCAACGCGGCGGCAGTCCAACTGCATTTGATAGAGTATTAGCAACACGTTTTGGTGTTTTTGCTGCTGAGTTAATACAAAATGGGAAATATGGCTATATGGCAGCTTTAAAAGGGAATGAAATTGTTGCAGTAAGTTTGGAAGAAGCAGTTGGTGAACTTAAAACAATAGATATGGAATTATATAAAGTTGCCGAAACATTTTTTGGCTAATAAATTTAAAGCCGCTCAAGAGCGGCTTTCTTCATTTTCTTTTTTATTTGTAAAAATTTTATAGAAATTAAAAATCATTAAACCTAAAATAACTCCAAAAGCAATTACTATAAAAATTAATCCGCTTGTGTTAAGACCCATGTTTTACCTCTTTATTCTTCCATGCAATTTTAATTAGTAATAAAAATCCTCCAAAAACTAAAATCATAAATATACGTGCAGCCCAAACATAAGGTACATTTTCATCTGGTACAGTTTTCATAAGTAAAATTGGTATTGCATCATTTATTAACCACCAAATCATCACCAATAAAAGAAGAAGCGGAGTAACATATTTCATTACATAGAAAAAGATTTTTGGGATTTTAATATCAGCACCGGAATTAATTTCTCCCCAGGCTTTTTCTGCTCCAAATATCCACATAAAAATTATTGATTCTACCAGTGCAAAAACTACAAGTCCGAATGTACCAGCCCAATAATCGAGTTCGTCTAAATATCCAAACTTCATAAAGAAGATAACAAATTGAACGGCAACAAAAATAAAAATTCCAAGTACGATAGTTGATTTTTTTCTATTGAATCCGAATTCATCTTCCATAAAAGCCATCACTTGCTGTCCCATCGCCACAGAAGAAGTTATTCCAGCAAAGAATAAAAGTAGAAACCACATGAATCCGAAGTATTCTCCGAAAGGAATCTTTTCAAAAACAAGCGGCATAGAGGCAAAACCTAAATCGAAAGAACCTCCTTGTGCCATAGCTATTGTAGTAGAGACACCGAAAAATGCAACTGCTAATGGAATTGCAATCGAACCACCAAGTACAACTTCGGCGAATTCATTTGTTGCTGCTGTTGCTAAACCTGATAATGCAATATCATCTTTTGGCTTTACATAGCTTGCATAAGCGTGGATCGTACCCATTCCTAATGAAAGTGTAAAAAATATTTGTCCGGCTGCTGCAAGCCATATTTTAGGATCACTTAACATTGAGAAATCCGGATTCCAGATAAATCCAAATCCGTTTGCAACAGAATTTTCTGGATGTGTAGGATCAGGTGTGCCGAGTGTTACTACTCTTATTGCAATTACAATAGCAAAAATAAATAACATTGGCATTGCAATCTTCGCAAGTTTCTCTATCCCTTTTGATATTCCTCTATATAGTACCCAAAAATTTAGAATGAAGGTAATTAGAAAAAATATATATGAAACTGTTATGCCATCAAAATATGGAGTGTCTGCTCTTCCTTGGTACCCATACAGAAATGATCTCATAGATTCAAAATCATTTAATCCAAAATAATTTTGTGTGATTGAAAAAAAGCTGTAACCTAGTGTCCAGGATTCTATATACGTGTAGTAAACCATAATAATTGTTGATGTAAAAAGACCAAGTGCACCAACATATTTTGCTAATTTATTTTTCCACAAAACATCAAAAATACCCGGACCACTACCGTGTTTGAATTTTCCACCATGTCTACCCATACCCCATTCCATCCACATCAACGGAATACCAACTAGAAGGAAGAAAATGAAATATGGAATCATAAAAGCACCGCCTCCATTTGATGCGGCTTGAACGGGGAATCGTAGAAAATTTCCTAAACCAACAGCGTTACCGGCAACAGCTAAAATTAATCCAATTCTGCTGCCCCATTGCTCTCTTTCTTTATGCATAAATGATACCTTTTTTGTATGTGGTTTTTGGATGGAAAATTTTAATGCAAATATTTGTTTTTAAATGAATAATTGCAACCTAAAAGAAAAGTATCGAATCTATTCTAAGTTATTTTTATTAAAAAAATAACTTGACAATTTTATGACTAAGTAATAAATTGCAATCAGTTACCAGCCGAAATATGAAAGAATTTCTAATTTGGTATTGATAATTTTGTTTTTAAAAGATAAATTGTCTTTTAGTAAACAAAGTTTTTGTATATACCAGCCGAAAGCCGAAATAAAATAATTTCAGCCGACATAATTAAATACAACCGAAGTAAAATAATTACAGCCGAATTATAATGTAGTTTAATAGAGGGTGCTTATGAAAAAACTAATTTTACTTTTATTACTCTATTCTGCGTTCAATACTATCCTTTTTGCTCAAACCGATTACTATGTGGATCCATTAGGTAGTAATGGTAATACTGGTGGAATAGGTGACCCATGGCTTACCATTCAATATGCCATTGATAATGCAGCATCGGGTGATATTATTCATGTTGCTGCCGGGACTTATACAGAAGATCTTTTAATCCCGGGTGGCAAAACAGATCTTGAAATTATTGGTGCCGGTGTTGGGTCTTCAATAATTCAAGGAATAACACAAGTACCGTTTGCCTCATGGCCTTTAGCAGATCCAAATATTGAAATATTAGGTGATGGTACAATCTTACATGGATTTACAATTAAGAATCCAACGTGGGTTAATGGTTTTTACAGCAGCGGAATGGTCATTGGTGCAATGAACGTTGAAATTTATGATAATGAATTTCAAGTTGCTGGTTCTGATGACACTGACGATATCTCACAAGGTATTCAAACAGTTTTTAATGTTGATATTTCTGGTTTAAACATTCATGATAATGATTTTACTCATGAAGCTGTTAGTACCGCTGGTTATGAAGGAATTTATATTAATTATAATTCCGGTGCTGGTACTGTTACAATTGATAATAATACATTCACTGGAAATATTTTAAGAGCAATTACTACAGAAGCTTCAAATACTACAATAAGTAACAACTCAATTACAACAGATTTAACTGCTGGATTACCCGGTGGATATCAAGGCATCAATATTAATTATGCACTTGGTTCAGGAACAGTATCAAGTATTACTGTTACTGATAATACTGTAACTGGTACTAGTGGTGGCGGATTTTTATACGCTATTAATTTTGGGTTGGGTTCTGATAATAACACTTTTACTGCAATATCAATTACAAATAATGATTTAAGTGGTAATGATACTGGTATTAGAGTTAGAGAAGATGATGATCAAGTTACAATAACCGGAAACGATTTGAGCTCTAATAGCACATTTGGAGTAAACAATGTTGATCCTACTCCAACAACATTAAATGCAGAAGCCAACTGGTGGGGAGATGTTACCGGACCATTTAATGCTACAACAAATGCATCCGGCCTTGGTAGTCCAGTTTCAGATAATGTTGATTATTCACCTTGGTATGGTGCTACTCCAGGAACATCACCAATGACTTATTACGGTGATCCAGATGATCCGGATTATATACAAGATGCGATTAATAATGCACAAGACGGTGATGAAATTATCATTGAAGCCGGGACATACAATGCATTTACTATTAATAATGAAGTAACATTAACTGCTGAGCCCGGTGTTTATGTAAACAATGGGTCACCGGCAATTACAGTTGCTGCTAATAATGTAACTCTTGATGGTTTTACTTTTAGTTATGGAACTGCTGATTATGCAATTCAAATTGATTTTGATTATAGCGGAACAGTAATTGTAAATTGTAATTTTGATGTTATTAATGCAGTTGATAATCAAAGTTCAAATTCAGTTTTAGCAGAATATAATTATTGGGGATTCAATGGAGATATCAGCGGGCCAACTATAAGTTCTAATCCAAGTGGTACTGGTGGAGTAATAAATGAAAACCCAGGAACAGTTGATTATGATCCTTGGGTTGGTAAAAACACTACCCCAACAGATGGATTTATTGGAACAGCAATAAGCGGATTAAGTGTTACATGGGATTGGCCGAATTTCTTTGGACCTGATTTTGATTTTGAACTTGATCATGGCGGTTTACAAGGTGAAGATGTTAGTACTACTGTTGTTGGTACTAATACCTATGTAATTCCAATAACATTAGATTACAATACAACATATAATTGGTATGTAAGAAGTACAAATGATCCGTTAGCAAACTGGATTGGTCCTTTCTCATTTACAACAACGGTTGATGATTTTGTTTTAATCTATCCGGCAGATGGTGCGGAAGGATTACCCACATCAATAACATTTACTTGGGGTGTTGCAGCCGGTGCTGATGAATATCAAATTCAAGTTGATGATGATCCGGCATTTGGTTCACCGATAATTCAAGATGTTACCGGAGGTGCTACTTCATATCTCGGGGCTGGACTTGCAACCGGAACTACTTATTTCTGGAGAATTCGCGCATCAAATAACGGAGGTACAACTTGGGGTCCGTGGACAGGTGCATTTGAATTCATGACTGATTTCTTAGTAAGTGTTGGATTGCCTCTGCAAACAAATTATGCAGTTGGAATTTCAGTACTTCCAACATTTACATGGCTTGCTGTAGCCGGTGCAACTTCTTATGATATTGAAGTTGATACTGATCCGGCATTTGGAAGTCCAGAATCATTAACCGGGAGTACAACAATTGCTGGCTTAACTTATACTATTACGGAATTTGAACAATTAAATTCTGGTATACTTTATTATTGGAGAGTAAAAGTTAATGGAGGTACAAGTGATGGTAAATATTCAGCAGTTTGGGAATTTACTACTCACATCGGTACTTTAACAATTACCACATATTATCCATATGGCACATCTGCAAGTATTGCATGGTTATTATTACCTTATACGGCAAACGTTAAATACGATCTCTATTATTCTGATGATAGTTTCTTAACATATTCTTCAGTCACCAATTTAACAAATACATATTATACATTGACCGGATTAGATCCGGGCACAACATACGAAGTTTTAGTACGAGCAAAGAATAATGCTGGTACTGTTATTATAGCATACTCTTCAATTGTAACATTTACTACAGAAGGATTACCGACACCATATTTATCATACCCGATTGGCGGTGTGACTACTTATTACAATCCGCCATACTTATACTGGTATACCGGAACATTATTTGCCGGTCAATATCAAGTAAGATATTCTGATGATCCATCAGTTGATGTTGATGGTATGCTTGATGTTGGAGCAACAAATTTAGCATTAACGTCGAATTTATATACAGTATTCCCGGTAGCATTGACTGCTGGAGAAACATATTATTGGCAAGTTAGATGTTACGATGGTACAAATTATGGGGACTGGTCTGTTGTTGAATCATTTGTAATTTATAGTTCAACACCAACAACACCAGTGGTACCTTACTTATCATATCCTACCGGTGGTTCTATAGTTTATATTAATCCACCTACATTTTATTGGTACACCGGAACATATACAACTGGTTTAGAATTTTATGTTGAGTGGGACGATGATTCAGATCTTGATGTAGCTCCATTAGGAAATTCAGGATGGATTTCGGATTTATATTTTACACTTCCTTCTAATTTAACATCAGGCACAGACTATTGGTGGAGAGTAAAATCAAGATTAGCAGATCCGCCAAATACAGAATCTGCTTGGTCAACAGTTGAGACATTTGAAATGTCATCTTCGTTGGCTGGAGGTGCTGATCAACCTTATCCATCATCACCGGTTGGTACATCAATATTAACATTAACACCAACATTAAGCTGGACAATCTTCACAACACAAACATTAGAATATCAGGTTAGGATTTCACCATATTCCAGTACTGATGGTACCGGTATGTTAGATCACGTAACAGCTGTCTCTTCCGGTTGGGTTTCCTCAACTTCCATTGGAGTTGGATCGATTCCTTTTACACTGGTACCTGGTGCAACATATTATTGGCAAGTAAGATCACGCTTAACAGCAACACCAGCTACAATGTCTAGTTGGTCTTATGTAGTTTATTTTCAAACCGCCGCCGGAGCTCTCTCTGTGGTTCCTTTAATAGGAAGCCCGAATTATGGACAGCCGATTAACAATACTAGTGCTTTGTTATCCTGGATTATACCAACACAATCACAATCTCATTTAGTTTATCAGCTAGAATATTCCAAATATCAAGATTTTACAAATGCGGTGGTTATTAGCGGTATTAATGAACCATTTGCAAAAATTGATGGATTAGAACAAAATACTAAATATTATTGGAGAGTTAGTTCATCAACAAATAATGGATCACAATCCATGTATTCTGAAACTGGAACATTTTCAACAAGTTCTATTACTGATGTTGAAGAAGTTAAAATTCCAACAGAATTAATATTGGAGCAGAATTACCCGAATCCATTTAATCCTACTACTAGAATTACTTATTCATTACCGGAGAATTCTTTTGTATCGTTAAAGATATATGATATTCTTGGTAGGGAAGTTAGTACTCTAGTAAATAGTGAAATCATTGCCGGTACTCATACTGTAGAATGGAATGGTACTGACAGTTATGGTAATAAAGTTGCCAGCGGTACTTATATCTATCGACTAATCTCTGGTAATTTTAGTTCAACTAAGAAAATGATTCTCATTAAATAAACAAATTTTAATATGCGATTAAATAATTACAACGCAAAAAAAATTAAGAGGGATAAAATGGGAAAATTAGGTGCTTCAATATTTTTACTGCTTATTATTGCAGTGATTGGATTAGCGTTATACGCATGCCATCAAGCATACTTTGCTTAATGCATTTAAATAAATAATAATTAAGAAAGGTCACCAAAAATCGGTGACCTTTTTTTTGTGATTGATATTGAATGGCTTATATGGAAATAGTTTTTAATAAATATGAACTTGAGCTTACTCATGAGTTTGCAATTGCCAATTACTCTAGAAAATCAACGCCCATTGTTCTAGTTGAAATTAAGCAAGATAGTTTGATTGGTTATGGAGAGGCTAGTCTTCCTCAATATTTGAAAGAAACTCAGGATTCTGTCATTGATTGGATTAAAAAATTGAAAATTAAAAATATAAATTCAATTGATGATATAAAGAATCTAATTGAAAAGTTAAGTTCAAGTGAAAATGTTAACTATCCCGGCTTAGCTGCAATAGATATAGCGCTACATGATATTTTAGGAAAAATTCAGAACAAACCGGTTTATCAATTATATGGTGTAATACCAAAGGACGATATTTATACCTCATATACCATCGGTATTTCAAATGAAGAATTATTAATTCGTAAAATTGATGATGCAAAGAATTATAAATTGTTAAAAATTAAACTTGGTACACAAAATGATAAAATTATTGTAGAGTCAATTAGAAAATTAACAGATAAACCTATTTATGTGGATGTAAATCAAGGATGGGACGACAAATATTTTGCTCTTGATATGATTCACTGGTTAAAAGAAAAGAATGTATTATTAATTGAACAACCGATGCCCATTAATAAAAGTAATGAAATTGAATGGTTGAAAAAGAATTCTCCACTACCAATTATTGCTGATGAAGCATTTCAATCGATCGAGGATTTAGAGAGAATTAATGACTGTTATAATGGCATTAATATTAAATTAATGAAATGCGGTGGTATTAATAATGCCTTTAATATTATAAAAAAAGCTAAAGAGTTTAATCTTAAAATTATGTTAGGTTGTATGACAGAAACCTCTTGTGCCATTTCAGCAGCTAAACATTTAACACCATTAGCTGATTATATTGATATGGATGGAAATTTATTAATCAAAAATGATCCATTTATATCTGATATAAATCCTGATGGAAAATTAATTTTAAACAAATTACCAGGATTGGGTATTCATAAAAAAATCTAACTGTTTACCAATCAACAAAATTTATTTTTATATTTGCTTATTATAAATAGTTATAACAGTTAGGAGAAAATATATGCCTAAGAATTATGTTTCTAATAAAGATGAGACTGTTCGAATGTTCAAAAACGATTTATTAGAATCACTTTCCAGAGTTCATTGGACAACTCCATTAGTAATGTACATCCCTATAATTTTATATTTTCTTTATAGATCATATTTTGTTCTTAATCTTACGGGCAAAGATATTGTTCTTCTTTTTTTGTTTGGGATTGTAATCTGGACATTTACAGAATATACACTTCACAGGTTTGTATTTCATTATCAACCTAAAAGTGAGTTTGGGAAAAAAATTCATTTCATTATACATGGTGTTCACCATGATTACCCAAAAGATTCAAAGCGACTTGTTATGCCTCCATCAGTAAGTATTCCATTAGCTTTATTTTTTTACTGGCTTTTTACTTTATTAATAGGTACGATATTAATATTCCCATTTTTTGCCGGCTTTTTGACGGGTTATTTATTTTATGATACTACTCATTATGCAGTTCATCATTTTAATATGCATAGCAAACTTTGGTTAGCTATTAAGAATCATCATATGAAACATCATTATCAGGATTCAAATAAAGGTTACGGTGTGAGCCAGCCAACGTGGGATTATGTATTTGGAACTACCTTCGAAGGTAAAGAAAATAAAGAATTAGAATCAATAAAGGATTAGTTTTTGAAAAAATACTTATTCATCAGTTTTTTAACACTACTAATATTACCGAGTTGTATCTTTAATATTCAGGCAGAACAAGAAATATTTATTCGTGTTAATCAAGTTGGGTTCTTACCGGATGATATTAAATCTTTTGTTGTTCTATCAACAAAGAATTTAGAAGGTAATGATTTAGAAATAATAAATACTAAAACAAATAAAAAAGTTTTTGAAAGTATTATTAAAAATAATTCCGGAGTTTATGGATCATTCAATTATACATACAATATTGATTTCTCTGAAGTAAAGGAGAATGGTGAATACGAAATATTTATCGGGAAGATAAAATCATATCCATTTAGAATAAGTGAAACAGTATACAACCAATTATCAAAAACTCTGCTAGACTTTTATAAAATCCAGCGATGTGGCTATACAAATCCAAATTTGCATAAAGAATGTCATATTTCTGATGCAACTAGTTTAATTGTAAAATCAGATACATTAAAAACAAAATTAGATGTAAGTGGCGGATGGCACGATGCTGGCGACTATGTTAAATTTCTCAATACTACAGCTTATTCAACATATATGATGTTATTTGCTTATGATTTTGATCCAATCCGTTTTGGATTTGATCAAAATAAAAATAATGTTGCTGATATTTTAGAAGAAGCCAAAGTGGGAATAGACTGGATGCTGCGTGCAGTTTATAATAAAAATAAATTTGTTACTCAAGTTCAAGATTTACGTGATCATGATGTTGGCTGGCGTATGCCGGAAGACGATCCGTTGACATTTGACAGACCGGCATTCATAGGAGTAGGAAAGAATTTAATAGGTATTTATACAGCAACTATGGCTTTGGCAGCTACAATTTGGAAAGATGTTTTAAATTATCCTGAATTTGCCAAGCAATGCAGACAATCTGCAGAGTATTTTTACTCAATTATACATACAGTGCCGGATATTGATAAAAGCGGCAGCGGTATGTATATTGATAAAACTTATGAAGGGAAATTAGCACTTGGAGCTGTTGAACTTTATCGTTTAACAAATAATAAGAAATATTTGAGCGATGCGATGGTACTTGCTGATTCAGCCGGTTCTGATTTCTGGTGGAGTTGGGGAGATATAAATTCTTTGGCACATTTCCGCTTAGCAAAATATGATACTAAATATTCTGAATACATAAAAAATAATTTAATTGAATTCAATAAAAGAAAAGATGAAAATTTGTTCGGTAAAGGTGCAAAATTATCCTGGGGTACAAATAATGTTCTTTTAGGAATTGCATTACAAAATATTTTATGGAAGAAATTAACAAACGATAATTCTTTTGATTCATTAGAAGCATATCAAAGGGATTTTATATTAGGCAGAAATCCCTGGGGAATTAGTTTTATTTACCAAGTTGGTGATAACTTCACACAAAATTTTCATCATCAAATCTCCTTTTTAAAAAATAAATTACCCGGTGGTTTTGCTGCCGGTCCGGCTTCAAAAGAGTTTTTAAAGGGCTATAACATTAAATATGAAAATCCTGATAAATACGCTCGATTCCAAACGGATGAAATATATTACCGTGACGATAAAGCAGATTATATTACAAATGAGCCGACTATAACAGCAAATGCGACTGCAATTTTCGTTTTTGGAAATTTATCGTACTGATAATTCATGTATTATTTTGATTCAAAATTCCATTATTGGATAAAATTAATTTTTGATATTGCGCTTTCTGCAAAAAAATAACATTTCTAGTGGCATTAATTTGGCAATTGTTGTAGGTGAATAAAGTAAATAATAGGAACTAACATGGTTAGCTCTATACGAAGAATTCCATCAGGATTTTCATTTATAGATAAGAATTGGGGTGGTGTTTATAG
>CAYXKL010000034.1:0-23154 GCA_964464825.1 uncultured Melioribacter sp. | reverse complement strand
GTATAATCTATCTGTTCGAGTTCATTGGGCGAATTAAAAATGTTCTCAAAAGTTTTGGTTATTTCCACATTGTATCCATTAAAATCATATTCTTCAATTCCATAATAAGTAGATAAATCACCAACTTCTTTAATCATGCCAGTAAAGTAGAAAGTATTAGTATCAACATCATATTTCTTATTACGATTTACACCAATATCAATCAAGAAAGTACTTCCATTCTTCTGTAATGTTAAATTTCGAAGCAGCAGATCGAACAATAAAGTTTCATTTTCCGGAATACTGAAATAATCTTCTACATTTTCAGAAAAATATGTTTTATCGACAATAGAACTTAAAGCAGTTAAAATAGAAATGAAGTTTAATTTGCGAATGAAAGATTTATTTTCATCATTTAGTAAAAAACCGGATTCGATAAGGATGGAGCTTATACCTGATTTTGTAAAATTATCGCCAAATGCACGCGGTTCATAGTCATCATTATAACGGGCAATTCGACCCGGTATGTATTTATTTAATTTCTTATTGATAATTGAGATTAGTTGCATACTTTTTTTACGTGTATCATCAATAGTTTTATCATAATCTATCGGAGGCGCTAGCAAAGAAATTGCTGCCGTATTATTATTTCTTCCGGCAGTGTAATAACTGTTTTGATCATGTAAATTAAAACCGAACTCAGGTATAATTTCTTCGGCAAGTTTCCAAAGGATTTTAGATTCGTTTGATACTTTCTTTAATGCGTCACGGTTAATATCAATATTAATAAAATTTACACGATTGTGCTGCTGTGCCCCATCAGGATTAAGCATCGGCAGAATAGTAATTTCAATTTTATTTAAGATATCATTTTTGAATTTTTCATATTCATCTTTAGCAATAAAAAAATTAATTAGATCAAAAAGAGCACCGGTTGCTGTGGGTTCATCACCATGCATCTGCGACCAAGCGAGGATTTTTGTTTTACCATTTCCGATGGTTATCGAAAATATATCTAGACCATTAATTGATTGGCCTATAGTTTTAATTGATAATACACCTCCGCTTGCTAATTTTTTTATTTCTTGTTTTAATAATGAATGTGTAATCCTTAGCGAATCTAGATTATGATTTTTATAATTATTATAGTGATCAAATATTTGTTCTATCATTTCATTCAAATTTTATTTCCTCCTAATTTACGGCATTGATTTTAATAATGAATTGATACAAATTTAACCGTGTTAATCGAATAATTAAAGAGAATTTATAATCTATCAATGGAGTTTTTATGGCTACTGACAAACTAAAAATCGGCTCAAAAGCACCTGATTTTAATTTACCGGCAACTGACGGTAAGTATTATTCTCTCAAATCGTTTAATAATAAAAAAGGATTGATAGTTATTTTCAGCTGTAATCACTGTCCGTATGTGCAAGCATATGAAGAGCGGATCAAACAAATTCAGAATGACTTTGAGAAGGATATTTATGTAGTAGCAATAAGTTCGAATGAGGATGTTAACTATCCAGAAGATTCGTTTGAAGAAATGAAAAAAAGGGCTGCACAAAAACAATTTAATTTTCCGTATTTACGTGATGAGACACAAGAAATTGCTATATTATACGGTGCTACACACACACCCGAAATATTTTTGTTCGATCAAAAAAGGGAATTGGTATTCCACGGAAAGATTGATGATAACTGGCAAGATGAAAAAAGTGTCCGCACAAAGTATTTAAGAAATGCAATTGAAGAAATGCTTTCCGGTAAAAAGATTTCCGTACCAGAAACATTTACTATTGGCTGTACAATTAAGTGGAAGAAATAAAATACTCCACTTTCAATACATAATTCCAAGGTTAAGTGTTAAATAGAGATGCCCAAAACTTTTTCTGAATCTTCCTTCTAAATTTTCTACACCTTCACCGAATATGTGAACATAATAATACCTAACATTAATACCTACAAGATTGGATTTGCTCAATCCGAAGTTTGCGCCGAGTCCAACATAACCTCCAACGGCATAATGTGCTTTTGCATCACCGAATGCGCTGAAAAATTCTTGATCGTAAGGTGTGGATACTGCCAATGTTGGTCCAACTCCGGCATTAATATATGGACGGAGATTATCTGTAAGTGATTCTGAAAATAGACGGTATTGAATTCCAAAATTCAAAGGTATTAAGAAAACTCTGTTCACTTTACCTAATGTAAATTTGTTACCCCAAAAATCGATATACTCAACCTCGCGGTCATCTTTAGATTCGGAAAATGATAAATCTACAAATCCGGTTATATCGTGTGAAAAGTTTTTACGTAAGAATGTGCCCAATCCGAATCCTCCTTCCCCAAACATAAGATCTGCACCCCAGCTGTTATCAGGGAAAACCTCAGGCGATTTTTCGGGAGCCAACTCGCCAATCCGTTGTGCTTGAAGTGAGACAATTGGTAATAATATCAGCAATATGTGAATAAATACTTTCATTTTTCAAAACCTTTTGCTAAGCTTTAATTCAAAATTATAGATATTATATTTAAAATCAATATCATTAATTTGGTATTAAAATATTTATTAATTGTTATTATTAATCGATTATGCCGCTTAATTTAGAATTAAAGATAAAGACTCAATCTCATTCAATATTTGAAAAAAAGTTAGTACGAATGAATGCTGAATTTAAAGGAATCCTTCATCAAAAAGATATTTATTATCATTTAAAGAATGGACTCCTTAAACTAAGAGTAGAAAACGGGACATATTGTTTAATAAAATATCTGCGCGATGAAACCGGAAAAAGATGGAGTGATTATCAATTGCTTTTTTTGAAAGGAGAAAATCCGGAAAAATATTTATCGGATTTATTAAATATTGAAATTATTGTTGAAAAAAGAAGAAAATTATTTCTTTATAAAGACACAAGAATACACTTAGATAATGTAAAAGGTTTAGGTAAATATTTAGAATTGGAAACACTTGTAAAAAAAGGGAAGGCTGAGGCAAAGCAGCGGTTTGATGAAATAATTTCGAAATTGGATATTGATATCAGTAAGCAAATCAGGAAATCTTATAAAAATTTGATTTTAGAATCTCTGATAAGTAAATAATTTATTGGATTGAAACGGGTAATACATAATTATGATTCTTACAAAAGAAAATATTGAAAAAATTGACCTTGACAAATTGTACCTCGATAAGATTGAGTCGGGTTGTGCATCACAATTATTACTGATTGTACCTACTAACAGAAAAGCAAGGAATATTAAAAAGGAAATTATCTCATCAACACCAAATAAATATGCAAATAATATTAATGTTGAAACATTAGGAACACTGGCATCAAAACTTCTTAAAGTATCCACACCTTACCGCCAATTAAGCGAAGCAGCATCAACTGTTTTTATTAAACAAGCAGCTCAGCAGTCGAAACTCCGTTATTTTTCTATTTATAAAAAAGAATTACCGACTGGAACACTTGAGAAGATTAAAAATGTAATAACTGAATATAAACTTCACGGTATTGATCCGGTACAATTAAGAAATGAAGCTGAAAAGCTTGATAAAACAGAAAAAAATAAAGCAGACGATATTGCTGATATTTATCAAAATTATTTAAAAAAATGTTCCTCTCTGAATGCGTATGATTTAGGTGATATTTACAAAGAGCTAAATCGGTTATCTTTTCCTTTATTCGAAACTAATTTTAAAAAATTATATAATGATGTGGATCTAATTTTAGTAAATGGTTTCGATGAATTCACGTTACCTGAAATCCAGATTCTGAATAATTTATCATCACTGCATATTAATTTTTACATAAACTTCGATTACGGTGATAATAAATTTTTATTTGAGCATCTCGATAAATGTTACAAGAAATTATACGAATGTGGGTTCAGAAAGATAAAAGATGTTGGTGAACTTTCATTAAAGAAATTCAATAAAACAATTCGTGATAATTTATTTAATAATTACAGCGTTAAAAAGAAATTAAATTATAAAGATCAAATATTCAAAATTGCAGCCCATGATCGTGAAAATGAAATTGATTTAATTGCTAGAGAAATAAAAAGGTTGATAATTGAAGAGAAAGTAAAGCCGAATCAAATCTGTGTAGCGTTTAATTTAATCCAAAACTACTCTGTTATTGTTCGCGATCTGTTTCTAAAATACGGTCTTGCTTTTAATTTAACTGATCGAACAGCACTTGATAATTCTAATCCAGTAAGTGCTGTAGTAAATTTTATTGAAATATCCGAAAATGGTTTTTATTACAATAATATTTTACGTGCTTTAAGCAGTGGCTATATTAAAACTGATAATTTTGATTATTCTAATTTGTACTGGGTTTCATCAGAATTGAAAATTGTTTCCGGAAGGAATAATTGGATTAGTATTTTAACTGATGCTATTAATAATTTGAATAATAACATTGATGATGATAGTGAAGAATCGGATAAACTTAGAGAAAGCTACACTAAAGCACTTAATGATATAAATCAGCTCGATCTGCTTTTAAAACCATTTGAAGGAAAAAATACAATTCCGATTTTTAAGAAAAAACTGTATCAATTTATTAATCAAACAGAAATACCCTTTATTCTATTACGCAGTAATCAAAATCAGGAAGAAAATGTTCGGAGCTTTTCAGAATTTATTGAAACTATTGACGAAGTGTTCGATTTGCTGGAAGATGAACACGGTTCTAATACAGAATTTAATCTTCGTTTCTTTATGGATCAATTAAGAACGATATGCAGTTGGGCACGTTTTAATGTTAAAGAAAAATCGAATTATGGAGTGCAAATCACTTCATTTGAAGAAATTCGCGGATTAAAGTATGACTATTTATTTATCGGCGGATTATGTGACGGTGATTTCCCAACACGATTTATGCCACAAATATTTTATTCCGGTGCATATAAAAAACAAAATACAACTCACTATTCCGAAGAACGGAACAGATTTTATCAAGCACTTTCTGTATGGAACAAAAAATTATATTTATCATACCCGCTTACTGATGCCGGAAGAGAATTAGTAGTATCAACCTTCATGAAAGATTTTGAAAATTTATTTAATATTTCTGAATTATCAGAAATTAATTATTCTGATACGTTGTTTTCCAGAGAAGAACTTGAATTATATTCTGTAAATGTGATGAATAATGGTGATCAAACTGAAATTGAAAAGTTTAAGAACACAGTTTATAATGATTATGACTGGGTTTTAAAAGCTATAGATACGGAAAAAATGAGGGAGTTAAATCCTTTTGCTGAATCACCATACACCGGATATCTGATTAATAACTATAAAGCAAATAATACTTCCGATAATTCGATAAATCATTTGAGAAAAATTGCAGACAAGCAGTATTCAGTATCACAATTAGAAACATATTCAAAATGTCCTTTCAAATTTTTTGTTGAACGTGTCTTAAATATTCAAGCAATAGAAGATCCATCAGAGGATATTGAAGCTAAAGAAATGGGCAGAATATTGCATTCCATATTGTATAAGTTTTACACTTTTATAAGAGATGAAAATATAAATTTGAATTTATCTGATAAAAAGAATTTTAAGAAACTGCAAGAAATAATTTATAAGATTGCAGAAGAACATATTTCACAAGGATTGTTTAATTCTCCAATTAACTTTTATGAAAAAGAAAAACTACTCGGTATTGATGGAAATAAGAACGAATCGATTTTAAGCAGATTCATTGAATATGAATCCGAAAACACTGAACAATATATTCCAAAATATTTCGAAGTTAGTTTCGGATCTTTAAAGGAAAGCGATGCTGATAAAAATATTAGCGATACAGAGCCAATTAAGATAGACGGAATGAAGTTGAGAGGCAAAATCGATCGTATTGAAATTTCTAAAGAAGGTTATTCATTCAATATTGTCGATTATAAATTATCGGGCAAGAAACCTTCGTTTAAAGAATTAAAAAATGGAATCTCACTACAGCTACCGGTTTATTTATTCGCAGCGCAAGAATTATTAAAAAGAAAATTCAATAAAGATTTTTCACCAAATGAAATGTTTATCTATTCACTAAAATATGCCAAAGATGAATTTGGAAAGAATAAAGTTTCATTAGGAAGGAGTGAAGATAATCTTAGAACGGATGAATTAGTAAAATTAACATTGGAACACATTCACAATTTTATAGAAAGCATTTCTAAAGGATGTTTTGGATTATCTCCGCATGATAACAGAGAAGAAATAGTCTGCCGTTACTGTCAATTCAAATCGGTTTGCAGAATTCAGGAGGTTATAAAGTAATTTTTCTCTATAAATACTTCTTTGGGTATTCAAACAAATAAACTGTTCCTTTACCACGTTCTACATCCTTCCATTTTTCAATATCGAGTTTTATTCCAACTATACCGCATGTTGGAACATTATCAATAAATTTATCACCCAAATGATTGGCATAAGATGTAAATGTTGGATTGTGTCCGAATAAAAAAACTGTGTTTAATTTGTTGTCTAATTTTTGAATGATCGATTCAATTTCTTTAATACCCGATTCATAAATACAATCTTCAATAACAATTTTCTTTTTTGGATAATCAAGTTCTTCTGAAATTATTTGTGCAGTAGTTATAGCACGAACTGCCGGACTCGATATAATAAGATCAGGCATAATTTTTTCTTTCTTTAAGAGTTTTCCCATAAAAGGGGCATCTCGTTTGCCTCGTTTATTCAATGGACGTTCAAAATCGGTAAGGTTCGGATCATCCCAGCTTGATTTTGCGTGACGGATAAGAATTATTTTTTTCATTGGATGTTAGTCTGTGAATGGATTAATTGATGTTGGTGTTGCGGAGAATAGAATTGCAATAACAAAAATTATAACTGATATGACTACACCGTAAATAAAAATATTGAAGCAGATTCTTAGAAAACGGTATTTGTGCCCCAATACCTGGCCGAGGTAATAAAAATCTTTAATCATCGAATCGTATAAATATTCTTTATCTGTAATCGTCTCTTTCATTCCCCAGCTAAAGTCATTGAAACCCATTTTATAAAAGTTACCAAAGAATAAAAGATTAGCTTTTTTGTTATTGATATCATCACGTGTAAAAACGCCGGAAGAAATTTTGGGACGTGTAACAATCACAGCAAAGATTAAAGTAACCAAACTAACCAGTGCTAAAGTGAAAGTTGGTAGAATTAAATGGGGATTAGAATCGAGTTTGCTGCCGAGAAGTGCAAAAAGTGCAGTAAGCATAAGAGTATTTACACTAATCATAATATTTGCTTTGCTATCAGCCATGGCGCTGAATTCTACGTGTGTACGCATAACGTTTCTTAACATAATTTCAACACCTCTGCCGGCTTTTTTTATTTCATTAGAATCTTTTTTTTTATCTCCATTGCTGTCATTGTCATCGGATCCTTCTTCAATTATTTTTTTTAATTTATTCTGCAATTTATTCAGCGTTTTTTGTTTTTGTGACTCATATTCTAAAGCAGCATATTCAGTAAAAAATTTATGCTGAGTTAAAAAATCAATAGTTTTTTTCAGCCACTCATATTCAGTTAATGGTCTGCCGAATAAATATTCATATTCTTCTCTAAAAAGATTATTGCGGCTTTTGAAATTCTTTTTTCCGAGATGTGAAAGATCAGCATCACATAAAACTTCTTCTAAAATATTTTTTGGTTTCTGCGGTACTTTAGTTGCGAGGATACATCTTTTAATTTTTTCAATTTTAATAGGGTCATATTTCTCTTTTGTTAAAAAATCCTGAGCATATTTTACGCTAATTTCTTCATGCCCTTCATTTTTATCTTTATAACCTACATCATGAAACCAGGCAGCAAGTAAAACTATCTCCAAGTCAGAATCTGACAAACCCGATGTACGCCCAATAATTTCTGCGGATTCAACAACTTCTTTTGTATGGTTTACATCATGATATACATGGTTGCTAATACTCTTGGATTCTAAAAGATTTAGTGCAAAAGCTTCTGCCTTTGATAAAATTTTATTATTCATTTAAATCACTTAGTATTTTATTTACCGATTAAATTTAAGAAAATCTTTGTTACAGTTTAATCAAAAATATCATATAAAAATCGTAATATTGAAAAATTGAGGCAGAATAAAAATTTTAATATTTTATAATTAATGGCAATGTGAATCTTGCTGAACAGATACAGCTTTACTGAATTTAGGACTAATATATGGAATCCCAAGATTTAAGCCGCGCAGAATAAATAATAATGCAAGTATAATTGTAAATACGGGAATTAATCTGTTAATTTTTCTTTTGATATTTATGTTAATAATTTTACCCAGCATACTTGTTGCAAACATAATTGGGAAAGTTCCCAATCCAAAAAGCATCATATAAAGAGCGCCAGATATAAAATCAACAGTTGTAACTGCCCCGGCTATGCCAACGTAAACGAATCCACAAGGAAGAAGTCCGTTTAATATTCCAATAGTTAAGAGTGATGAATTTGATTTTTGGGATAATAGTATTGCAAACTGTTTTTTGAATGATTCAGAAATAGAACGATAAATTTTAAATTCAGTAATTCTATTTTTTATTTTTCTTGGTAATACAACATAAAAAAATAACAGAATTCCAATTATTATAGATAAATCTTGTTGAAGACCAAATAAAATTAAACGGCTGCCGAATAAGCCAAACATAGCACCTAAAAAAGTATATGTAATAATTCTGCCAATGTTATAAAGAATACGTCCGTAGATAATTTTTAAATTTGAATCGCCGAAAATAGGTAAAGCTAAGGCAATCGGTCCGCACATACCAACGCAATGTAAACTGCCGACTAATCCAACTATAAAACCTGTCCAAATTTCCATTAGTTTATCATTAAAATTTTTTCGTTATAATAAGAAATATCTTTTGCATACCATTCAACTTTAAGTTTCCATAATCCTTTTTCCAAACTTTCTGTAGGAACAGATTGAGTATTTGATGAATCCGGTTTTATTTTTACAACAAAATCCTTATCTGAATCGGAAGGACGATAAAAATAGATTGAACCGCTTAGATCATTATATCTAAAAATTTTTGGGAAGTTAAAATGGATAGATTCTTTTTCCGTAATTATTATAAGTTGTTCTGTAAGATTGTTAGTTCTATTAATTTTATCTATTTGATGTTGATATACAAGCTCTTTAGCATAATATTCATCAGTAACAAGATGCACATCTTCATTTATAAAAACAATTACAGCAGCAACCAACGCCACAACAAATATTATATAAACCAGTGCAATTCTTACTCCCCACGAAATTTTCATTTTAATTTCACCTTCGCTAAAAATGCAGTATCTATTACATCCAATATTTTACCGTTGGAAACTACTGCAATTTTTAAGTTTGTTTTCATTTGTTTGATTTCATCTTTAGGCAGAACAACTAAAAATTTTGCTTCAGTAACACCTTGCGGTTCTACTTTTAAATTATTTCCGATAAGTTTTATTTCACCATTTAGATTTTGCAATTGTAGTGATGCTGGTAAAACATCAAAAGATTTATTAATTATTTTCAGGTCATAGATATTGCTTACTTTATTTCCGGGCTGTTCTTGAAAAAGAGTACCGGGAGTACGTAAGATACTCAACTCTACTTTGGATCTATTAATAAGCATAAAAGCAAGCACAATAGTTAAGAGAATTAATACAACTGTATAACCAATAGCACGCGGAGTAAATATTGATCTTTTTGAAGTTTCTATTTCATTTTTAGATGCATATCGGATTAATCCTCTGGGGCGTTTTATCTTATCCATAACATTGTCGCACGCATCAATACAAGCTGTACAGTTTACACATTCAAGCTGAGTACCATTTCTTATATCTATTCCGGTTGGGCATACATCAACACATAAATGACAGTCAATACAATCACCAAGATTTTGAGCATCACTTTTTTTTATTTTCCCTCTGGGTTCACCGCGTTTGTAATCATAATGTATTACAATTGAATTCTGATCTAACATCACACCTTGCAACCTTCCATACGGACATACAAGAACGCAAGCTTGTTCGCGGAAAGATGCAAAGACAAAGTAAAATGCACCGGAAAAAAACAATACTGCAGCAAATGTTCCGAAATGTTCAATAGGTGAATCAGATATATATTGCCTGAGTGAATCAATACCGATTATGTAGGAAAGGAAAATGTTTGAAATAATAAATGAAAGGAACAAAAAGATTAAGTGTTTTGAACTTTTCTTTATGAATTTATCTCCATTCCATTTTGTGTTATTTAAAATACGTTGTTTATTTGCATCTCCTTCTATCCAATATTCAATTTTACGGAAAACCATTTCTAAAAAAATTGTTTGAGGACAAATCCAGCCGCAGAATAATCTTCCGTAAACTACTGTGAATAAAAATATTGAGACAATAAAAGCGATCATAGTAAGAGCAAATAGATGAAGATCATGCGGACCGAATGGAATTCCGAATATGATAAACTTACGTTCAAAGATATTGAGTATTAGAAATGGATGACCATCAATTTTAATAAAAGGAGCTGCAAAGAGAAATAAAAGAAGCAGAAAACTTACAATTGTACGTGCATTATAAAATCTGCCGTATGGTTTTTTAGGATAAATCCATTTCCGTTTACCTTCTTTTGTAACCGTAGCGATGGAATCCCTAAATGCTTCTTCATTCGATTTTAATTCTTTATTCATAATAAATTCTGATTAATCCGTTTATAATCCGTAAATATTTTCCATATTAAATTTTCCAATTATATTGCCAAATAGTATAGATACCATTTATGTTGTCTTTACATCACAATTCTTTGTGATACCCACAAGCGGATCCGTAATATATCTTCAGTTTTTATTTCACGAAGGAACACGAAGAATGCACAAAGTTCCACAAAAAGTGTTAAAACAAATTGTTAACCGCAATTTTAGCTGCCAATCGTTTTTAACGAATCAGTTTTTTCTTCTTCCCACTTTGTCCCTTCCGGTTGTTTGCCGTTGGGTGGATTAGTACCATGTAATGTTATAATATAACTCGATACAGCTTGCATTTTCTTTGGATCTAATTGTGTTTCCCAGCTTATCATTCCTTTTTGGGGTACGCCATATTTAACAGTTTTAAAAATATTTTTTATTCCACCACCATGTATCCAGTAATCATCAGTAAGATTCGGACCAACCAATCCTTCTCCGTTTTGTCCATGACAGGTAACACAATTCTTAATATAAATTTCCTTTCCTTCGGAAAGTGAAGTGGCATCGTTGATAAAAGTTACTGTTTCTTCGTTTAAGAAAGCGCCGGTTTTAATTAATATTTGTCTTTCAATTGCAGCTTGCTGAATTTCTAAATTATATTCTTTCGATTGTACCTGTCCATCATCAAAAACATGATAACTTAAGAAATAAATTACTGCCCAAATTATTGTTCCGTAAAATAAAGCTGCAAACCATGGTGGAATACGGTTATCCAATTCTTGAATTCCATCATAATTGTGATGCAGCAAGATCTCTTGTTCTTTTTCAATAGGTGTAGATTTTGTTAGTGCATTCTTTAATGCAGTAAGCGGTGCTTTAAATAAATTGCCTTCATAATCATTTTTCTCGGAATACACTACAGTAAGCCAAAGCACAATTGCAATAACTATAATAGTTACAACCAGCATGAATTTCATAACCTTATCAATTGATTCATCTGCCGCGGCTAATATTTCTGTATGTTGAAAAAAGAAAAAAAGAGAAATTAATAAACCGAATAAATTCTTATTTGATCTCATTTTTACTCTCGGTGTTGTTATTATTTTTTATTGGAGTTTCCAATGGTAGATTTTTCATTTTTGTAGAATATTGTTTGTCCAGCTTTAATACCCAAATAATCAGGACTGTAAACATTCCGAAAAAAATTATCAAGCCAATAATTCCGAAAATTGAAATACCTTCAAGCGAACTGAAATATTTTGATATCATATTAATCCTTATTTTACACTTGGCTGGTTACCTTTAATATCAATTCCTAACCGCTGCAGATAAGCAATGAGTGCAATTACTTCTTTATCCGGTTCTGCCGGAATACCATTGTTCAACAAATCATCTGCAATTGCATTTGCTTGTTTAATCAAATCCTGATTAGCAAAATTTTCATAACCTTCTTCATAGGGAACACCTATTGTTCTCATAACATTTATTTTAGTTGGAGTAGAAGATGTATCAATTGATTGTGTAAATAACCAAGGATAAGGGGGCATAATTGATCCGGGAGACATTTGTCTCGGGTCTTCAAAATGGAGATAATGCCATAGGTTTGAATATTTTCCCCCTTCACGATGTAGATCCGGGCCAGTTCTTTTTGAACCCCATAAAAATGGATGATCATAAACGAACTCACCAACCTTTGAATACTCACCGTATCTTTCAGTTTCGGACCTAAAAGGTCTAACCATTTGAGAATGGCATGTATTACATCCTTCGCGAATATAAATATCCCGTCCTTGCAATTCTAATGGTGAATAAGGTTTAACACTTGCTATAGTTGGGATATTTGATTTTACTAAGTAGGTTGGAAGTAATTCAACAAGACCGCCAATCAGTACAACCACTAAAGCTAAAACAGCAAATTGTGCCGGACGTTTTTCCAACCATCTGTGAATTAATCCACGTTTCATTTGATCTTTTTCTTTAATGTAAGGTGCGGCTTCCGCTTCTTCATTTTTTATAAATGAACCTTGCTTTGCTGTTTTGATAAGATTGTACACTGATAGAATTGTTCCGGTTAAGAATAATAGTCCGCCAATAGAACGTAATATATACATTGGTATAATTTGTATAACTGTCTCAAGAAAATTAGGATATTGTAAAATTCCAAGTGGAGTGAATTGCTTCCACATTAATGATTGGGTTAAGCCAGCCCAATAAAGTGGAATTGCATAAAAAACTATTCCAAGTGTTCCAATCCAGAAATGTAGATTAGCCAGTTTTTTTGAATATAATTGCGTTCCCCACATTTTGGGTATCATCCAATAAAGAATTCCAAAAGAGAGAAAACCATTCCAGCCAAGTGCACCAACGTGAGCGTGTGCAATTGTCCAATCTGTATAATGAGTGATTGCGTTAAAGTTTTTTAAAGATAACATCGGACCTTCGAATGTTGACATACCGTATGCTGTAACAGCAACTACCATAAATTTTAGAATTGGTTCATCTCTGACCCTATCCCATGCACCGCGTAAAGTTAAAAGACCATTTAACATTCCTCCCCAAGATGGTGCAATTAACATTACAGAAAAAACTGTTCCTAAAGATTGTGCCCAATCAGGTAATGCAGTATAAAGTAAGTGGTGGGGACCAGCCCAGATATATAAAAATATCAATGCCCAAAAATGAAGTATTGAAAGCCGGTAAGAATAAACCGGACGATTTGCAGCTTTGGGAAGAAAATAATACATCAGTCCCAAATACGGTGTAGTTAAAAAGAATGCAACTGCATTATGTCCGTACCACCATTGTGTTAACGCATCTTGCACGCCGGCATAAATAGGATAACTTTTTGTTAAGCTAACTGGAATTTCTATTGAATTGACTACATGCAGAACTGTGATAGTTACAAAAGTTGCAATGTAAAACCAAATTGCAACATACATATGTTTTTCTCGTCTCTTTATTATTGTACCAAACATATTATATCCGAACGAAAGCCATACTATTGCTATCATTATATCGATAGGCCATTCTAATTCAGCGTATTCTTTACTTGTTGTTAAGCCAAGTGGAAGTGTAACTGCAGCAAGAACAATAATTATTTGCCATCCCCAAAAGTGAAATTTGCTTAGGAAGTCACTGTACATTCTTGCTTTACAGACTCTCTGAAGAGAATAATAAACACCGGCAAAAATTATATTTCCTACGAAAGCAAAAATTACAGCATTTGTATGAAGAGGGCGTATCCTTCCGAAAGTTATGTATTGAAGTCCTAAATTTAATTCCGGCATATATAATTGAATTGCAAGAATTAAACCAACAAGCATTCCAACGATACCAAAAATAAGTGCAGCAATCGAGAACTGCTTGACGATTTGATTGTCGTAACTAAATTTTTCGACTTGCATCAATCACTCCTGAATTTATGATAAAAACTTTTAAATAAAATGTAAAATTCAATGTGCAGAGTTTAGAATTTATTATTTATTATTTTATTAATTTCTTAGTATTTCAATCTGAATTTTGATTTCTACGTTCTGAATTCTGATCTTTTCGTTCTGCACTCCTTTTAGAATCCTCAAATAAAATTCTAATTGATGGTGTAAACTTATCATCGTACTGGCCGCTGCGTACAGCCCACAAATAAGCAATTAAAAATCCACCAGCCACAAACAAACTTGCTATGATTAAAATTAAAATTACTGACATTATAAAAATCTTTCTTTTCTTGCACTTAAATTAACAGAAACAGTAGTAAAGACCACAACAGAAATAGAGCTTAGAGGCATTAATACTGCTGCTGTTAAAGGCGATAAAGAACCTTGAACTGCAAAATAAAGTCCAATTAAATTATATATGAATGATAAAACAAAACTTAAAATTATGATGTTTTTACTTTTTTTAGTGAATCTAATAAAATCACTCAATCTCGAAAAAGTTTTAGAATCTAATATTCCATCACAAGCTGGAGAAAAATTATTAATATCGTCTGAGATAGAAATTCCAATATCGCTTTGTTTCAATGCACCGGCATCGTTTAAGCCATCACCAATCATCAACACTTTTTTCCCATTTTTCTGTAATGTTGTTACAAAATTCAGTTTATCGTGAGGTGATTGATTGAAATACAATTCTTTGTTATCACCAAAATATTCTTGCAGCTTAGCTTTTTCACTTTCATTATCACCCGATAAAAGTTTTATTTCATAATCTTTATCCAAATCGGAAATAATTTTCTTTAAACCCTCTCTATATTTATTGGATATATTAAAATATCCTTTGATATTACGGTTTATTGATACATACACTTTTGTATTAGCATTTACAGTTTTATTTTTTTCGTAATTAATTAATTCTAAAGAGCCGACCTTAATTTCCGACCCGTTAACAACAGCAGTTATTCCTTTTCCGGGTTCTTCATCAAAATAATCGACTGGATGTAAAGATGAGCTAACCAATGATTTGTAAATTGCGATACTTAATGGGTGGGAAGAATTCCGGACAGTAGATTTTATTAGAGAAAGTTCATCTTCAGTTAAAATGCTACCTATAAATTTTACGTCGGATAATCCGTTCTCTGTAATTGTGCCAGTTTTATCAAAAATAACTGTATCAATTGATGCGAGCTTTTCAATGCTATCTGTATTTTTCAAATAAAATTTATTTTTTCCAAAAATCCGAAGTGTGTTACCCATAGTAAATGGTGTTGATAAAGCCAAAGCGCATGGACAAGCTACTATTAAAACTGCAGTAAAAGCATCAAAGATTAATGATGGATCATTTATATACCAATAGAGGGAAGCTGCAAATGCAATTAACAAAACCGATATTGTGAAGTGTTTACTAATAGAATTAGCGAGTGTTACAATTTTAGGTTCGTTGTCTTTATTAAATGACTTACTATTCCAGAGCTGTGTTAAATAACTTTGAGAAACTTCCTTTATCGTTTCCAATTCAATAGCACTTCCAATTTGTCTTCCGCCAGCAAATATTTCTTCACCGTTATGTTTTGCAATCGGAGTTGATTCACCGGTTACAAAACTGTAATCGATATTTGCTTCTCCTTTAATTAATATAGAATCTGCCGGTATTAATTCATTATTACGCACAATTATTCTATTACCTACAGAAAGTTTTTCTATTGGAATTGTAGTTTCTGTACTATTTTTTTTAATTGTAACTGAAATTGGGAAATATGATTTATAATTTCTCTCGAAATTCAGAGAATCATAAGTTTTATTTTGAAATAATCTTCCAATTAAAAGAAAGAATATTAATCCAGAAAGAGAATCGAGATAACCGGCGCCATTCATAAAAACTATATCTATTATACTTCTTATTAGCAGAACAAAAATACCAAGAGCTATGGGTACATCAATATTTATAATTTTTTTCTTTAATCCTTTCCATGAAGAGATATAATAATCGGCACTGCTGTAAAAGAAAACCGGCAGAACCAGTAGAATATTTATGTAAGCAAAAATCCTTTTTAATTCTGGTAATTCATTAGTGCCTATTGAAAGATATTCAGGAAAACTGAGCAGCATAATGTTGCCAAACGCAAAACCGGCAATACCTATTTTGTAATAAAGTTTTTTGTACTCTTTATTAATTACCTTAGTTGAATCATCAAGATTTAAATCCGGTTCGTAACCTATTGAATCAAGAAGTTCAACTATTGATTTTAATGATGTAGATTTATTGTCAAAATTAATTGATAATTTTTTTTGCAAGAAGTTTACTTGTGAACTTATTATTCCCGTATCCAGCTTATTTAGATTTTCTAAAATCCAGATACATGAACTGCAATGCATTTGAGGTATGCTTAATGTAACCTTCGACAATTTATCATTAGAAAAATCGAGCAGTTTTTTAATAAGATCATCATCTTGAAGGTAATCATAATTTCTTTTGATCTGTTTCTTTTGGGTTATACCGGGATTTTTATCAATAGAATAATAATCACAAAGGTTATTATGGTTAAGGATTTCAAAAACGGTTTTGCATCCGTTGCAGCAGAATATTTTTTCATCAATGTGAATTAAATCATCAGGACACTCGTCACCGCAATGGTAACAAATCAGCTGAGTCTTTACTTTATTCTCTTGTAATTCTATCCTTTCCAAATAATTCTGTATTTAAAATGATGTGATATGTTAGGTTGCAAATTTCGATTAGTAAAATATAAAATTTTGGATGTTTTGTCTAATATTAGTTAATAATTTGGGAATTGCAGACAACGAAGTTAATTTTGTGTAATTCAATATGGAGAAAAGATGCAATCATTAAAAAATAAAATTGTTTTTATTACCGGCGCTACTTCGGGTATTGGTAAATCATGTGCATATGCATTTGCTAAAGAAGGTGCAAATATTATTATAAATGCTAGAAGAATGAATTTACTAAATGATATAGCGGATGATATTCGGAAAAAATTTAATGTAAAGGTTTTTGCTTTTCAATTAGATGTAAGAGATAGAAAAGCAGTTATTGATTCTGTTAATAATCTTCCCGAAGAATGGAAAAATATTGATATACTGATAAATAATGCCGGACTTGCAAAAGGATTAAATAAATTTTATGATGATGATCCCGATGGTTGGGATGAAATGATAGATACTAATGTTAAAGGATTATTATATGTTGCTCACGCAATTTTACCCGGCATGATTGAAAGAAAATCCGGACATATAATTAATATGGGTTCAATTGCCGGTCATGATGCTTACCCAAAAGGCGCTGTGTATTGTGCAACCAAGCATGCAGTTGATGCAATAACACGCTCTTTACGTATGGATATTATAGATAAAAATATTCTTGTTAGTACAATTGATCCCGGCTTGGTTGAGACTAATTTCAGTAATATCAGATTTTATGGTGATAAAGAAAAAGCAAAAAATGTTTATAAAGGTTTAACTCCTCTTACGGGTGATGATGTTGCAGATGCTGTAATTTATTGTGCTACAAGACCACCTCATGTAAACATTGCAGAAATAACATTACTTGCCTCAAGACAAGCATCTGCAACTGTGGTTTATAGAGAAGAAAATTAGCAGCTAACGATTTGAGGTTACTTAAACCTAATTTTTTTGTATATTTGAGTAGAAAATATTCTTCTCTATTATTCTATTCGAAATTGTAATAACAAATCTTAATAGGAGGTGCGTATGAACGTACAGCCTATATCGAAATCAAAACCGGTATTGAATTGGAAAAATCCTAAAGGTAATGTTCAAAACAGAACTGATACGGCTATTAAAGAAGAAGAAAAAAAGCTTGCTTTAATTTCCGATTACTTATCTCCCAGCGATATTAGGTTTAATAGTTCTAAGCCAATTTCAGATAGATCCGAGAAAAAAAGCAAGCCCTTATCTTATACTTCAGAAAATTGGATTGGTTAATTGGTCTTTTCCAAAGTACTATTAATAATCTCCGGATTGCTGCATTAACTTAAATCATTTAGGTCTGCGGATTTTTATATCCTCACTTTATTAAACAAATGAATAAAACATACTAACATCACCGGCACCTTCGCGGATTACTTCCGGTTCTTCTCTGCTTAAATCAATTATACTTGATGGATTACCTTCCAATGCACCGGTTGAAAGCATAAGATCAACATGCGGATTAAAAATTGCTTTAATTTCATCCGGATTGAATAGTATTTCTCCCTTTCTGTTTGTTACTGATGTGCTAACAATTGGATTTCCTAATTCCTTTGCAAGCATTAATGCTATTGGATGATCCGGTACTCTAATGCCGACGGTTTTTCTTTTTGTCCATAATTTTTTTGGTACTTCTTTAGCTGCCGGAAGAACAAATGTGTAAGGACCGGGTAATAACTTCTTCATAGTTTTATAAGCATAGTCAGATACTTTTGCGTACTTTGCAATATCTTTAAGATCAGGACAAATAAAACTAAAAAGTTTTGTGCCTGATTCATGTTTTATATCATAAATTTTTTGAAGAGCATCATGGTTAAAGATATCACAGCCGATACCATAGACCGTATCGGTTGGGTAAATTATCACTCCGCCGTTTCTTAAAACCTCCACTGCTTTGTTAATAAAACGCATTTGTGGTGTAACCGGGTGAAGTTCATAATATTCCATAACTTACTCCTTCCTTTAATATTTGTAGATTGAGATGTTTATAGAAGTGCGGTCATTCAAACATTCGATTTGTCTTATTGCAATGTTAAAACTTGTAAGCAAAATGTCAACTAAAAATTATTAACTTTTAATAGGAAAAATTTATGAGTATTGGTTTTTGGTGAAAAAAAGCAAAATAAAAAGATCTGTCTGGATATTAGGATTCATCAGTCTTTTCACAGATTTTGCAAGCGAGATGCTCTATCCTATTACCCCGATCTTTTTAACAACTGTTTTAGGTTCTTCTATGACAGTTGTTGGATTGATTGAAGGATTTGCTGAAGTTACTTCCGGATTACTTAAAGGAATATTTGGTACACTATCGGATAAAATTGGTAAACGCTCTTTATTTGTAAAAATTGGTTACACTTTATCTGGTATTGTAAAACCTGTACCGGGTATTTTCCCAAATTTATTTGTAGTAATTTTTTCTAGAATTTCAGATCGAATTGGTAAAGGAATTAGAACTGCACCGCGCGACGCTTTACTATCAAGTTATTCGGAAAATAATTCTGGTGCTATATTCGGATTTCATAGAGCGATGGATACAATTGGGGCTGTTCTTGGTCCACTAGCTGCCATTTTAATCCTTGGTATCTGCCCGGGTAATTACACAATGATATTTCTATTAGCTGCAGTTCCTTCTCTTGCTGCAATTATTTTTGCTTTAAATACTAAAGATAATTTCAAAATTAAAACAGTAACAAAAGAGAAAAATTTTCTGCTGAATTTTTGGAAGCAATCAACCAAAGAATATAAAATTCTATTAATACTAATTACGATATTTTCATTGGTTAACAGCAGTGATGTATTTTTAATTTTGCGCTCGAAAAACATAACTAATTCCGATATTGCTTCTATTTTAGGTTATATTTTTTACAATTTAATTTATGCTTTATCATCTTACCCGATTGGTATAATCTCCGATAAAGTAGGCAAGAAAAAAATATTTGTTTTAGGATTATTTATTTTTTCTTTAGTCTATTTTCTTTTTGCAGTTAACAATAATCCAGTAATTATATGGATCTGTTTTGCTTTATACGGTTTATATGCGTCGTTTACAGAAGGAATTGCAAAAGCATGGATTAGTGATATTACTGATAATAGATTTATCGGTTCTGCAATTGGTTTATATACCACTTGCACAAGTTTAGCAGTATTGATCGGCTCGATATTAGCCGGTGTTTTGTGGGATCAGTTTGGTTCTTCCGTTCCGTTTATTGTTTCGTCTGTTATCAGTTTAGTTGTTGCGGTTATCCTTTTTATTAAATAATTGCTCCTCTCTATGGATTCCGCAAATTCTCCACGACTTTGCTTTTAAGCTAATTTTACTTATTTATTTATCTAATAAGTAAAAATGTAGTGCATCTTTTATTATCACTCTCCAATTTGCTATTTTTAATCTCAATATTGATAAAATTGTTAGGGATTTGAGATTGCTGAAGAATAAGTTAGCAGTTGTAGCCGTAAGTGGAGGAATGGATAGTTGTGTAACAACAGCAATAGCTAATAAAGATTACCGGTTAGCACTTGTTCATTTCAATTATGGTCAGCGTACTGAATCACGAGAGCTTAAAGCATTTCATGATATTGCCGATTTTTATAAAGCAGAAAAAAGAATTGTTATAGATTTTTCTCATTTTGTAAAAATTGGTTCTTCATCACTTACTGATAAAAATATCGAAGTTGCTAAAGCGGATCTTGAAAATAAATTTGTTCCTACTTCATATGTACCGTTTAGGAATGCAAATATTTTAAGTGCTTCTGTAAGTTATGCTGAAGCAATTGATGCCGATGCTATATTCATCGGTGCAGTTTATGAAGATGCTTCCGGATACCCGGATTGTCGTCCTGATTTTTATGATGCATTTCAAAAAGTTGTGAATATTGGAACTAAACCTGAAACGATTATTAAAATTGAAACTCCAATTATACATTTAACAAAATCAGAGATTGTAATAAAAGGAATTGAGTTAAAAGCACCGATTCATTTAACTTGGTCGTGCTACCAAAACGAAGACGAAGCATGCGGAGTATGTGATAGCTGTGCTTTTAGACTCCGTGGCTTTCAGCAAGCTGGTGTTGATGATCCGATACCGTATAAAGTTAAACCGAACTACTTATGAAATGCAATTGATAATAAAGAGCTTGTCCGTCATTAGGTTGGTGGGTGTAGAACTAAAATATTTTATTGTAAAATGTAATGATTGTAAAGCTCTGTTAAAGCTATATATAAAAAAAATTAATTAACTGAGTATCAATAATGAATTCAAAAATTAAACTCCTCGAAACCTTCTCCAATCCAAATCCGGCGAGGGATTACGTAATAATACACACAGCACCGGAGTTTACCTCGGTATGCCCTAAAACCGGTCAGCCGGATTTTGCAACAATAATTCTAGAATACATCCCGGATAAAATTTGTATTGAATTAAAAAGCTACAAATTTTATTTGCAATCATATCGTAATGATGGAATCTACTTTGAAGCTGTAACAAATAAAATTCTCGATGATCTAGTTAAAGTATGCAAGCCGCGCTACATGAAAATTACTGCAAAATTCAACACACGCGGCGGCATCTCTTCCGAAATTATTGCTGAACAGAAAAGAAAAAAATTAAAGAAAAAATTTGTTTGAGTGATTATGATTTGAAAGGTTGAATTAATTAATCTGCAACTCATTATTAAATGGAGATAAAAATGAATAAAAAAAATATTAAACACAGCTGGGCTGAACCATACAAAATAAAAATGGTTGAGCCTATTAAAATGACAACGCGCGAATACCGTGAGAAGGCAGCTAAAGAAGCTGGTTACAATACTTTCCTTTTAAAATCAGAAGACGTTTACATTGATCTGCTTACAGACAGCGGCACAAATGCAATGAGTGATTATCAATGGGCTGGATTGATGCTTGGCGATGAAGCATATGCCGGTAGCAGAAATTTCTATTACTTGTGGGATAATGTAAAGAAATATTACGGAATGCCTTACTTTGTTCCAACACATCAAGGTAGAGCTGCCGAACATATGATTTCGAAAATAATGATCAAACCTGGAGACTACATTCCCGGCAATATGTATTTCACTACAACACGTGTTCATCAGGAATTAGCCGGCGGAACTTTTGTTGACGTAATTATTGATGAAGCACACGATGCAGAGAATGAACATCCATTCAAAGGGAATATTGATCCGCAAAAATTGGAAGACTTAATTAAAAAAGTTGGTGCTGATAAAATCCCATATGTGAGTATGGCCGGTCCGGTAAATATGGCTGGGGGACAACCGTTCTCAATGGCTAATTTAAAAGAAATTTATAAACTCACACAGAAATACGGAGTTAAACTTTGGTTCGATGCAACCCGTGCTACGGAGAATGCATATTTTATTCAACAGAAAGAAAAAGGTTATTTGAATAAATCTGTTGCTCAAATACTTAAAGAAATGTGTTCTTACTTTGATGGTTTATGGGTTAGTGCAAAGAAAGATTTGTTGGTTAACATAGGCGGATTCTTAGCAACACGTAATAAAAAAGTTTATGAAGAAGCACGTAATATGGTTGTAATTTATGAAGGCCTTCATAGCTATGGCGGACTTGCCGGACGTGATATGGAAGCAATGGCTCGCGGTATTGAAGAGATGGTAAAACCTGAAAATATCAGTATGCGCGTAAAGCAAGTTGAATATTGCGGTGTTCAGCTTGAAAAATATAATATACCATTGGTAAAACCTTACGGTGGTCATGCAATTTTTCTTGATGCAAAAAGATTCTTACCTCATATGAAACAAGATTTCTATCCGGCTCAATCACTTGCTGCAGAAATTTATATTGATAGCGGTGTACGTGGAATGGAAAGAGGTTTGGTATCTTCAGGCAGAGACCCCAAAACCGGAAAACAAAGATATCCTAAACTTGAACTTGTTCGTTTGACTTTCCCTCGGAGAGTTTATACACAATCTCATATTGATGTTATGGTTGAATCAATTGCTGAAGTTTATGAACATAGAAAGAAGATAAAAGGTTTGAAGATGGTTTATGAACCGAAATATTTGAGATTTTTCCAGGCAAGATTTGTTAAATTGTAATTAATATAAAGGTGGAAACAATAAAACGGGGCGAGGTTACCTCGCCCTACAACCACTCCCACCCGCCGATGTGCGAGCAGACCTGCGCCGCGACGCGTGAGGCAGCGTCCAGTGACGCGGGTATGGAATTCCCCTGCAACTGCCGCGCGAGAAAGGTACCGATGAACGCATCTCCCGCGCCGAGCGTATCCACCACGTTCGTTTCTATCGCGCGCTGACGATAGCTCGCGCGCCCATCAAA
>CAYXKL010000033.1:0-23610 GCA_964464825.1 uncultured Melioribacter sp. | reverse complement strand
CCTGATACACCAGTTGAAGAATCCTGGGAAACTATGACTGAACTTAAAAGATAAGGTAAAGTTAGATTTATCGGAGTAAGTAATTTTGATATTCCATTACTTGAACGATGTATGAAAATTGAACATGTGCAATCTTTACAACCCCCTTATAGTATGCTTAATAGAGATTATGAAAATGAAATAATTCCGTACTGTTTTAAAAACGGAATTGGTGTAGTAGCATACAGCCCCATGCAAGCCGGATTATTAACCGGTAAATTTGATATTACCAAATTAGCCGATGATGATTGGCGGAAAAGATCTAAATTTTTTAATGAACCATATTTATCTAAAGCATTAAAATTTGTTGACTCATTAAAACCAATCGCCGAACGGTATAACAAAACTGTGGCAAATCTATCTGTTGCTTGGGTACTCAAAAATCAAGCTGTTACATCTGCAATTGTTGGTGCTCGTAATTCAATGCAGACTTTAGAAAACATTAACTCCGCAGAAGATTTCTTGAACAATGAAGATTATGATAAAATTAATGAATTGATTAAACAATATGATTAATAACAAGTAATAATTAATGGGAACAAATAAGAAATTTATTTTTCATGCATATGCATTGTTTCTTATAGCCCTTCTTTCTAGAATCATCTTAGCTGAAAAAATATTTTACGATGCGGATACTATAGGTGTTGCTTTAGCAACACAGTCATTTTCTCTTGAATCAACACGTCCTCATTTACCCGGTTATTATTTACATGTCCAATCTATTAAACTGATTAATTATTTTTTGAATGATGTACATTCATCAATGATGTTTTTAACGACTGCTTATTTTCTCTTAGGAGCATTATTAAGTTTTTATATTTTAAATAAATTTTTTAATGAAAAAATTGCTTTTGTAACATCGCTGCTTATCATATTTAATCCATTAGTCTGGTATCAAACAATAACACCGGAAGTGTATGCATTTGATTTTTTCTTTTCTGCATTGGTATTTATTGTAGGGAACAGAAGCAGATATATATTCACTCTGCCTTTAATATTTGCATTAGCTACTGGATTTAGACAGACCTCCGGCGTTCTGCTTTTACCTTTATATTTTTATTATTGGTATAAATATTATAAAAGTGAACAATGGAATTTGAAAATATTTTTGTTAAGTCATCTTACTGCAGTTATAATATTTCTATTATGGTTTATTCCATTTACAAATAGTGCCGGCGGAATATTAGAATATTTTAATTTGTATAAAACTAACAGTCCATTACCAAGAATAAACTTACTACAGCATCTATTCCAATTTTCTTCTTATTTATTTTATATAGCCGCACCATTAGTATTAGTTCTTTTATTCGCTTTGTTCAGAAAGAAGGAACAGACTATTAATCTTAAAAAAATATTCTCAAGTTATCCTATCGTACAATTGATTTTATGGGTTACACTTCCCTTACTGGCATTTACATTTTTTACTTACCATAAAGGATATTTTCTATTAATAGTTACACCATTGTTTTTTATAGTAAGCATTTTACTTAATGAAAAAATTATAAATATTCCCCAAGTATTATTTGTAGTGCTTCTTCAAATATTATTTTTTTTATTTTACCCTTATCAAGAGTCATCACTCGAATCACTTTATACACCGAGACAAAGAGAACTTAATATAACGGAAGTATGGATAGATCGAACTTTCAATTCATATCTTATGGCAAACAGCCGGCTTGAACAACAAGAAGAAAATTTATTGATATTATTTAAAATTATTTATGACAATTATTCTGCTGTCAAAAATAAATTCATTTTTCTTGATCCTACATGTTATCTATATGCAAGGGCAATGCAGTATTGTTTCCAGGATATAAATTTTATAACTATGGATATGTTTAAGAAAAATTATTTTGTCCTATATAAAGGTATGGATATCTTTGTGAAAGATGGCTTAGAAGATATTCTGCAGCAATCTGTATTGATAACCCGGAAAGATTTCTTTGACATCAAACTTTCAAGATATTTTAGAAATAAACAGTATAAAGACTATTTGCTTTTAACTGATTTACAAAATGATTTTACAAGATTATTTAATGATTATAATTTATTATTTCTCCGTTAATAGATAATTAATTACATTAGTAATAAAATATTGTAACTAAATATTTGGAGAGAACATGAAAGCTAAATTATTTACTTCAGCTATTTTTATGATTATATGTTTCTCGAATTTATCAGCACAGGTTCAGAGCGGCAGTTTCTTTTTTGATAAATCCACACCCAACTATACTCTGCATGAAAATTCCGGGATGAGAATGGTTGAAAGAGAAATTACTTTTGACAAACCATTTGAAACTAAACCATATGTTGTTGTTACACCTACAGTAATTGATGCAGAAAAAACTTCCCAGATTAGGTATAGTATCGAAGCAAAAGGAGTTTCGCGAGACGGTTTTGTAGTTAAAATTGCAACTTGGGGCGATACTCAACTAAATGGTATCGGCGGTTTCTGGATTGCACAAGCTGAAAAACTTGAAATCAAAAAAGAAGAGATAAAAGTTGGTACAACAATTCAACTCAACAATGTGTATTTTGAATTTAACAAATGGAATCTTCTACCTGAATCATTTCCGGAACTTGATAAAGTTGTAAGTTTCTTAAAGGATAATCCAACAGTTGAAATTGAACTGTCCGGGCATACAGATAATATCGGTTCTGATGATTACAATTTGAATCTATCCCAGAAAAGAGCTGATGCAGTTAAAACTTATGTTGTTTCTAAAGGTATAGATACAAAAAGAGTTACTTCAAAAGGTTATGGTAAAACCAAACCGATTGCATCTAATATGACAGATTCTGGAAGAGAACAAAATAGAAGAGTGGAATTCACAATAACAAAAAAATGATATTTTATTATTTTTATATTTGAATATTTTTTTGTATTTGGCGCGTTCGTCTAGTGGTCTAGGACGCCGCCCTCTCAAGGCGGAGATCACGGGTTCGACTCCCGTACGCGCTACTTTTTTCACAAAGTATTGTAAATAATTTTTAAAATTCATTTATTTTCTCATTCCATTTATTAAATAACAAGCTCATAAAAAGAATAATTTACTTTGCCGCGATTTAAAAAACATATTTTTATCTGTGAAAATAAAAGACCTGATGGTCATCCACGCGGTTGCTGCTTTAACAAAGGTTCGGTTGAAGTTCGTGAGTATTTAAAAAAACGACTAAAAGAATTGGGTTTGAATGCTACAATCCGTGCAAATTCTTCGGGCTGTTTAGATGCATGTGAATTTGGCATCTCGATGGTTGTCTATCCGGAACAGATATGGTATGGTGCAGTCACAAAAGAAGATGTTGATGAGATAATTCATAATCATCTAATAAATAATATACCGGTAGAACGATTGATTATAAAAGATAAAAGATTTTTAAATGATTGATAAAAAAGAAAAAATCCGTATTGAAAAAATATTTTCCATTCTTAAAAAAGAATATCCAGCAGCAAAAACTAATCTAGAATATTCATCACCGTTTGAACTTTTAATCTCTACTATACTTTCGGCACAATGTACGGATGAACGTGTGAATATTGTTACTCAAACTTTATTTAAAAAGTATAGAAAACCGGAAGATTATTTAAATGTAAATATTAAAGTATTAGAAAAGGATATTTTTTCAACCGGTTATTATCATCAAAAAGCTAAAAGTATAAAGAATTGCTGTAAAGAATTAATTGATAAACATAATGGCAAAGTTCCGGCAGATTTTGATTCTCTTACTCAATTACCGGGTGTGGGTAGAAAAACTGCTTCTGTTGTTATCGGAAATGGATTTGGAATTACAGCTATTGCAGTTGATACTCATGTAACAAGACTTTCAAATTTACTTGGCATCATAAATTCTAAAGATGCTGTTAAAATTGAATTCAGATTAAAAGAATTATTACCGGAAAGAGATTGGGTTATATCTTCTCATTGGTTGATGAGTCATGGCAGAAAAGTTTGTATTGCAAGAAGACCTAAATGTAATCAATGTGTAATTGAACATCTTTGCCCATCAACAAAAAATATTTTTAAATAGGAGTTTATGATGAATACAGATATTTCAAGAGATCGGGATTTTTGTCTTTCGTTATTAATGGAATATACAAAAAGTGAAAGTTTACTAAAACATGCATTTGCAGTCGAAACTTGTGTTAAAGCTTATGCTGAAAAATTTAATGAAGATTTAGATTACTGGGGCAATGTTGCGCTGCTTCATGATTTTGATTATGAAAAATTTCCTACTGCAGAAGAACACCCTTATAAAGGTTATGAAATATTAAAAGAAAATGGATTTGATGAAATTTTTTGCAAGACTATAATGTCTCATGCCGACTATACCGGAATACCGCGTGATTCTCTCTTAGCTAAAGTTTTATTTGCATGTGATGAATTAGCCGGATTTATTACTGCTGTTGCATATGTAAGACCGAGCAAAACTGTTGATGAAGTGGAAGTCAAATCAGTAATAAAAAAAATGAAAGACAAAGCCTTTGCCAGATCAGTAAACAGAGACGATATTGTGAATGGTGCTGCTGAATTGGGAATACCTTTAGAGGAACATATACAATTCTGTCTAAATGCTATGAAATTAAATAAGATTAACCTCGGTTTATGACTATTTATAGGTATTAAATTTATTCACTTGACAAGTAAGGGTCTTCTTACCTAAATTTTGACCGCAATTTTGGAGAAATACTATAGAGAATTTGGCTACTGTTCTTATCCTGAAAGTTTTTTGTATTTTTATTTAAATAATTACTAATTAAAGCCAAAAATGAAGACTAAATTCTCTCTATTATTTCTCTTTATTATTTTAAATATTCATTTATCAGCCCAGGATATTAAAGTCCTTTCTTCCAATAGCTCTTCTATAATAATAGAATATCGCCCGGTAATTTCTGATACTTCAATTATTAATATAAATGGCAGCAAATACTTTGACTTTAAGATACTCGGCACAAGATTTGAAAAAATAGGTGAATTCAGTACAATACAAATTCCAGTAAAAGAAATAAATGTAGGCGTTCCTTCTGAAACCGGAAATTCAATTCAAATAATCTCTGCACAATTTTCTAATCTTCAAGGTAAGTACATTTTAAATCGTGAATATGAAAAAGATTCTATTTCTGTTTCTGCTAAATATGCTCATTTAAGTGACAACACAGTTTTTGAGAATGACCTTATTACTTTTGGTGAATATGGTTTGATAAGATCATTACCGGTTCAAACTATTAAAATTTATCCGGTAGCTGTTGATAACAATACAAATAGTGTTAAAATATATAATAGTATAGTTTTCAAAATTACATATAGTTCAACTGCATCAAACTCGGAAATTATTAACGAGGATTTTTTGACCGGTGCAGTGATCAATTGGGATGTTGCAAAGAAATGGGGAATTAAAAAAGATAGAACGACAGCAAAATTAAATTCAGTTTTATCAGCCGGTACCTGGTATCGATTTGAAACTCCTGATGAAGGTGTTTATAAAATAGATTATAATTTTTTACAAAATCTTGGTATAAACGTAGGTTCTATTGATCCAAGAACAATAAAAATTTATAGTACCGGCGGTTACATGCTGCCGGAAAATTATAATCAAACAAATCCAGCAAGATTTGAAGAAGTAGCTATCTCTGTAATCGGGGAAGCAGATGGCGTTTTCAATAATTCAGATTATATAATATTCTACGGACGCGGAACTGAATTCTGGGAATATAATCTCGCCCAAAGAAAAATTTTACGTTCAAAACATACTTATTCAAAAAAGAATTATTACTGGTTGAGTGTTGGTGAAAACAATGGAAAAAGAATTACTGAAACTGTTTCATTAGATCTTCCAAATGCAGTCGCTCAGCAATTTACATATTCATATTTAAGTTTTGATAAAGATAGTGTTAATGTTGGTAAAACCGGAAGAGATTATTATGGCGATGAATTAAATTCAAATAAAAAAAGCAGAACTTATGTCAATACTCTTCATGGATTATTACCATCGAGTAGAATTAATTATCGTTTTCGGCTTGCAAATGTATCACAGCCAACTATCCCATTGAAAATTGAAGAAAGTAATAATCAAATCTATTCTTCAAATATGTTTGGTGGTGCTGAATATGTTCTAGGACGCAGTTTAACGGGTTCTGCTTTTTATACTGGAACATTGAATGATAATAGAAGCAGTCTAAAATTTACTGTTAATACCGGTGAAGCTGCTGCAAAAGTTTATCTTGATTATTTTGAGATTGAATATCAAAGGTCGCTCAATGCTGTTGCCGATAATCTGATTTTGTTTTCTGATCCTAATGGCGGACTATTGCAATATACTGTTACTAATTTCTCAAGCGGTGATATTTCGGTTTTTAATATTACTGATTATAAAAATGTCAAATCAATCAGCGGCGGAGTAATAAGCGGCGGTCAGATTACATTTCAAACAAACGAAACACAAAACAGCTCGAGTAAATATATCGTATTTACTCCAGCAGCATATAAAACTCCAGCAAATGGTACCGCAGTTGCTATACCCGGTATCAAAGAAAATATCAGCGGTTCCGAACAAATTATAATTACACATAAAACTTTGAAAAGTCAGGCAGAAAGACTTGCTAATTATCGATCTTCACAATCTCCTTATCCGGTTTCATCATCTATTTTTTATGTTGATGATATATTGAATGAATTTTCAGGAGGAGTTTTAGATCCTACTGCAATAAGAGACTTTCTAAAATATGCTTATGACAACTGGCAAATAAAACCATTATATGTTTTACTATTCGGAGATGGTGATTTTGATTATTTCAATACAATACGTGAAGAAGTTGATAAAAATTTAATTCCCACTTATCAAACAGTCGAATCATTGGATGAGTTAGATTCATATTCTACAGACGATTATTATGCAAGAGTCTCAGGTGTTGATAGTAAAGTCGATTTAGCTCTAGGCAGATTATGTGTACAGACATCGGAAGAAGCTGATATATTAATTGATAAAATTATTAAATATGAAACTGGCTTGGAAAAAGGAATTTGGCAAACTAACATTACATTAGTCGCCGATGACGGTCCCCAAAAAGCCGGATGGGACGACGGCAGTTTACACACAAGTCAATCGGAAATTCTGGCTAACAATAAAATTCCAAAATATTTTAATGAAAATAAGTTATATCTTGCTGCATACCCAACGGCAGTAACCGGATTCGGAAGAAGAAAACCGGATGTTAATAATGCTATTATTGATGCTATAAATAACGGTACTTTAATTCTTAATTATATTGGGCATGGTAACCCGAGTGTGTGGGCACACGAAAGTGTTTTTGAAAAAGCTACAACAATTCCTCAAATTAAAAATGATAATTATTTCTTTTTAACTGCAGCAACATGTGATTTCGGAAAGTTTGACGATCCTGATGAACAAAGTTCAACAGAAATAATGATCAATATGGAAAACGCCGGTGCGATTGGTGCATTTACAGCTGCTCGAATTGTAATTGCAAATCAAAACGCAGCAATTAATGAACTCTTTTATACAAATTTATTTTCAGTAAAAGAAGTAAATAACTTGCCTATTACAATTGGTAAGGCATACTTTTTAACTAAGCAGACACGTACTGGAGATAATGATGAAAAATTTCACCTCTTTTGCGATCCAACTTTGCGTTTAAATACTCCAATTCTTCCGGCTGTAATTGATTCAGTGAACAATCAATCATTACAGAACAATGTTCAAATTAGCGCACTTGGTTCGGTTAGCATAAAAGGTAGTGTAAATAATTTAGATGGTACAAACTCCGGTTTTAATGGTGAAACTATCGTTAGTGTGTACGATTCTGAACGTAAGCAAGAATTGAAAGAAATGAATTATACAATCACTCTGCAAGGAGGATTGATTTATAGAGGGCGCACAAATGTAACTAATGGTTCATTCCAAACAGAATTCGTTGTTCCCAAAGATATTTCTTACGAAAATAAAAATGGTAAGATAACAGCTTATATTTTTAATGAAGATAATAATGGTGTCGGTTATACAAGTAATATAATTGTGGGTGGTACTAACCCTGATGCAGTAAACGATGGTAAAGGTCCGCAGATAGAAATTTATTTTGATGATATCAATTTCGAAAATTCATATTTGGTTAATCCCGATTTTATATTAATTGCTAAACTCTCTGATCAAACCGGTCTAAATACTACTGGTATCGGAATCGGACATAAATTAGAAGGCATTTTAAACGACGATGAAAATAACGCAATTGATCTTACAAATTATTTTGTGGGTGATCTTAATTCAGGCGGAAGATCCGGTATAATCAATTATAAATTTACAGCTCTCGAACCGGGTGAATATAAAATTAAGATTAAAGCCTGGGATGTTTTTAATAATTTTTCTGTGGAAGAAGTAATGTTTACAGTTGTATCACCCGAAAGCGGTTTAACAGTTCGCGAAGTTTTTAATTATCCGAATCCTTTTTCTTCAAATACAACTTTTACTTTTCAACATAATATTGCTTCACCGATTAATGTTAGAATAAAAGTTTATACAATCGCCGGACGAATGATAAAGGAAATAGAAGAAAAAGAACTGCTCGATAAATTTATCCGTATCAATTGGGATGGCAGAGATGAAGATGGCAATCAGATCAGTAACGGAACTTATTTATATAAATTGATTGTAGAATCATCTGACGGAAGTTATCGTGAAAATATTCTTGGAAAATTAGCTGTTATTAGATAAAATTCATTTTATAAAAAGAAAATATTTCCATTAGGAGGAAAAATAAATGAAAAAACTAATTATGATGCTTATGATACTTACTTTGATCATAGGATTTGGTAATAGATCATTTGCACAAGGTGAAGCTGCAGTTCCTTTCCTACTTTTAGCACCAGATTCACGTGCTGGCGGTATTGGAGAATCTGGCACCGGCTTAGCCGATAACTCAGCTGCAATTTTTTGGAATCCAGCTGGTATCGCTTTTCTAACTGGTTCCGAAGTTGGATTTACACATAGTAATTGGCTGCCGCAATTTAATCTGGACATTTTTTATGATTACGCTACTTACAGACAATATATAGAAGATCTTAGCGGAAGTGTAACTGCAAGTGTTACATATATGAACTATGGTGAGTTTGTTAGAACAAGTTCCAACTCACCAGATCCAATCGGTAAATTCAGATCTTTTGATGCTGCTTTTACAGTTGGTTATGCTACAAAAATCAGTAATGACTGGGGATTGGGAGTCAATTTCAGATTGATACATAGCCAGCTTTCTGATCAACCGACAGAAGCAGAACAAGGAACCGGAGTTGCAACAACTGTAAGTTTTGATATTGCAGCAATGTGGCGTCCAGAAAGTTTATACATCCCGTTTATTGGTGAAATGGGTAATAGATTCAGTATCGGTTTAAATTTAAGTAACATCGGTCCAAAGATTTATTATATTGATCAAGCTCAAGCAGATCCTATCCCACAGAATTTTAGACTCGGCTTTGCTACACGAGTATTTGAAGATGATTATAATTCATTAACTTTTACTTTAGATTTTAGTAAACTTTTAGTTGATAAAGGAATTTCTAAAACCGATACTGGTTTATCTGGAGAAGATACTGATACAACCGACGTAAATACTTCTGCAAAGAGAAAAGATTTTTATGAAGCTCTCTTTACAGCATGGGCAGATCAACCATTCAGCGAAGAAATAAGAGATATTGTTACATCAATGGGTCTAGAATATTGGTATGGAATTCCCGGCGATTTTATGTTTGCACTTCGTGCCGGTATGTTTTATGAAGACCCATCTTTTGGAAATAGAAAATTTGCAACTCTTGGTGCCGGTATCCGTTATGACCTTTACGGATTTGATTTTAGCTACTTAACTACTGATCTTTTTAAGAATGGTGAAAATCATCCATTAAACAATACACTTCGTTTTACTCTTATGATCGGTTGGGGTGCTCAACCGCAAAAAACTATGGGACTACCTCGCGGTATTTAATCTAATATGAAAAATTTAATCACTATCGCTTTATTGCTGATTGGATTGGGCAGTTTATCTGCCCAATCTTTTGTCCGGAAAACTAATGTTTTACCAGAAAAAAATATTAGTGCATTATCTAATGGAACATTAAAAATTCTAGCTGTTATGGTGGAATTCCAGCAAGATAACGACGGCAATACTTATGGGAATGGAAAATTCGGATCGATATATTCTAAAGCATACGGCGATACAATTTTAGATCCGCTTCCTCACGATAAAAAATATTTTGAAAATCATCTTGAGTTTGCGAAAAATTATTTTGTAAAAGTATCAGGTGGAAAATTGAATATTGAATATACTGTTCTGCCTCAAATTATTACTGTTTCAAAAATTATGAGAGAATATTCACCACCTCCTACAAATTCATCCGATTTAACCAATACCGGTAATTTAGCTCAAGAAGTTTGGCAGTTAGCCGGTACAGCTTTTAATGATATTGATTTTTCAGAATATGATTTATTTACAATTTTTCATGCCGGTGTTGGCAAAGAATTTACTCCGCCAGGCAGCCTAGGAGGCGAAAGGGATATTCCTTCAATTTATTTCGGATTGAATTCCTTAAAATCAATTTTTGGAGAATCATTCATCGGTTTTCCGGTTAATAATTTTTTTATTAAGAATACTATGATACTGCCAAGTACAGAATCACGCGAACTCGAAACTTTATCAGGTACTACTCTAATTCAATTAACAACAAATGGATTAATAGTTGCTAGCATTGCAAGTCATCTCGGATTGCCGGATCTATTCAATACTGAAACCGGAACAAGTGCTATTGGACGGCTCGGTCTAATGGATGGTGAAGCAATTTTTGGCTATAGCGGAGTATTCCCACCCGAGCCATCTGCTTGGGAAAAAATGTATCTTGGCTGGATTGAACCCGTAGTTGTAAAAATTGAAAATGCAAATCTCAATGTTGCGGCTAAACTTGCGGCTGCTTCTTATGATACAACATTATTGAAAATACCAATAAACTCAACGGAATATTATTTAGTAGAAAACCGTCAGCGTGATGTTCACAGTGATGGATTAAGAATTACGTCTAAAATTGGTGATCAAGTTTTAACTTATAATATTGATAGAGACGAAGGAAGATTCCAATGGTACGGTGTTGATACTCTGAATGGTGTTATTATAGATGTTGACGAATTTGATTGGGCTGTACCGGGGAATGGAATTATAATCTGGCATATAGATGAAAAAATTATAAATGAAAACATTGCAGAAAATAAAATTAATGTAGATATCAACAATAAAGGTGTGGATGTTGAAGAAGCTGACGGCATTCAAGATATCGGAGAAAAATTTACTGATATATTCGGCGAAACCGTAATTGGTCAAGCTACTGAATATGATTTTTGGTTCTCGGGAAATACATCTCGGCTTTTTAAAAACAAATTTTCTTTTGATACCAAACCAAATACAAAAACTAATTCCGGCGCGAACAGTTTGATTACAATGGAGAATTTTTCGCAATCAGGGAATAGGATGAGTTTTGAATTATCATTTTTAAGTGAAGCAATAAACTTAATATCATCATTTAAATTGAATATCCCTACGCCAGATAATTTATTCTCACTTAAAGTAATAAATAAAGGACCATTTGAAAATTACTATTATGCTGCTTCTCACTTCACATTATACGAATTTGATATTACTGGTAATCTTACATACTTCATAATCGATTTCAGTAGCAAAATACCAGCGATTACATATCATAATTTGATAGATTACGTAATTGGTTGTAAAAGTAGTATACTCACAATTTACTATACTAATAGAGAAACTAGGCAAGAGCAGATTAAAAAAATTACCTTACCTTTTACTATTACTTCCGACCCGGTAATTACATTTCGAAATTATGTACCATATTTATTAGTTGGTTTAGTAAATGGTTCTATTATTGATATTGAACTGGAATCATTATTAAATATAGACCAAATACCTGAAACTAATATTAAAACATATGATGAGTATTCAGTAAATCAGATAGCTTCTGAAGATCTTACAACTAGTGAATATTATTCGTTCATAAATCAATCAAAATTATTTAATTCCTCCGGGGGTAATTTCACCTTCCCATCAAAACCGCTGCAGCTTGCATTAACTAAGAATAGTTCCGGTGATTTAATAAATGTTGTTTTAACAGAAGATAATACATTTTATGTTTTTTATGATGTAGAATTACTTAATAGTTTTAAAATTAATAGTTTACAAAATATTACATCTTTCTCAATTACAGATTTAATGGGTGATGGATCGAACTATATTCTTTTTAGTAATGGAAATAAATTGGAAGCCTATTCAATGAGTGGTGTATCAGCTGATAATTATCCCTTTTATGAATTGTCAAATAGTAATTTTATCGGTACACCGGTTTCTGCTGACTTTGATTTAGATGGTAAAGGAGATTTATTAGCAGCATCCGAAAATGGGAATATATACTCCATTAAAGGAAATACCGGTGAATTATTTAGTGGATTTCCAATTTCGACCGGGGCAAAATTAAGAACTGTTCCAACTTTCTTTATCCATGATTTTAGTGCGGAAAATTCTACTGACCAATTTTTGAGCTGTTCTGTGTTTGATACTACAAATACTTTTTATGCATGGTCTTTATCACCAGTAACAAGTTATATGTATTGGTCTTCTGATTTTGGCAATGATGCAAATAATTCATACGTGTTAGTTTCAAGCAGCACATCAGTAATTACAGACTTTTTCCCCACCGAGCGTGTTTACAACTGGCCTAATCCGGTTTATGAAAACGAAACAAACATTAGATATTTTGTTTCGGAGGATTCAGATGTAACTATAAGAATATTTGATCTTGCCGGTGATCTCGTCGCAAGCTTATCCGATCATGCAATCGGCGGTTATGATAACGAAACTGTTTGGAATGTGAGCAACGTACAAAGCGGAGTTTACTATGCAAGCATAGAAGTAAAATCCAATAGTGGAAAATCCGCAAACAAAGTAATTAAAATAGCAGTCATCAAATAATCATACACTTATTCTAATCATGAAAAAATTCTTTTTGATAATACAATTCATTCCTTTTATTCTTTTTGCTCAATACAACGAATATGAGCCGGAATATGAATGGCTTACAATAAAAGGGGAACATGTGTTTGTTCATTTTCATCCCGAAGCCGAGAGGACTGCACGGACAATCTTAAAAATTGCAGAAGAAGTTTGGGATCCTATCACATCACTTTATGAATACGAACCTGAGTATGTTCATTATGTTGTAAAAGATATTGACGATTACTCAAACGGTGCGACATATTTTTTTGATAACAAAATAGAAATATGGGCATCAGCACTCGATTTTGATTTACGCGGATCTCACAATTGGCTCCGTAATGTTATCTCGCATGAATTTACTCACATGGTGCAGATACAAGCATCAATGAAATTGGGGAGAAGCATTCCGGCAGTTTATCTTCAATTCTTGAATTATGAAGACAAGCGCCGTCCGGATATACTTTATGGATTTCCAAATTTTATAGCATCTTATCCAGTTGCAACAATCAACATGCCGGCTTGGTTTGCTGAAGGAACTGCTCAATATATGCGTAAAGAGTTTGGTTATGATGATTGGGATACACACAGAGATATGATTTTGAGATGTTACGCACTCGATAATAAATTGCTTTCATGGAATCAGATGGGTGTGTTTGATAAAAATAGTCTCGGTAATGAATCTGTTTACAATTCCGGATTTGCTCTTACTCGTTATATTTCGCAAAAATATGGTGAAGATAAGATAAGAGATATCACCCGTAGACTTGGTGTTGCAACAAACTTTACTATTGATGCAGCTTTTGAAGATGTATTGGGTAAAGATGGAAATGAAATTTATAATGAATGGTCGGCTTATCTGATTAGCGACTACAAAAAAAGAATCAGTGATGTAGTTAACAATTTAGTTGAGGGAGAAAAAATTGCTGATGTTGGATTTGGAAATTTTTATCCCTCTTTTTCTTTTGACGGAAGCAAATTGATTTATATCTCAAATAAAGATTATGATTACTTTGGTATCTCTTCTATCTATTTATACGATTTTAAAACAAAACAAGAAAAAAGTTTAGTTTCTCCAATCCGTTCTTCAATTTCATTTATTCCAAAGACAAATAAAATTATCTATGCTAAACTTAGCGATGATAATCCCAAATGGACCAACATTCACGATCTATATATTTACGATATTGATAAAGATGAGGAAAAACGGATTACATCTGGTATGCGTGCAAACAATCCAAGTGTTTCTTCAGATGGTAATAAAGTGGTCTTCATTTTTCAGAAAGACGGTACATCGAACATCGGTACTATCAACATTGAAGGTAAGGATTTTAAACAGTTAACATTTTATAATAATGGGGAACAAGTTTTCAATCCAAAATTCTCACCCGATGGAAATTATGTGGTGTTTGGTTATTCATTCCACAATTCGAGGGAAATTGTCAAAATAGATTCAGATGGCAGCGGATTAGAATTTATCATAAATAATGGAAAAGATAACCGTGATCCGGTATTCGATAAAAACGGTAATTTATATTATACTTCAGATATTACTGGAATATTCAATATCTACAAATATAATTTTGAAACTAAACAATCAATTCAATTAACAAATGTTATCGGCGGCGCATTTCAACCGGCTATTGATAATGAAGGTAATATTGCATACTCAGGTTACACCTCTGATGGATTCAAAATATTTTCTTTAACAAAAAGTGAAATAGATAAAGTTGATCAGAATAAAAAATATGTGTGGATTGATAATCCGCCGATTGGAGAAGACAAACCGAAAGGTGATTTAGCAAAATTTAACATTAATCAATTGAAAAATTTTAATGATAAAGAATTACCGGATACCGAAGCAAAAAGATATTCCGGATTTTTTTCAAGAATTAGTATTATCCCTTTTGTAAGATATGATAATTATAACACTTCAAATTCAGCAATCGATAGAATCAAACCAGGTTTATATATTGCTTCCAGCGATTATTTAAATCGCTTTAGCTTATTTGCCGGCGGTGCTGTTAACAAAAGATTTGAACGCGATCTGTTCCTTTCATTTGACTATCGTGACAAACTGCCGTTGCTTTATAGTCTTGGCCTTAAACCGGAAGTTGGAATTGAACTCTACAGCGTTAGCAGAAAAACCAATACACCAATTATTTTTGATTCACTCGATCAATCGCAGAATACTAGTACGGATGTTACATATAATTTATTTGAATTTGATTTTGTTGCACGTCACAAAATATTTTCTGAATACAACAAATTAGAGCTCAGATTTATTTTCAGCAGTTACACAGCAACATTGGAAAGTTTTATTCTTCCAAATTCAACTACACTCTATCCAACAACAAATGATACTTATTTAATTGGCAGAAATCTCCAGATCAAATTCAATCATGATTATATTAAACCAACTATCGATTCGGATATCAATCCTATTGGTAGAAAAATTGAATTTAAATACGATTATGAATTTAACCGGTATAATCAGGATGGAACTTATGAAATTGAGGAAGGTATTTTAAAACCGGTTTATAGTAATTTTAACTTTCATCGTATAGAATTGAATTGGAAAGAATTTATTGAAGTATTTAAAGATCAAACTTTATCAGCACAATTCCGTGTTGCTTCAATATTAGGTCCGCAAGTACCGGATTTTTTTGATTTTTATCTCGGCGGATTGATCGGAATGAAAAGTTATCCGTTCTATTCAATTAGCGGAAATGAACTCGGATGGGTTAATCTTACTTACCGTTTCCCGTTATTTAAAAATATTGATACTCGAATCGGGCATCTTTATATAGATAAAGTTTATTTTTCTGTATATGGCGATTTTGGAAATGCATGGACTGGTGATATCCCTTCACTTAGTAATTTTAAAAAAGGTGCCGGTGTGGAATTGCGTATTAAAATGAATTCATTTTATTTATTCCCAACAAGTTTATTTTTTAATGCCGCATATTCATTTGATAAATTTTCACGTGTGATTTTTAATGAAACGGTTACTTATGGAAAAGAATGGAATTTCTACGGCGGAATTTTATTCGACTTCAATTTCTAAAAACTAAATAGTGATGCAATGAAAAAATATATTTTAATTTTTCTTTTGTCAGCTTCATTAATTTCTGCTCAAAAAACAGATACTAAATTGACAGGCAGTTTGTTCTATGATTCTAAAATTTCATTTGAGCAAATTGATACTGTAATAATTAATAAAAGTGATGCTGTTAAACCGTTGAAAAAATCTCCTCTGCTTGCTGCCGGTATGTCATTGCTTTTACCCGGTTCCGGTGAATTTTACTCGGAGAATTATCTTAAGTCAGCATTATTTATTGCCGCAGAAGCCGCTGCTATTACTATTGGTTTGATTTATGATAAAAAAGGGGATGATCAGACTGTTGCATTTCAAAATTATGCTAACGAACATTGGGATATTGCAAAATATGCTCGCTGGACAATTGACAATCTCGAAAATCATTTAAATTTAGAAATAGGTAATAATCTTAAAGCATCAGACTATGCAAATTTATTTTATGATTCTGAACGTACAAAAGTTAACTTGGCTGTATTGAATGATCTTGAGAATGATATTGGCGGTTGGTATTCACATCGTATTCCTCCCAAAGGTGATCAGCAGTATTATGAAATGATCGGTAAGTATCCTCAATTTAATGTCGGTTGGGATGATTACACTGAAGAAGCTGGTGAAACTCCTTTTGTTTATGGTGATCCATTAACAGAAAATTTTAAATACTATTCCAAAGAAAGAGGAGAAGCAAACGATTTTTATAGTGTAGCAAAAACTGCTGTTATAATAGTTGTGATAAATCATTTAATTAGTGCTGCAGATGCTGCTTTAACTGCAAATAGTTTTAATAAAAATTTGCAGATATCAACTAATATTGAAAAAATTAATATCGGTTTTAGAACCGTTTATTATCCGCAATTAAATTTACAGTATAGATTTTAAGAAATATTATTTTGATGAATAGGGAATGAAAAATTGAACGATCCATTAGTTGTAATTGTTGGAAGACCTAACGTAGGTAAATCAACTCTGTTTAACCGGTTAACCAAAAGCACAAGATCAATTGTTGACGATGCAAGCGGTGTTACACGCGATCGTATTTACGGCGATGTTGAATGGAATGGCAAAAATTTTAAAATTATTGATACCGGCGGATACGTTCCTAATTCTGAAGACCTTTTTGAAACAGCAATTAGAGAACAAGTGGAAATTGCACTTGAAGAAAGTGACGCAATTTTATTTGTTGTTGATGGAAAGAGCGGCTTAACACCATTTGATGAAGAGATTGCATCATTACTTCGTAAATCTTCCAAACCATTTTTTTTACTCGTCAATAAACTAGATAGCCCAGATCAAAGTGTGCAGACAAACGAATTCTATACTCTCGGCTTCAAAAATGTTTATGATATATCTGCATTGAATGGAAGAAACCTCGGCAATTTTCTGGATGACTTGCATACATATTTAAAATTTCCGGAAATCACCGATAAAGAAGATGAACGATTAAGATTAGCGATAATTGGTAAACCGAATGTTGGTAAATCATCACTTGTAAATTCACTCTTGGGTTTTGATAGAAGTATAGTTACTAATATTCCGGGAACTACACGCGATAGTATTGATTCAATTCTAAAATATTATGGTGAAGAAATTGTTTTAGTTGATACAGCCGGATTGCGGAGAAAAACAAAAATTAAAGAGAATATTGAATTTTTTGCTAATGTAAGAACATACCGTGCTATTTGGGATTCCAATGTTTCAATTTTACTTCTTGATGCCGAATTAGGTTTAGAGAAACAAGATCAAAAAATAATTCAGGAAGCCGTAAGAAGAAGGAAAGGGATGATTATTGCTATCAATAAATGGGATTTAATTGAGAAAGAAACGAACACTGCAAAAAAATATGAAGAAGCCGTAAAAGCAAAAATGGCTACTGATGATTATATACCTATCATTACTATTTCAGCTTTGACAAAACAGAGAATATTTAAATTGATCGATTTAGCAATAAAAATAAATGAAGAAAGAAAGAAAAAAATCCCAACTAGTCAGCTAAATGATGTTCTGCTGCCGGAAATTCAAAGAACACCTCCGCCGGCAACACCGAATGGTAAAGAAGTAAAAATTAAATATATCACTCAAGTGGGTGAACATTACCCAATCTTTTTTTTCTTTGCAAATGAACACAAATATATACCAGAACATTATAAACGCTTTCTCGAACGGCTGATACGGAATCATTTTGGTTTTGAAGGTGTGCCGATGACACTCTCATTTAAGGAAAAGTAATCCTAATTCATTGAATATCCTATAATTTCTAAATTACTTATATTTCATTCTAAATAATTCAATTTAGAATGTCTCATCCTAAAAACATATTAATTATCGGCGGTAATGCCGCCGGACCGGCTGCTGCTGCAAAAGCTAAACGTGTTGCTCCGGATTCCAATGTAATTCTTTATGAAGCTTCGGATTTTATTTCAACCGGCACTTGTGAAATTCCTTACGTTATCTCCGGATTAATTAAAACACCGAGTGATATATTATTTTTTTCTGCTGAATCTTTTGAGAAAGAAAAAGGAGTGAAGGTATTTACTAATCACTATGTAGAAAAAATAGACCGCCGTAAAAAAATAATAATCGTAAAAAACATAAAAACTAATCAGCTTGCAGAACAAAATTATTCTAAATTAATTCTTGCAACTGGTTCAAAAGCTAAAAGAATTCCTCAACTTTATTCCAAACTTGAAAATGTATTCACTCTAAAAAATGTAAATGATTTACTTTCTATACAATCATATCTAAACAAAAATAGTGTAAAGAAAATTTTAATAATCGGTAGCGGATATATTGGACTTGAAGCAGCAGATTCATTCAAAAAAATAAATTATGAAATAACGGTAATTGAAAAGGAAAAATTACCTATGCCCGGTGCAGATGAAGAAATTCAGCATTTAATTGCGGATCAATTATCGAAGAATCAAATTGAATTTATTGGGGGTGTTAAGGGAATTAAATTTGGATTTGATGGTGATAAAGTTAAATATCTAAATATTGAAGGACGATTTCTTGAATACGATTTGATTTTAGTTGCGGTTGGATTTGAACCAAATAATGAATTGGCTCTGAGTTCAAAATTAGAAATTGGAAAGTTCGGTGGTATCAAGGTTAATCAAAGACTACAAACTTCGGATCCGAATATTTACGCAGCCGGTGATAATATTGAAATTATTAACAAAATAACCGGTCGTCCCGATTATTTACCGATTGCAACTTTAGCTCACTCCTATGGTCATATTGCCGGTGGAAATGCAGCCGGTGGTTTGGAAACTGTAAAACCAGTGGTGAAAAATATTGCTGTCAAAATATTCGAGAAAAATTTAGTAATAACCGGATTGAGCAAAACTGAAGTTGAAAAGCATAGATTTAATTATCTATCTGTTACAGCAGTCGCAGCAAATTTAGTTAAAGTAATGCCTGATTCAGAAAATGTTTTTGGAAAAATCATTTATGAAAAGACGAGTAAAAAAATTCTGGGTGCAGCATTTTTTGGAGGAAGTGAAGTAACCGGTTATGGTGATTTGATTTCCTCATTTATTCATAACAATATAAAGGCAAGTGAGTTGGCAAATATCAATTATAATTATTCTCCACCGCTTTCACCATTCATCAATTTATTATCAATATTGGGACGAAAAATCGAAAAGGAATAAAATGAAAAATCTAATATTAATTGATAACCCATTAGTTAAAAGAGATGTTACAATTTTGAGAGATAAAACTACACAATCGGCAGAGTTTAGATTTGCATTAAGCAGAGTATCTTACGCTCTCGCAATCGAAATTGGTAAGACACTCGATTTAAACGAATATGAAGTAGTTACTCCATTGGAAAAAACTGTTGGATATAAACTTAAAAAACAAGTTGTGCTTGTTCCGGTTTTACGTGCCGGTTTAAGTATGGTTAGTTCTTTTTTAGAAATGATCCCGGATGCAAAAGTCGGGCATATCGGTTTACAAAGAGATGAAAAAACTTTAGAACCGATCGATTATTATTATAAAACTCCCAAAAATCTTGATGAATCAATTACAATACTTTTAGATCCCATGCTTGCTACCGGCGGTAGTGCTGTTGCTTCTTTCAATTATTTGAAAAAACGGGATGCACGCAATTGCATCCTTGCATGTTTAATTGCCGCTCCGGAAGGTGTAGAAAAAATGCTTAAAGAACATCCCGAAGTGCCTATTTATACTGCTGCTTTAGATAGAAAATTAAATGATATTGGTTATATTTTACCTGGATTGGGAGACGCCGGAGATCGTACGTTTGGAACATTTTAATAATTATTTTGTTCTTATGTGGGTTTCTTTGCTGCTTTAGTTGACTTTGAACTAAAAGAATAATATTAATTGCCTATGGAATTAGGCGTTATGGAACTGACAATAAGTGCTAAACATAAAAGGATGCTTGATGACCTCCTTGCAATTTGTAAAACAAATCTTCCATCTGTAAATGAAGGTCTAATTCAGAAAGCATTCCAGTTAAGCTACGAATCTCATAAAAATGATTTTAGAGCTTCCGGTGAACCATATTTTAACCATCCTTATGAAGTAGCAACCATTGTTGCTCGCGAAATCCCTTTAGATGATATATCTGTTGTTAGTGCACTGCTGCACGATGTAGTGGAGGATAGCGATATTAGTTTGGATTTTATTTCAAAGGAATTCAGTAATGAAGTTGCAGAAATTGTTGATGGTGTTACAAAAATCGGCGGAGTATTTAAAGGACAAGAAATTACCCAGGCAGAAAACTACCGCAAACTGCTTTTATCAATGATTAAAGATGTACGTGTAATACTTGTGAAATTTGCAGATCGTCTTCACAATATGAGAACTTTGGAATTTGTACATCCGCAAAAACAGAGAAGAATTGCTAAAGAAACACTCGAAATTTATGCTCCCTTTGCTCATCGTTTTGGATTAGGTGCTATAAAATGGGAGATGGAAGATTTAGCTTTTAAATATTTGAACAAAGAAGCTTATGATGATATTGCTAAAAAAGTTAAAGATACTAGGAAAGAAAGGGAATCATTCATTAACCGGTTCACTAAACCGATTGTTGAAAAATTGAAAGAGCATAAACTTGTTTATGAAATTGGAGGTAGACCAAAACATCTTTATTCTGTTTATAGAAAAATGATAATTCAGAATAGACCATTTGAAGATATTTACGATCTTCTTGCTGTTCGGATTATTCTTGAAAGCAATGATCCAAATGAATGTTATTATGTTTTAGGAATTATTAATCAACTTTATAAACCTATTACTGATAGGTTTAAGGATTTTATTTCTATCCCGAAGAAAAATAATTATCAATCAATTCATACAACTGTAATCGGACCGGATGGTAAATTGGTGGAAGTTCAAATCAGAACAAGGAAAATGCACGAAATTGCCGAACGCGGAGTTGCTGCTCATTGGAAATATAAAGAGAAAGTTGAAACTTCAGATACAGATTTAGAGGATTGGGTAAACTGGGTTCGGGATATTTTTGAAAATGCCTCTAAGGATGAAGCAACTCGTGAAATTCTTGCCAGTTTCAAACTTAATCTTTATCAAGATGAAATTTATATTTTCACACCAAAAGGTGAATTAAAAAGATTACCGCTGAATTCTACTCCGGTTGATTTTGCGTATGAAGTGCACAGCAATGTAGGCGATCATTGCATTGGAGCAAAAGTTAATGGTAAAATTGTTCCACTTGATACAATTCTACATAGCGGCGATCAAGTGGAAATAATAACTTCTAAAAATCAGCATCCTAATAAAAGCTGGCTTCAATTTGTGCAAACTCATAAAGCAAAAAGTCATATTAGAAAATATTTGAATAAGGAAGAAGAGAAACAGATCGATTATGGAAAAGAAATTTGGGAAAAGAAAATCAAGAAACTTAAACTCTCTTTTTCTAATGATGATCTTGTAAAACTTGCAAGAAAATTAAAATATGAAAATTCAAGACAGTTCTACCGTGCAATTTCTCAAGACAAAATTAATCTGGATGAAATTTTAAATCCAAAAACAGAAGAAGATGATAAAACAAGTAATGATTTAGAGTTTAATAAATTCGCAGATATTGCACGTAATACTGCTGGCGGTATAGTAGTAGAAGGCGAACAAAAAGGATTAGCTATTTCATATGCAAAATGCTGCCATCCTATTCCAGGTGATCCGGTTGTAGGATATGTTACTATCGGTGAAGGAATTAAAATTCATAGAAAAGACTGTAATAATTTGATTGCAATGTTAAAAAATGGTGAAAATAGGGTAGTACCTGTAAATTGGCCTAAAACAAACGGAGCATTTTTCGTTGCCGGCATCAGCATCCGCGGTGAAGATATGCCGGGTATTTTAAAAGATATATCGAATAGTATTACTACCTATGAAAATACAAATATTAAATCAGTTAATATTTCTACCAGTGATTCAATGTTCAAAGGAACTGTAACCGTTTATGTTAAAGACATTCTTCATTTGAATAAATTAATTGAACGTTTGAAAAAAGTAAAAGGAATATTTTTTGTAGAAAGATTTGATGCAGATAATTGAAATTAAAATTTAATGATTGAAGAAAAAAGAATATTAGCTTTAGATTTTGGCGCAAAGAGAATCGGTATAGCTATAACTGATCCGTTAAATATTTTTGCCTACCCTTTAGTAACACTTAATAATGATCAAAAATTTATTAATGAACTGACGAAAATTATTAAAGAATATCATGTAGTGAAAATTATTGTCGGTAATCCTACAAAAGAAAATGGGGAAGAATCACAAACTTCTTTATTAGTGCTAAAATTTATTGAGCAAATATCAGATTCAATAAAACTGCCGATTGAATTAGTTGATGAACGATATTCATCGGAAATAGCACAAATGCGTGTCCTTGAATCTGTACCATCTAAAAAAAAGCGTCGAGATAAGTCGTTGCTTGACAAAAATGCAGCAGCAGTAATATTAGAAGATTACTTGAGAAACATAAATTAAGATGTATCTTATAAAAGAAATTGACAATTTTGTCTATATAAACTATTTTGAAAAGGTAATTAAATAAAAATTGGGAGCACATCTATGACTCTTGACGCACTCGGAATGATTGAAACCAAAGGATTGGTAGGTGCAATTGAAGCTGCCGATGCTATGGTTAAAGCAGCAAAAGTTGAACTTATCGGTAAAGAAACAATTGGCGGTGGATATGTTACCGTGATGGTACGCGGTGATGTTGGCGCAGTTAAAGCTGCTACCGATGCCGGTGCTGCTGCTGCACAACGTGTTGGTGAATTGGTTTCAGTTCACGTCATTCCTCGTCCTCATACTGATGTGGAAATGATTCTTCCTAAACGTTCAAAATAATTAGACTATGCAATTAGCTCTTGGGCTCATTGAAACCAAAGGATTAATTGGGGCCATTGAAGCCGCTGATGCTATGGTT
>CAYXKL010000032.1:0-23929 GCA_964464825.1 uncultured Melioribacter sp. | reverse complement strand
GTATTTAGCAATCGCATCTAACAATAGCGGAGAAGGAAGAGTTAGAAAAGCAATGCGAAGATCTGGCTCTAGCGACTTTTGGCAATTACGTCAATTTTTACCAAGAGAAACAAGAAATTATGTGCCTCAATATATTGCTGTAACTCTGATAGCAAGCCAACCTGAAAAATTTGGATTTACAAATATTCAATATGAAAAACCACACGATTTTGCAATCCATAAAATAAATGAAGCTATTGATATTAATATACTTGCTAAATGTGCCGGAATATCAACTGAATTGTTGCGAGATTTAAATCCCGAGTTAACACAGAATTCTACTCCCTCTAATTATGATGGGGGATATCCATTAAAAATTCCTTCAAAAAGATATGAACCATTTGTAGAAAATTTATCCAATTTACCAGAAGATGCAAAACTACTTTATGTTATACATATTGTTCAGTCAGGTGAAACTATTTCTCATATCGCTTCAAAATATAATTTAAGTATCTCTCAGTTGGCATTAGCAAATAATATTTCTACAAGAAAAAAATTACAAGTTGGTACCGAGTTAAAAATTCCAACATCTACTGTGAATATAGATGATCTCGCTATTAATACTGATATATTACCGGCATTAGAGAATGACTTATCTGAACTTGATCAAAATCCATCGTACAAACTTGAACTGACTAATAATTCCGAAATTAATTATGATCAGTTGTATCAGGAAATGTTAACTGATTCTGTCGAGTTCATAGTACCTGAAGGGAAAACATCAGTTCAATATTCTGTAAAAAGTAAAGATAATATTGCAGATATTGCTGATCTTTTTGATGTTAGAATTTCTGATATAAGAAACTGGAATAATCTACCATATACATCTAGAGTAAGAGTTGGACAAGAATTAAAAATTTACGTACCCAATGATAAAGTAGATTACTATTCAAAAATTGATCGGATGGATCTTAAAGAGAAGAATGAAATTCTATTTGTAAATTCTGGAGATACTTGGATTGAACATAGGATTAGAAACGGCGAATCATTATCAACTATTGCAACCAGATACGGAGTTTCAATAGCACAGATAAAGGAGTGGAATAATCTAAAAAGTAATAAAATTTATAAAGGGAAAAAATTAGTAATCTATTCGGGTGATACAAGAAATCTCGCAAGTAGTTCAAATATTAATAATTCGTCATCAAGGGTTTCTAAATATAAAGTTAAAAGAGGGGATACTATTGGTGAAATTGCTGAAAAATTTGGTGTAACGACAGCTCAACTAAGACAATGGAATGGTTTGACTTCAAATAAAATATTAGCCGGTCAAATGCTTTCTGTTCATGGAAAAAATTATACTTCATCTTTAGGCGATAACACAACTAAGAAAGAATCAAATCTTGTTAAATATACAATCAAAACTGGTGATACAATAGGTGAAATTGCTGAGATGTTTAATGTTTCTATTAACGAAATAAAAGAATGGAATAATCTTTCGAATAATAAATTAATTGCCGGAAAAACATTAACAATTTATTCTGATATTTCACCAACTGCTAATAAGAATGTGAAAAATGAAACTGTATCCTCGTCTAATACCAAAGTTAAAAGTAATGTTCATATTGTGGAAAGTGGTGAAACTTTAAGTGGTATTGCAGAAAAATATAATATTTCTTTGAATGATATAAAAGAATGGAATAATTTAACTTCAAGCAAAATTAAAGTTGGGCAAGAACTAGCGATTAGAGAATCAAAAACTTCTAAAGACGATATTAATACAAAGAGTGGTGAAATACTTCACAAAATTAAAGAAGGTGAATCGTTGTGGACAATTGCAAAACTTTATAATGTATTGGTTGCTGATATAATGGTTTGGAACAATTTAAAATCCGATCGTGTAAAAATCGGACAAAAGTTAATCATTAATAAAAAACGTTCTTAACAAATTGAAATAAAAAGTCGTTAGGGGTGCCATCGCATATAGCGTTAGGCTGAGATTACACCCTTGAACCTGATCTGGGTAATGCCAGCGTAGGAAAACGGTGGGAAGAATAATTAAGTATTACCGTTTTCCCGACGGCTTTTTTATTTCTCATTTACAAGGAGGAATAAAAAATGAAATATTTAGTTATTCTTTTTTTATTTATAACAGCATCTATTAATTCACAAAGTCTAACCGGTAAAATAATTAATAAGTCCAGCAACCTTCCTCTCCCATCAGCAAATATCATCCTCAAAAATAAAATGATTGGCTCCACTTCTGATAAGCATGGAATATTTGTTTTAAAAACTAATTTTTCATCTAATGATACTTTAAGAATTAGTTATTTGGGTTTTGAAACTTTGGAGATTTCTGTTAAAGATCTTTCTTTTGAAAAATTAAATAACATTTATCTCGAAAGTAAAATAATTACAAGCCAGACAATTCTTGTTAAAGGGAGTATTGCAGAATCAGGTATAACACCAATTAGTTTTAGTAAAATTAAAAGAGAACAAATTGAAAATAATTATACAAATCAAGATGTACCTGAATTATTAAGTTATTCTCCATCATCTATTTTTTATTCAGAAAATGGGAATGGCTTGGGTTATAATTATTTAAGTATTAGAGGATTTGACCAGAGAAGGATTTCTGTTTCAATAAATGGTGTGCCCCAGAACGATCCAGAAGATCACAATGTATATTGGATCGATTTTCCTGATTTATTAGGCAGTACAGAATTAATTCAAATACAAAGAGGTGCTGGGACCGGTATTTCAGGATTTGCAGCAATTGGTGGCTCCATTAATTTAATAACATCATCTTTTTCAGATAAACCTCACAAAGAATTTTCAATTCAATTAGGAAGTTTTAATACAAGAAAATATTCTTTAAGCTATTCAACCGGGTTAATTGGTGGGCAATATTCTATCTATGCAAAATTATCACAAATACAAAGTGATGGTTATAGGAATATGAGTTGGGTAGACTTGAAATCGTATCATTTATCAGCCGTTAAATATGATAATAATATTACCACACAGATCAATTTATACGGCGGTCCAATAGAAGATGGATTAGCTTATACCGGTTTGCCCAAATTTGCAATTAAAGATAGATCAGAACGCAAAAAAAATTATTCATATTGGGAAACAGATGATAATGGTTATACATATACATTAGATAGACGCACAAAAGAAATTGAAAATTTCTTTCAACCGCATTTTGAAATATTAAATGAATTTCAATTGAGTAATACTTTGACAATTAATTCAGCTTTATTTCTTGTAATTGGTAATGGCTTCTTTGATTATGATGCATCATGGGCAGATACGAATTACTTTAGGTTAAAAAAAGAATTTGGATTCAACCTTAACGAAAATCCCATTAATGCAATTATACGAGCAAAAGTTGAAAATACTCAGTGGGGTTGGATCCCCAGATTTAGTATCAAACATAAAAATGGAGAATTAATTTTAGGTGGTGAATTAAGATTTCATAATTCAAATCATTGGGGAAAAATAAATTACGCTGAGAATCTACCTGATAACTACCCTTATGATTATATGTATTATTACTACGAAGGAGGAAAGGATATCTATAGTTTATATTTACATGAAAATTATCAGCTAAATAAACAAATAAATATTTTAGCAGAAACCCAGCTCACTTATCATAAATATAAAATTGATAATGAAAAATATATCCGCAATAATTTTACTATTGATAATCTATTCTTTAATCCAAGATTGGGAATAAATTATCGGTATGATCCGGATATCAGTTTATATTTTTCTTATTCATATTTAACAAAAGAGCCCAGACTAAAAAATTATTATGATGCAGCTGAATCGAGCGGTGGAGCTATACCGCAATTTGAATATAATTCTTCTCAACAATTTGATTTTACAAAACCATTAGTTAAACCCGAAGCGATGCAGAATTACGAAACTGGAATTTCTGTAATTAAAAAAAATTATTCAGCTTTACTTAATTTATATTATATGCTTTTTAATGATGAAATTGTAAAACAAGGTCAACTTGACCGGTTTGGACAACCTATTACCGGAAATATGGATAAAACAGTTCATTATGGAATAGAAGCATCGCTCAATTATCAATTATTGAATAATATTGAATTAATATTGAACGGATCGTATTCAAAAAATTACATAAAGAATGGTAAAACATTTGTTTATAACAGCTCCGGAAATAATCAGGATCATTCACAATACGAATTGCTGAATTTGGAAGATAATCCTATAAGTGGATTTCCAGAATTGATATTTAATGGGATAGTAAATTTCAAAACAGAAAATCTTTTTGTCCAATTTACCGGTAAATATGTAGGTGAATTCTATACAGATAATTACGGAGAGAATTTATCTTCATATTTAGAAAAATATCCTAGTATCACAGACTACAGAGATAATAAAGTGGAATCATATTTTGTAGCTAATATATTTGCGAGTTATAAGTTTTTTCTAAATTCATTTATTTCAGATATAACAACATTTATAGAAATTAAAAATCTTTTTGATAATCTTTACGCAGCATATGGAATAGGGAAGGAATATTTTCCGGCTGCAGAAAGAAGTTTTCTTGCCGGAGTTAAGGTAGGTTTATGAAAAAGTGCATAATTCTTGCTAATGGATTTACTATAAAAAAAAGCATCATTACTCAGTTATCTAATATAGGATACAATAAATTAATCTGTGCAGATGGAGGCGCTAACACAGCTTATAAACTAAAATTAAAACCTGATATAATTATAGGTGATTTGGATTCTATTTCAGCGCAAGTACTTAAATACTTTAAATATGATACTAAGGTATTAAGAATTAAGAGACAGAACGATACTGATGTTGAGAAAGCATTAAAGTATGTTATACGGAATAAATATACCGAGACTATAATCACTGGAATATCTGGCGATAGGTTGGATCATTTATTATGCAATCTTGGAATATCAATTAAGTATTCAGATAAAATTAAAATTAGAATATTGTATGAGAAATCAATTTTAGATGTATTTGAAGGAGAAATAGAACTTGATTGTTCCCCCGGTGAAATTATTTCTATTTATGGGATAGATAAAAATACAAGAATCACTTCATTTGGGTTAAAGTACAATTTAAAAAATACTTCTTTACCGTTTGGTGTAAGAGAAAGTACAAGTAATATAGCTCTAAGTAAAAAAGTAAAATTAGATATTAAAAAAGGAAAAATATTTGTTATCCGTAATTATGATATGTTGAGAAAAAATGGTATCCTTTAGTAATCTTGATATAATAATCATAGTATCATTTTTTATTATCGTTCTTATAATAGGAATTTTAACAAAAAGTGATAAAAGTGAGTCAGGTTTTTTCTTATCTAATCGCAATGTAGGTTTATTATTATTTATTTTTACAAATGTATCTACTTGGTATGGTGGAATTTTAGGGATTGGAGAATTTACTTATCACTATGGATTATTAAGTTGGACTACTCAAGGATTACCATATTACATTTTTGCAATTCTATTTGCGTTCTTCTTTGCAGAAAAAATTCGAAATGTTTCATTATTTACAATTCCGGACATAATTGAAAAATCTTATGGTAAAAAAGTAGCTTTAGTATCCTCTGTGTTAATTTTTATCTTAGTTTCACCAGCACCATATTTTCTAATGATTGCAAGTTTGATGCAATTAATTTTTCAAATAGATCTTATAACAGCACTAATAATTTCTGCATTTCTTTCATCAGCTTATATAATTAAAAGCGGATATAAGTCGGATTTATATACAGATGTATTTCAATTCTTTATTATGTTTTTAGGATTTATACTCATAGTTGTTTTATCTTTTAATAATTATGGCAGCTTCGAAAAAATCTCGACACTATTACCAGAAAAACATCTTTCATTTTCTGGTGGGGTCTCTCCATTACATATTTTTGTTTGGTTTCTAATAGCATTATGGACTTTTGCGGATCCGGGTTTTCATCAGAGGTGTTATTCAGCTAAAGATGGTAAAACAGCAAAGTATGGAATTTTATATTCAGTGATCCTTTGGCTTATTTTCGATTTTTTAACAACCACAACCGGTTTATTCGCAAGAGCAATTTTGCCCGATATTGAAAAGCCAGTATTTGCATTTCCAATCTATGCAGAAAAATTATTAACAAGCGGCACTAAAGGGATATTCTATGCTGCATTATTTGCTACTATTCTCTCTACTTCAAATAGTTTCTTATTTTTAAGCGGTACAACTTTTAGCAGAGACCTTTTTAAAAGATATCATAAAAATTCAGATTCCTATTCCATTATTAATTTTACACGGATCGGTTTTATTATATCTGCTTTTATAGCAATACTATTGGCATATAGCATCCAATCTGTTATTCAAATATGGTTCATAATTGGTAGTATCTGTATCCCCGGTATTATTTTATTAATATTTGGATCATATTATGAAAAATTTAGAATAGAAAAAAAGATAGCATGGATTGAAATTATCTCGGCGGTTTCTTCAAGTTTAATATGGGTTGTGATACAGAAAGTAACAAATATTGAAATTATTACAATGATTGAACCAATGATAGTTGGTCTCTTCATTGGAATTTTAATCCACATTTATGGAATAATAAGCGGCTATAAAATAGCCGCTAAATAATATTATGGAAGTAATACACCTACAGCAATAACTGTTGTCCAGAGTCCGTTTTTATCACCTTGTGCTGATTGTGTAACGTTGAATGTACGCACAATTTTACCTGACATTTTGAAAACTTGTTCGCGCTCATTCCATGCTTTTTCGGCTTCGAACTCAATGCCTAATGTTGTTGCTAACATTGTAGCTGCTAAATCTTCGGCATAATCTCCACAAACCTTTTCTGTCTCACCATAGGGATGATGTTCAGAAAGATAACCGTACATACTTTTATTAGCTGGAATTGCAACTCCTATCGATGAAGCAATAAGTCGGTTTGGTTCATTTGTTGAATTTCTTGCCATTACACAATGTGTAATTTGTCCGGGTTTTAATAACTTCAATCCTTGAGTTCGGGAGATTATCTTTGCACCAACTGGGAAGATACTGCTTACTGAAACTAGGTTACATATTTCAATTCCGGCATTCCTTAATGCTAATTCAAATGATGCAAGATATTCTTTGTGTTTACCTACACCTTTAGTGAAAAATATTCTTGTGGGTACGTACAATTCGTTTTCCTCCTGAATTAATGACTGATTATTTTTATAAAATTTCTTTTACCAACTTTAAGTATTTGCTCATTCTTGATATAAACTTTCTCTTTTATGTCTGTTATTTTAGTGTTGTCAATACTTACACCGCCTTGAATTACTAACCTTCTTGCTTCACTTTTAGATGGAGCAAAGCCAACTTCTACTATTAATTCTAAAATATCTATCTCTTTTTTATTGATAATAATTTCAGGCAGTTCATTCGGTAAACCCTTTCTAACAAAGATATTATCAAATTCTTGTTCTGCTTTAATAGCTTCTTCTTCCGAATGATACATAGAAACCAATTTTCTAGCTAATTTACGCTTTATATCTCGCGGATTAACCGATTGATTTGAAATATCTTGCTTAATAGAGTTTAACTCATTAATATCTATATTGGTTGCTAACAGAAAATAGTCATATATCAAATTATCTGGTATTGATAATGTCTTACCGTAAATCTCTTTTGGTGGTTCATTGATACCAATATAGTTGTCAAGCGACTTACTCATTTTTTCAACACCGTCTGTACCAACTAATAAAGGCATTGTTAAAATAACTTGCGGAGCAATACCAAATTCTCTCTGGATATCTCTACCGACAAGCAAATTAAATTTTTGATCGGTTCCACCAAGTTCTACATCACTTTCTATTGCAACCGAATCCATTGCTTGAGCTAATGGATAAAGAATTTCATGTATACTAATAGGAATACCTTTTTTCAGTCTCTTGGTAAAATCGTCACGCTCTAACATTCTAGCTACTGTATATTTTGATGCTAATTTAATAACATCAGAAAAATTCATTTTACCAAGCCATTCAGAATTGTAAACTATTTTAGTTTTTTCCGGATGAAGTATTTTAGAAGCTTGTTCAAAATAGGATTTTCCATTCTCCCTTGCTTCTTCAAATGATAGTGGAGGTCTTGCTGAATTTCTTCCAGATGGATCGCCAATCATACCGGTGAAATCACCAATAATAAGAATTGCCTGATGTCCAAGTTCCTGAAACTGTGCTAATTTTCTAAGTACTACTGAATGTCCAAGATGAAGATCTGGACGTGTTGGATCGCATCCTAATTTTATAATAAGTGGTTTATATTCTTTTATTGATCGTTCTAATTTTTGTATTAATTCTTCCTCGGGAATTATTTCTGATGTACCTCTTTTTATAAGATCAACTTGTTCATTTAAGGAAGGGAAGAGATTTTTTTTATTCAATATTAACTCCTATTTGTACTTTCTGTGCATTTCTCTATTTAGTTCACGTTTTATTATATCTTCTCTTTTATCATATTTTCTTTTACCGGTGACAACCGCAATTTCAACTTTTACTTTACCGTCTTTAAAATATAATCTGATCGGAACGATAGTGTTACCTTTTTCGGATATCGACTTAATTAATTTTCTAATCTCATTTTTTTTAAGTAGCAATTTCCTATTTCTAACCGGATCGTGATTATTAATCGATCCTTGATCATAAGTAGAAATGTTAGAATTTAACAGCCAAACTTCTCCATCTTTTATTATTGCATAGCTATCAACAAGGTTTGCGTTACCTTGTCGAAGTGATTTAACTTCAGTTCCTACAAGAACAATTCCGGCTTCATATGTTTGTATTATGAAATAATCATGCTTTACTTTTTTATTGACAGTTATATTCTTTTCTGATTGATTATCTAACATATCCTTAAATTTGCCGAAAAAATTTATTTCTATAACTAAATAAATGCAAGAATTTATCCGATTTCAAATTTTTAATTAAATATTTTTGAGTAGAGCTTACAAACATTATCTTTACCTATTAATAATATCTTTAATAAACAATTTGAACAATGGCTGAAAAACATTTTTACGAACAAAAAGAATATACAAATAAATATCTTCTCCCATATCTGCAAAAGCATATTCCTAATTTTCATAAATGCAGAGTTCTTGAGGTCGGGTGTGCCGAAGGTGGTCTGATGGATTCACTGATGAACATTGGGATACATATTGAAGGCATTGAAATAAGTAAAGAAAGAGCCGATATAGCTATAGCAAAAAATGATAAATTAATTATTCATGTTGGGGATATAACTGACTCCGAATTAATCCGAAAGATTAACCAGAAATTTGATATTATCATTATGAGGGAAGTTATAGAGCATGTTCATGATAAAGAAGCGACTTTTAATAATCTAGATCAACTATTAAACGATAATGGATTTATATTCATCAGCTTTCCGCCGAAATACTCTCCATTTGCCGGACACCAGCAAATTGCAAAAAGTTTTCTTAAGATTATTCCTTATCTCCATCTTCTTCCCAAAAATATTTTGCACGTTTTATCGAAAATACTTGGTGAAAAAAGTGATTATGTTGATGAGATAAAACTCCACTACAGTACGGGTATATCAATAAATAAATTTGAATATTTATGTGCATATAAAAATTTTCAAGCATTGAAAAAAGAACTATTCGTATTCCGTCCAATTTATACATTGCGTTATGGTTTACCTAAGATAAAAATTCCAAACATTCCTATTATTAGAGAAGCAATTACATTCGGTTATGAAGTATTATTAAAAAAAGTTATTTACTAATTAATTCGTAATTTAAATCTGTTTTTATATTTTTGAACAATCCTGAAATGATAAGAGGCATCCATGTTAGAAATTCAAAAAAAATTATTGAACTCATTCTATGCAATATTGAGTTTACCGGCTACAGCTATGGGATTTGCTCTATCGATACAAATTGCAGCGCTAAGCTGGTTAATGAGAACAAAATATAATCTTGATTTGCATGAAATTGGATTTGTCTGGGCAGCCGGTCCTTTAGCCGGTATTATTGGGCAACCTATAATAGGTTTGATAAGTGATAATGTATGGTTTTGGGGTGGAAGGAGAAGACCATTTATTTTAATTGGCGGTACTTTAGCAGCTCTTATGTTGTTTGCACTTCCCAACATTGATGTTATTAGTAATTTTTTAGGTATAAGTAATATTATTGTTGTTGCAGTTTTTGTAGCTCTTACACTTGATCTTGCAATTAATATTAGTTTCAATCCTACGCGATCAATAATTGCTGATGTTACACCCGACGGTATTCCAAGAACCAAGGGATATACTTGGATGCAGACAATCTCTGGCTCTTTCGGAGTGCTTGCTTATGCAATTGGAGCAATTTTCGGTAATTATTTTTTAATTTATTTTGGTGTCTTTCTCGTTCTTGCATTTTCAATTATACCGATGTTATTCATAGAAGAGCCACGAGTGTTAAAAACAAATTTGGACAGCACTGGTGATGTATCTTCAAAAACTGATTGGAATCAATATCTTAAACTTTTATTTGCTCATTCATTTTCATGGATTGGTGTTCAAACAATGTTTGTTTATATGATTGGTTATGTTGAACAAAAAATAACAAATGATACCGAGCAGATTGGAATTATTCTATCAGTTTCATTTTTAATCTTAAATGCTGTTGGCGCTCTATTGCCGGCACTTATTTTAGAACCGATAACAGAAAAAATAGGTAGAGTTAAAACTCATATTATAGCAGTTGCAATTATGTCATTTGGGTATTTAGGAATTGTATTATTTGGATCAACATCAATTTTTATTTGGATATTTATGGCAGTTTGCGGAATCGGATGGGCTGCAATTGTAAGTCTTCCATTTGCTATTATGTCCGAAAAGGTGAATAAAAACCGGATGGGTTTGTTTATGGGAATTTTCAACTTATCAGTTGTATTACCGCAACTATTTGCTAGTTTAGTTCTTGGTACTCTTATCCAAAACTCTTCAGATAAAAATATAATATTCATTATCAGTTTTAGTACTTTGTTTATATCTTCATTATTATGGTTTATGGTTAAAGACAGTTCAACACAGCAATCGAATAGCAATATATCACCAGCTGCTCATTAAAAATGAAATTATTCATTAAAATAATTTTGATTCTATTTTCACTAAATATTATTGTTTTTGGACAGTATGAAATTGAATTTAATGAGAGTAAAGGAAATCTTACTTTAGCAGATAAATATAAATCCGGATTTGGCCGTTATGATGGTTATGAAATTACACTTTATCAAAATGAAGCTGTTAATTTTATTGTTCATTCATCATCATTTACACCGAAATTATTTTTTGTATCACCGGATGGTAATATTTTTAAACAAAGTTCATCCGAGCAATCCAACATTACTAGTATAATTTCTTTAATACCGGTTTCAGGAGATTGGTTGTTGTATGTTGTAGGTGATTCAGCATCTGTTGGTGAATATACCCTTCAATCTGCTTTCGCATCTTCAAATGCAGTAAGTTATATAGGTGATTCCAGTTTTTGCTCTATATTATCTTTTATCACAGCACATAGCAAAGCATATTTTTTATTATTTGAAAATTCATTCGAAACGAAAAATTCATTTATCAGTTTCACAAATGCTATTGATTCTTACTTAGATGAAGAGTCCGGATTTTTTACATCCAAAATGTTTGAAAGTGATAGACTGAATGAAGCAGAAATAAGTATCAATAAATTTTCAGATGAAGTACGAAAATGCTTAAATGAAAACTGGACTTCTAAGATGATTGATTGGTATAGTGAAAAAGATTATAGAATAAAAGAATTTCAATTTGTTGAAGAGACTACAGAAATAGAAAGATATGTTAAAATTAAATTATATGATTTCAAGAATTCACGTGAGAAGTTTTTATTCAATTATATTGTTAATATCGAAATTGGTCGTAGAAAATAAGCCCACATAATGTGGGCTTTTATTATTCATAATAAATTATTTTACTTCATCAACATCCTTAACTAACAATACTAACAAAGCAGCTACAATCATTGATAAACCACCTAACAAGAGAGCATATATTGCTTCATTATTGAATATAGTCCTGACAAAAAATCCTAATATAGCAGCAGCAGTAATTTGCGGAATAACAATAAAGAAATTGAAAATTCCCATGTACACACCCATTTTGTGTGCTGGTAATGAACCGGTAAGAATTGCATAAGGCATAGCTAAAATTGATGCCCATGCGAGTCCAATTCCTAATTCTGATATTAATAATAATTGAGGATCTTTAATAAAATAAAATGAAGTTAAACCAATACCACCTATAATTAAACTTAACATATGAACAAATTTTCTATTGGTTTTTTTAGCAATCCACATAATTACAAAAGCCATAATAGCAGCAAATCCATTATAAACCGCCATTAATATTCCAACCCAGTTAGCTCCTTCATTATAAAGTGTGGATGTTTGATCTGTTGTACCGTAAATGTGATGTGTTACTGCCGGTGTTGTATAAATCCACATTGCAAATAATGCAAACCATGAAAAGAACTGTACATAAGCAAGCTGAACCATTGTTTTAGGCATTTTATAAAGGTCATTAATAACTTCAACAAATCCATTATTATTTTTTTCTTTTGTAATCAATCCAGTTATTATTTGAAGCAGTCCGAATACACTTATTCCTCCAAATAAAACTATCAATCCTAAATCTATATATATGAAATAATTAAAAATCAGTAGAAGTATTAATCCAGCAACTAACCAAATTAAACCATTACGGAATAGTATATTTCTTTTTGTAGGTTCATCAGAAGAAATATTCTCTCTGTTTACTTTTTGTTTTTGATCAGACTCTGAATATGCTTTTAATTGATCAGGTGAATATTCTTTTGACCTTACTACAGTCCATATTACAGATAACAAAAAAACAAAACCACCTATATAGAATGAATATTTTACTGAGAGTGGAATTTTACCTTCTGGAGCTGTATTTGGGATCCCCAGCCAATTAGTCATTACATATGGCAAAGCTGAAGCAATAATTGCACCGGTTCCTATAAAAAAACTTTGCATTGAAAAACCAATTGTCCGCTGTTCGGATGGCAGCATATCACCCACAAATGCACGGAAAGGTTCCATTGAAATATTTATTGATGCATCCATAATCCATAACATTCCAGCCGCAAACCATAAATATGGTGAATTAGGCATTATGAACAATGAAATAGAAGCTAATATTGCACCAAATAAGAAATATGGACGTCTTCTACCTAATCTATTCCAGGTTTTATCGCTCATGTGTCCTATGATTGGTTGAACAATTAATCCGGTCACGGGCGCTGCAATCCATAAAATTGGAATTTTATCAATCTCTGCACCTAATGTTTCAAATATTCTGCTGACATTTGCATTCTGCAATGCGAATCCGAATTGAATACCGAGAAAACCGAAACTCATATTCCAGATTTGCCAAAAACTTAAACGGGGTTTTGTCATAACAATTCCATAAGGTTGAATAATATTAAAAGCAATTTATTCTAATTACTATGCAGTTTCAATAAAGTTTTTCAGTATAGAAGAAATTAAGATTTATTTGAAATGATTAAATAGAAAAATTTCTATTTTACAGTACAATTTTCTCAATTCTATGAAACTGAATAAAACTGAAATAAGGAAAAAAGAACATATCGAACTTTGTCTTACAGATGATGTTCAATACAAAACCAAAACTAATGGTTTTGAAAATTACGAATTTGAACATTACGCAATTACAGAAGTGGACATTAATTCGATTGATTTCTCGACATCATTTTATGGAAAAGCAATAAACTTACCATTTATCATTTCATGTATGACAGGCGGTACATCTGAAGCAGAAAGAATTAACGAACATCTTTCAATTACTGCTAATTTGCTAAATATTCCTATTGGAGTTGGCAGCCAAAGACAAGCACTTGAAGATAAAAAATATCACTCTACTTATAAAGTAGTAAGGAAAAATGCCGGTAATGTTCCGGTTTTAGGCAATATTGGTGCCGCTCAAATTAGTAAATCTAAAAATATTGTAGATGAGATTAAAATTTTAATTGATTTAATTGAAGCTGATGCTATGGTAATCCACTTTAATCCATTACAAGAATTATTACAGAAGGAAGGGGAACCGAATTTTTCAGGTGTTTTAAAAAATATAGAATTAATTTGTAAAAAAATTAATATTCCAATTATTGCAAAAGAAGTGGGATCCGGTATAAGTAAAAAAGCCGCCAAGCAATTATTGGATGTAGGAGTAAAGGGAATAGATGTAGCCGGTTCTGGCGGAACAAGCTGGGCAGCAGTTGAATTATTAAGAATTAAAAAGAATGAACCTAATTTTTCAGAATGGGGTTTACCTACATCATACTGCATCAGAACTGTTGTTGAATTAAAATCAAAATATAAATTTAATTTAATTTCTTCCGGCGGAATAAATAATGGAATTGATATTGCAAAATCTTTAGTATTAGGAGCAGACTTAACAGCTTCGGCACGTATAATTCTTCAAGAAGTTATGAAAAGCGGTCCTAATGGTGTTATAGATTTAATTAATGGTTGGTTCGATACAGTTAAAAAAATAATGTATTTAACGGGTGCAGACAATCTTAAAAAATTTCAGAAAGTAAAACTAATTCGTAAATCGGAGTTATTTTGACTATTCACAGTAATGAGTATTTCAAAAAAATATATTCAAACGAATTGAAAAAATTCGAAAGGAAGATTTCCAAACTTTTATCTAATAAAAAACCTTCATCACTTTATGAACCTTGCAGTTATGCAATTCAAAGCGGAGGTAAACGACTAAGACCATTTCTTGTTTTGCTATCAGCAAAAGCAGTAGGCAGTAACTTCAATAAAGTTTATAATGCGGCTATAGCAGTAGAGTTGCTTCATAATTTCACTCTCGTTCATGATGATATTATGGATAATTCGGTAAAAAGAAGAGGAAGATTAACCTTACATAAAAAATTTGATAGTAATATTGCAATCCTATCCGGAGATAATTTAATTGCACTATCATACGAATATTTGTTAAAGGATCTTAATAATAATTCTAAAAATATTCTGAATACATTTACAAGAGGTATTATAGAAATTTGTGAAGGACAAAGTTTAGATAAAGAATTTGAATTAAGGGAAAAAGTTTCCATAAATGAATACAAAGAAATGATTTATAAAAAAACTGCAGCCTTGGCTGAAATGTGTAATTCAATTGCTGCTCAAATTGTTAATGCAGAAAAAAAGTATGTAAAAGCATTAGCTAATTTTGGGAAATATTTGGGTATGGCATTCCAGATCCAGGATGATTTGCTCGATATTATCGGTGACGAAGAAAAATTCGGTAAAAAAATAGGAAGTGATTTGATAGAGGGCAAAAAGACATTCTTATTTTTAAGAGCAATTGAAAAATCAAGCGGCAAAGAGAAAATATTACTTGAACATATTATAAAGCATAAAGGAATAAAGCCAAGTGAAGTTCAATTTTACAAAGGTCTTTATGAAAAATTAGGTGTGATAGAAGATGCAAAAAAGGAAATTGTTCATTATACTAAGAGTGCTTTAAAAAATTTATCTGTACTGCCGGACAATGAAGGGAGAGAAATGCTTGTTTGGCTTGCTCATTCTCTAATAAACCGAACAAATTAATGATAGAAAAAAAAGTTAAAATTGTTAATAATGCCGGACTTCATACAAGACCGGCTGCCACAATAGTTAAGCTTGCTGCAAAATATAAATGTGATTTTTTTCTTAATAAAGACGGAATGCACATTAATGGTAAAAGTATAATTGGAGTTATGACTCTTGCAGCTGAAAAGGGTTCGGAGATTACGTTAACTTTTGACGGTGAAGATGAAGATTTAGCAGCACAAGAAATTGTAGATTATTTTAATCGCGGATTTGACGAGTTGTAAAATGGATAATAAAACTAATATATTAAAAGGAATAGCAGCTGCGCCGGGTATTTCAATAGCTGATGCATTTATCTATAAAAAAGAGAAGGAAGAAATCAGCAGTGATATTATCTCTGATATTGATGAAGCACTTATAAATTTAGACAATGCTTTAGCACAATCAAAAAAAGAACTCAGAAAAATATTTTCACTTGCTGTTGATAAACTAGGTGAAAAAAGGGCTGCAATCTTTGAAGCTCAAATTATGATTCTAGATGATCCGGTTCTTATTTCTTCAATCAAAAACAGAATTATTAAAGAAAAACGTTTGCCCGAATACATTGTAGAAGATGAAATTTCTAAATATACATCTATTATGAATTTATCCCATGAAGTGTATATGAAAGAAAGATCGCATGATATTGAAGATATAAAAAACAGAATTATCAGAAACCTCAAGAAGAAAAAATGGACATCAAAAATAACTAACGATGTTATTGTTGTAACCTCAAATATATCACCATCTGATACAGTTCTCTTTTCACGTGTAAATGTTAAAGGTTATGTTACAGATTTCGGCGGATTAACCTCTCATGCGGCAATTGTTGCAAGGTCATTAAATATTCCGGCTGTTATCGGTCTTCATGATGCTACAAATAAAATAGGCGAATCTGATAAAATCATTATTGACGGATTTCACGGATTAGTTATTATAAATCCGGACGAAGAACAACTGAAAGATTACCAAGCCAGAATAGGAAGATTATCTAAATACGATGAAGAACTTTATAAAATACGCGAACTGCCGGCTATTACTACCGATGGTAGAGAAATAGAAATGCTTGCAAATCTTGATGTATCCGATGAGATGTCTTTCATAATTCATAATTGTGCAAAAGGTATTGGTCTTGTACGCACAGAACAATTGTTCGAAGAGTACGAAGAATTTCCTGATGAAGAAAAGCAATATGATGTTTATAAAAAAATTGCAGAACAAGTTTATCCAGGTATAGTAACAATTAGAACATTTGATATCGGCGGGGATAAAGTTCTACCGGTTGATCTGCATGAACCGAATCCAATGCTTGGGTGGAGAGGTATAAGATTATTGTTGGATAATCCTAATTTATTTAAAACACAGATAAGAGCAATTTTAAGATCAAGTTCACATAAAAATGTTAAAATGATGCTTCCCATGATTGCATCATTGAATGAGGTTAGAGAATCGAAGAAATTAATAAATGAATGTAAACATGAATTAGATAAAGAAAATAAACGATACGATAAAAATATTGAAGTTGGTATTATGATTGAAGTACCTTCTGCTGCATTAATGATTAGAGAATTTTCTGAAGAAGTTGATTTCCTGAGTATTGGTACTAATGACCTGATACAATATTTGTTAGCTGTTGATAGAGGAAACGATATAGTTTCAAAACAATATCAAGAGTTTCATCCATCTGTGGTTAGAACACTTAGCTATATTATAAATGAAGGGATGAAATGTAATACAAATGTTAGTATGTGTGGTGAGATGGCAGCAGATCCGTTTGCAATTCCGCTTTTAATTGGTTTGGGATTGAAAACTTTAAGCGTCTCTGCTTCTGCAATCCCTTCGCTTAAAAAAATTATCAGGGGTTTGAAATACTCAGATTTGAAATTACTTGCTGATGAATGTCTAGTCTTAAAAACTGAATTTGAAATAAATTCCAAACTACACGAATTTTTCAATAATAAAATACAAGATCAAATTAAAAACTTATATTGAGGTTAATGATGCAAATTTCTGAAATGATTAAAAAACATGATCCGGCTAATCAATTTCAAGTTTTAAAAGATTCATATACACAAGTTGAGTATGCTTGGAATCTAAATATTGATTTATCTTCAATAGACACATCCAAAATTAAAAATATAATTTTAACCGGACTCGGCGGTTCAGCAATCGGCGGAGAATTAATTCAAAACTTTTTTCGTACAGAATTGAAATATCCATATACAGTTAACAGAAATTATGAATTACCTCCTTATGCCAATGAAGAAACACTTGTGTTAGCATCGTCTTATTCAGGAAATACAGAAGAAACAATATCGGCACTCAATGAGGCTATAGCAAAAAAATGCCAGATTGTTTGTGTAACTACCGGTGGTAAAATGGAAGAAATTGCAAAAGCAAATAATATTCCTTTAGGAAAACTTCAAAAAGGATACCAGCCTAGGTTCGCACTTTGGATAAATTTTTTTACATTGCTAAAAACTTTACATTCTCTCAAATTGGTACCAGATCAAAATAAAATTGTTCAAGATTCTATAGAACTTCTTAAAAGAAAAGGTTGGGAATATTCTCAAGATAAAAATTCAGCGTTAGATTTTGCAGAAAGTACTATCGGATATATTCCAGTTATATATGCAGTATCGGATTATAATTCAGCTATCGGTACAAGATTCAAAGGACAATTTAATGAGAATTCAAAACAACATTCTTACTTTGCATATTTTCCTGAACTTGACCATAATGAAATTATGGGTTGGGAAGGTTATAAACCTAATCAGATAAATATTAAATTGATAAATATCCTGGATGAAGATTATCATCCTCAGGTAAAAAAGAGAATTGAAATTACAAGTGAAGTTATAAAGAAAAACGGTGGGGAAGTAGTTGATCTTAAAAGCAATGAAAATAATATTAAACTGCGACTTATCGATTTAATATACTTTGCAGACTGGACAACATATTATTTTGCAGTTATAAGAGGATTTGATCCAACAACAATTGACAATATTAATTATTTAAAATCACGGCTCTAATATGAATTGGCGGAAATATTTTTTGATATTAATTTTTATCCCTCAATTTATTTCCGCTCAATATTATTTCTTCGGTAGAAACAAGGTCCAGTACGAAAAATTTAATTGGAAAGTTTTAAAGACCGAGCATTTTAATATTTATTATTATGATGACTTTGAAGATTTAGCTGAAATTGGAGCTAAGTTTGCTGAAGATGCTTATCAGGAATTGAAAATAAAATTCAATCACTACATTACTAATAAAATCCCTCTTATTTTTTATAATACTCACATTCATTTTCAGCAGACAAACACAACACCCGGATTTATTCCGGAAGGAGTCGGGGGTTTTTTTGAATTTATGAAAGGTAGGGTAGTTATTCCTTATCTCGGTAACCTTGATGGATTCAAACATGTAATTAGACATGAACTAGTACATGTTTTTATGACAAGTAAAATTTATAATGTACTTTCAGATCACAGAATTGATACTGGCAGAATGCCTCCGCTTTGGTTTACAGAAGGTTTGGCAGAATACTGGTCATTTGATTGGGACACTCAATCTGAAATGGTTATGAGGGATTTGGTATTGAATGGTAATTTTGTTCGGTTGTCAGATTTGGATGCTGTTTATGGATATGTAATTTATAAAGAAGGTCAAAAATTCCTGGAATTTGTCTCGGAAAAATATGGTGAAGAAAAAATTATTTTAATAATGGAAAATTTTTGGAAGTTCACTTCTTTTAAGGATAACCTTGCTTTTACATTGGGTATTGATTTCCAGTCTATAGATAATAATTGGTATTACTGGCTACAGCAGAAATATTTTCCTCTTTATGAAAAATATTATCCTCACTTTGTGAAATCAAAAAAAATAACAAACCAGGGATTTAATTTTGATCCGGTATATTTTGATAATAAAGGAGAAAAAGAAATTTATTTTCTTGGCAATCAAACCGGTTATACATCTGTTTATAAAATGAATTATGACCCTGAATCAGAAGATTTTATAAAACCACAAATTATAATTGAAGGTGAGAAAGAAGCTGATTTTGAGGCATTTCATTTAATGGAAAATTCACTTGATGTTTCTAGCACTGGTTTGCTTGCATTTATTACTAAAAGTTTAGGTTCGGATGTAATTCATATTTATTCGATATCTGATGAAGATATTGTTGAGACTTTAAGATTTGAAGGATTGATTACCATAGAATCGCCGAGTTTTTCAGGAGATGGTCAACAACTTGTTTTTACTGCTACAGATAAAAAAGGATTTGTTGATTTATATATTTATGATTTTGCAAATATTGAATTAAAAAGATTAACAAATGACTATTATGAAGAGAAGGATCCAGTTTTTAACAAAGAAAAATCAAAAGTGATATTTTCATCCGATAGAACAGCTGGAATTTATCAGCAGAAGTTTAATTTATTTAGTTATGATATTGGAACACACATCATAACCTATTTAACATATATTGATGCGAACATTTCAACACCAAAGTTTTCTCCCAATTATAACGAAATTTATTTTACATGTGATTATAAAGGAACATTCAATATTTGGAAAATGAAATATTATGAACAATACACTGATACAATAAATCAATTAACAAATTTTGTTACCAGCGTTTATGGTTTTACTTTTATAGATGAATCAACAATTGTTACTTCAGCATTCGAAAATTTTTCATTTCAATTTTACAATTTGATATTAGATGAATTTACAAATGAAAATAATCTAACATTAAAAAGTAATTTTATAGAGAGCCGCTCTAGATGGGATGCAAAAAAAATAATTATACCTTCGGAAGAAAACCGTTTGGTTTACCAACATGAATATGCACTTGATTATGCAGTAGGACAGTTAATCACAGACCCGGTTTACGGTTCAAGAGGCGGGGCTTTATTCACATTAAGCGATCTACTCGGAGATGAACGTTATTTATTTTACATTTATAATACTGCCGAAGTACAAAGTGAAATTCTTAAATATTTCAATGTTGCACTTACAAGAATCAGTCTGAAAGAAAGATCAAACTATGGTTACGGAATTTTCAATTATGCCGGCAGAAGATATGATATTCGTGAATCAAACGAATTCTTTTATGAAAGAGTTTATGGTGGTTTTTTTGAACTCTATTATCCATTCTCTTCATTCCAAAGATTAGAAGCTGGTGTAAGCATTGCCAATTCTGATAAAGAATTAATTGGTGAATTAATTTCCCGTAAATCTCTTCTTGTCTCAAATTCTCTTTCATTTGTTCATGATAATTCAATCTGGTCTACTACTGGTCCAATCGATGGTTCAAGATTTAGAATTTTGTTGGGTTATACATCGGATATAAAATTCTCAAATGTAAATTACTATTCATTTATAGCAGATTATAGAAAGTATTTCAGACTTGGTTTAAGAAGTGCTCTTGCAATACGAGGTGCTCTATTTATTAATCAAGGAAAGGAAGCGCGTAGATATTTTGCCGGAGGCAGCTGGGATTTAAGAGGTTGGCCCCGTTGGAGTATACGCGGAGAAAAATTATGGCTCTCTTCCGTAGAGTTGAGATTTCCTTTAATTGATCAACTCTATATTAACTTTCCGTTTTTTGGTATTGGATTTTTCAATCTACGCGGTGCAGCATATTTTGATGCTGGCTCTGCTTGGGATGCTGACTACAAAGAAACTTTAGGCAGTGTTGGCGTTGGTATACGGATAAATTTATTTAATGCAATTTCACTTAGATACGATATTGGTAAAAAGATAGAGAAAAATTTTACTGAATTTCAACCAAAATTATTTTATCAATTTTTCTTTGGATGGGATTTTTGAAAAAATGTTTTATTTGCATATCGATAATTACTTTAGTCTATTCGTGTACACAACCGATAAATTTAAATAATATGTCAGCCGAAGAAGATGGATATTTTATTTATGGTAAAAGTAATGCGAGGAATAATTTTGAAAATATTGCTATTACAGAATATCTGCAGCCATTGTGGATTGGTGAAACAAGCGGTAGTCAAAAATTTAATTCAATACTTATTTACAGCAAATATTTATTCGTATCGGATTTATCAGGCAGATTATATGTGTTTGATAAAAACACCGGTAAGCAATTAGGTTACGAAAAATTTTCTGGATCAATTTCTGTTACACCGGTTATAGATAAATTAAAAATATTTTTAGTAGTAAATGAAAGGGAGGAGAACTATTCTACATTTATCTGCTTTGATTTTATAAATGGCAAAATATTAGCCGAGGATAGAATTTACGGAAGCGTAAATAATGAACTGCTTTTACTAAATGATGGAATTATTGCTGTTACAGATTTTGGTGAAGTTATTAAATATAATTTAGTTGGAACCAGAATATGGACTACTAAAACTAAAACAACTACTCAATCATCACCGGTATCAAATGGAAATGATATAATATTCGGAAACCAAAAAGGTGAAATTATTATAATTGAAGGCAAAGACGGAACTATTAAGTATAAAGAGAAAATATCAAGCCCAATAGAAAGTAATATTTCTATGGATGGTAATACTATCTATTTTGGTGACAATGAAGGTATACTTTATTCATTTAATACAAATGCAAAAAAAATAAATTGGAGTTTTAAAACCGGTGCAAATATTAAGTCTATGCCCGTATTTGATGCAAGTAATGTATTTATTGGCAACTTAGCGGGTAATTTAATTTCTGTAGATAAGCATACCGGTAGAAAATTATGGTCTCTTAATACAAATGGAGTGTTAAATACAACACCTTTACTTACTAATGTATATTTGTATCAGCCGGACTTTAACAAAAAAGTTTACGTAATTAATAAATCGCTCGGAACAATTGTTAAAACTTATGATTTTGATAGAAGATTGAAATTAACACCAATTTATTTTGACGGAATAATTTATTTAGGAGCAGATCGTGGTGAAATTCATGCTTTCCAAACATTTAATGTGAATTAAAATGAAAAGAATAAAAGCATCTATAATTTTTATTTTCCTTATATATAGTTCAACAATAGCACAAGACTGTTTGAGCTATTTAGAAGTAGAAACTAATAGAGACAGCGCTTTTATTTTTGTAGATAATGAATTAAAAGGATATGGTAAAATTAGAATTCCAGTTAGACTAGGTAAATATTTTATTACAATTAAAGAAGATTTATTTAGATGGAATGAACATGAAATTAATGATTCGGTAACGATTAAATTATGCGATAAAGAATATTTATTAAGCTTTAATTTGTTTGATAAAATTTTTTTGGATAGTAATCCTCAGGATGCTGCTGTATTTATTTATGATTCATTAATGGCATACACACCAAATTATGTAAACGTTAATCAATTTCATTCAGTAATATTTAAGAAACATGGAACAGAGAAAACACTTCATTCTAGTGAATTGAATAAGTCTAATATTATTCCACTGGATTACATCCCGAAGAAACCAAATGGAAGCTTTACTAATTCAGATTGGTTTAAGATTCTTCTTGGTAGTGCAGCATTATTAGGTGGAACTGCAGCATATTTTAAAATTCAAGCCGATAAAAAATATGATGAATATATTCTGAGTAAAAATCCAAAACTGCTCGATGATGTTGATAGGAATGATTTGTACAGCGGAATAGCTTTCGGTTTACTGCAAATAAACTTTGGATATCTGATCTATAAATTTCTCACTGAATAAGTTTCAATTTTAATGTGCGTCAAGCCAATTATCACCAACTCCAGTTTCAACTAAAACCGGTACATTAAGAGGGTATGCAGTTTCCATCAAATCCTTTATCAACACTTTCATTTCATCAATTTCATCTTTATGAGCATCAAATACCAATTCATCATGAACTTGCAATATCATTTTTGTTTTTGATTTTCTTTTTTCTAATTCATAATAAATTTTTATCATAGCAATTTTTATCATATCCGCAGCAGTCCCTTGGATAGGCATATTAATAGCAACCCTTTCTTCAAATTGACGCACTACACGGTTATTGCTGTTAATATTCTTTAAAAATCTCCTTCTTCCTAATAACGTTTCCGCATAACCTTTTTTTTGTGCTTTCTTAACTGAATCAGTCATAAAACTGCGGACTTTCTTAAACGATCCGAAATAATTATCGATTATTGCTTTTGCCTCAGTTTGAGTAATACCTAATCGTGTTTTAAGTCCAAATGGACCGAGACCATAGAGTATACCAAAATTTACTTCTTTGGCTTTCCGTCTCA
>CAYXKL010000031.1:0-24666 GCA_964464825.1 uncultured Melioribacter sp. | reverse complement strand
GGTAATTGGATGGTTTCAAGGAAGAATGGAATTTGGTCCGCGTGCTCTTGGGGCGCGCTCAATTATCGGTGATGCAAGATCGCCTGAGATGCAGAAAAAGATGAATCTCAAAATAAAATACAGAGAAAGTTTCCGTCCTTTTGCACCTACTGTGCTCGCAGAAAAAGTGAGTGAATGGTTTGAACTCGATAGAGAAAGTCCATATATGCTTTTAGTTGCCGATGTAAAAAAAGAAAAGCAAAGAAAAATGACCGAAGATGAAATTAAACTTTGGGGAATTGATAAACTAAATATAGTCCGTTCAGATATTCCGGCGGTAACACATGTTGATTATTCTGCACGGATTCAAACTGTAAATAAAATTGATAATCCTTTGTATCATTCGTTAATTCAAAAATTTTATGAGAAGACCGGATGCCCGGTTATTGTGAATACTTCTTTTAATGTTAGGGGAGAACCGATAGTTGAATCCCCGTTAGATGCTTATAAGTGCTTTATGAGAACTGAAATGGATATTCTTGCTATCGGTAATTTTATACTTTTAAAAGAAGAACAACCAAAATTTCATGACGATATAGATTGGAAGCAGAAATATGAGCTGGATTAAAGACGTTGCACATGAATTGAAAAGTCTCGATATCTCTCGAAAAAATCTTATCAAATTCGGTATGTTAATCGGAGGAGTATTTTTACTGCTTTCTCTCTTTTTTATGTATAAGCAAATTTTGGTAAATCTTCGGATAGCATTACTAATAATTGGTGCTTATTTATTTATCGGCGGAATTATTTTCCCTGAAAAATTAAAAACCACCTATAAAATATGGATGGGATTTGCTTTCGCACTCGGATGGATTGTATCGCGATTTATTTTAACTATTCTTTTTATTTTTGTTATGACACCTATCGGAATAATCGCAAAAATATTCGGTAAGAATTTTTTAGATTTGAAATGGAAAGATAGTAAAACTTCTTACTGGATAGTGAAAGAACATAAACATATTGATTATGAAAAGATGTACTAATTTTATTTATACATCATTTAAGAAAAATATTGTTATAGTAAATAATTCTCTTACTTACATTTGTTAGAGATGTTTCGTCCCTTTGGAATTCAACATTAAAAAAATGGGGTAAATAATGGCTGTTAACATGAAAGGTAAAAGTTTGATCGAAATTCATCATTTATCTTTGGAAGAGATCTATCAAATATTTGATTTGAGTGCTGTTCTAAAACAAGAAAGATTAATTGGGAAAAAACACCATGTTTTAGAAGGTAAAAAGCTCGGAATGATATTTTCCAAACCTTCAACACGTACACGTGTTTCGTTTGAAGTCGGTATTTATGAACTAGGCGGTACCGGTTTGTATTTTAATCAAAATGATCTGCAATTGAAAAAAAGTGAAAGTGTAAGCGACACAGCAAAAGTTTTATCGCGCTATTTAGATGGAATTATGATTAGAACATTTGATCATCAAGATGTTATTGATCTTGCAAAGTATGGTTCGATACCGGTAATCAATGGATTAACTGATTTGCACCATCCATGTCAGGTGCTTACCGATCTATTTACAATACTTGAAAAGAAAAGAACATTACGCGGATTAAAACTTGCCTACATTGGTGATGGTAATAATATGGCGCATAGTTTACTGCACGGATGCTCAAAGGTTGGAATGGATATTTCTATTGCATCACCATCAGGATACAAACCGCTCGATTTTGTAGTTAAAGAATCGATGGAAAATGCAAAGTATATGGGTAGTAAAATAGAAATTATTGATGATCCGGTTACAGCTGTAAAAAAATCAGACATAATTTACACAGATGTATGGGCAAGCATGGGGCAAGAAAAAGAAGCAGAAGATCGATAGAAAAAATTTGCTGGATTTCAGGTTAATCCAAGTTTAGTTAAGCACGCAAAAGAAGATTATATTTTTATGCATTGCTTACCGGCTCACCGCGGTGATGAAGTTGTTGATGAGATTTGCGATTCGTCAAACTCTGTAATTTTTGATGAAGCTGAAAACCGGCTCCATGTGCAGAAAGCTATTATGGCTTTGGTAATATAATCGTAAAGATACTATATGTGTCGTCTATCCATTTAAAATGAAAAAAGCTTTAAGAAAAATCTTGACGAAATAGTTTCTCTAATTTTCTCTGCGTAATCTGCGGCTTCTCAGCGAACTCTGCGGTTGAGTTTTATAACAACGGATTTACCGCAAAGATTGCAAATAAGATGTAAAGACGCCAAAGGGAATAAAATATTTTAGCTAACAATCTGAAGTTCTTTTTATTGATTAAATGAGTAATAAAATAAAATTCTATGGAAAAACTTGACGGAATAGTTTCTCTACTTATTGCATGTATAGAACTATTGTTAATAATAAATCTATTAATCTTTGCAGAAAAGAATTCTGTTAATAAGTTAATCATTGTTACAATTTGCTTATTATTTGGATATCAATTCATTGAATTCTTAATCTGTTTTGTCGGAATAAAGCAACAAATAATCATATATCTTGCTTTCCTTGATATTACATTATTACCACCATTAGGATTATATACTGTTCTCAAATATTCTGGTAAACTGAAATCATATCATAAATATATTTTCATACCAGCTATTTTCTTTATCATTTATTATCCATTTGTGTTGGATCAGTTCGCAGTAACAAAATGCACTGTATTGTATGCATCGTATCATTATCCTTTGGGACCATTATACGCAACGATCTATTATCTACCAATCATCGGTACGATGATAATCTTAAACAAAAAATGGGGTAGTGAAACTAATTTACATGAAAAGACGCTAACAAGAACTTATCTCTTTGGTTATCTCTTCACTTTTCTTCCTTCGATGATTATAGCAATCTTTTTCCCGATTTTTATTACGGCAGTTGAAAGTCTGCTGTGCAAAATGGCATTTATATTGGCAATCTTTCTTACTTTCTTTGTATTAAAAAACAATTCCAAATATTTAAAGAATCAAAATGTTTGAAACGATACTAAATATTTATCTAATAATTGAAAATGATGAGGTTGTTGAATTCCGTGCAAAAGCATATGAACTTGGCGGAGATGACGGCGGAAAAATAAAGTACTTAAAAGAATATGCTAAAAAAGATTTTGATTCTGCCTATAAATTCGATTCTCCAAAGGACAAAAAAGGGAATTTTATGTCGTACAAGAAATTTTCAAAGCTGGAAAGACAAGGGATGCAGTATCGTTTATTCGAAGAGATTTTCCAATCATTCGATATACCTGAAAAACCTTTGATTTGTGTTACTCCTGTTGTTAATGGCAAGATACTATCCCAGTAAACAATCATTATAATAGTTAACTTCTTATTGCTTTTTTAGTTTACCCCCCTTAAATTGAGTCAAACATTTGGAGAGGAGATATGCCAGTTTTAAAAGACTTCAAAACAATTCCGCAATTATTCCATTTTATTACAACAGAATTCGGTAAAGGTAAAACCCGTCCGGTTCTTAAATACAAAGAGGGTGAGGAATGGAAAGGTATTACTTATGAGAAATTGTATGAAGAGACAGAAAGTTTTGCACTCGGAATAGCATCTTTAGGTGTGAAGCGCGATGATAAAGTTGCTATCATTGCCGAAAACCGTCCTGAGTGGGTTTATTCTGATATGGGAATTTTAGGTCTTGGTGCAATTGATGTTCCTTTATATCCAATCTCAACTTCAGAAACTATTGAATTTATTCTTAACAATTCTGAATCAGTTGGAATTGTTGTTTCAAACAAATATCAGCTTAATAAAGTTTTGAAGATCCGTAATAACTGCAAATCTCTCAAATTTATTGTTGTTATGAATAATAACGATAACAGTGGTGATAAAGATGTTTATACTTTTCAGGATATTCAGAATAAAGGTAGAGAATTCCGGTTAAGTCATCAAAACTATTTCAATGAAGCATCTGAACTTTGTAACGAAAATCAATTATGCACAATCATTTATACTTCAGGTACAACCGGCGAACCGAAAGGTGTAATGTTAACACATAAAAATATAGTATCAAATATCAAAGCTGCACACGAAATATTTCATATTGATGAGAACGATATATTTCTATCTTTCTTACCGCTCTGCCACATTTTTGAAAGAATGGCTGGTTATTATACTGCATTTTCATGTGGAGGTACAATAGCTTATGCTGAAAGTATAGAAAAAGTAGCAAACAACATGGCTGAGATTAAACCTACAATAATGACTGCTGTACCGAGGTTATTTGAAAGAATGTACAGTCGCATAAAACGTAATGTGGAAAGTCAGCCGGAAAAGAAGCAGAAAATATTCAATTGGGCTATTGAAATTGGGAAAGAATATCAGAATGCTAAAAGATCCGGCCATCAAGTTCCAATCTTTTTAACTATTAAAAGGAAACTTGCTGATAAACTAGTCTTTTCCAAATTAAGAGAAAGGACTGGCGGAAGATTACGATTCTTTATTTCAGGCGGAGCAGCTTTAGCTCGTGAACTCGGTATTTTCTTTGAGGCAGCTGGTATTTTGATTATAGAAGGTTATGGTTTAACCGAATCTTCACCGGTGATTTCCGCAAACCGGGTTAACGATTACAAATTCGGGACAGTAGGTAAACCTATGCCCGGGGTTGAAATAAAGATTGCAAAAGATGGTGAGATATTAGCTTACGGTCCTAATATAATGCAAGGTTACTATAAAAATAAAAAAGAAACCGAAGAGACAATAAAAGACGGTTGGCTTTATACCGGGGATATTGGAGTCTTTGATGCGGAGGGATTTTTAATTATTACTGACCGTAAAAAACACTTGTTTAAAACTTCCGGAGGTAAATACATTGCTCCCACACCAATAGAAAATATGTTCCTTGCAAGTAAATATATTGATCAGTTTGTACTTATTGGCGATCGTAGAATGTTTTTGAGTGCTCTTATAGTACCGGATTATGAAGCGCTAAAAGAATACGCAGATGCTAACAGAATTCAATATTCGAATCTTGATGAATTAGTTAATATGAAACAGATATATGAACTGCTTGATAAAGAATTGGGTGAATTCCAGAAAAAATTAGCCTCGTTCGAAAGAGTAAGAAAATTTGCAATACTAGATAAACCATTTACCATAGAGGGTGGTGAATTAACACCATCTCTTAAGATAAAACGGAAAGTTGTTGAAGAGCGGTATAAAGATTTAATTGAGGATATGTATAAAGGTTTAGAAGGTTAGTATTTAATGAATACGCTTGACGAATTTATTGCTGAATTTTTTTCCGTTGGTAATCCGGTAATATATTCGTTTATTTTTAGTGCCGTTATTATTGCAGTAATAATATTAATCTTTTTCAAAGTTATCTATCCTATGAAAATCCAATTCACAGCAGAAAAGGATGAATTGGAAATTAAACATGCACAAGTGATGGCACTTTTTGCTGAACTCGATAACGATCCTTTAATCAGGATTGATGAATTCGGAAAAATTATTCAAACAAATGATGCCTCGCGTACACTCTTTAATAAATTTGATCTACAGAACACTACTATTGATAAACTTTTCTTCAATACAAAATTCTCTTACTATGAAGTAATCAAAAATAATCTTGAAGTAAATTCTTTGGAGAATATTGAAGGTAAATATTTCTCTGTAATTGTAAAGGGAAATAAAGACTTCAACTTTATTAATATTTATATGCACGATATTACTAAACTTAAAGAATATGAATCGCTTATAAATGATTACAAAAACAAATTAAAAAAACTTGCTGAATCATTAGAGAATAAACTTGAGCACGAAAAGAGATACATTTCTTCCGCTTTGCATGATGATATTGGTCAGAGACTTATTTTATTAAAACTAAACTTGATGCAATTGAACGAGTCGAATCAGGTAACAAATATTATTAATGATCTTGATCAGATTTATAGTAAAATCCGGTCGATATCTCATTCACTAAAACCATTAGAGATAGAAGAACTGGGACTAAAATATGCTGTCCAATCATTGGTTGGAAAAGTATCAGAAAGCTTTGGTATCATGGGTTATTTTACCTACATAGGTAAGGAAGAAAAACTTAATCCCGATATAGAACTCTGCATTTTTAGAAATATTCAGGAAGCGCTGAATAATATTATCAAACATTCTCAAGCCAAAGAATTCTCTGTGCAAATTATCAACTCTAAAGAAAATATTGATGTAATAATTTCCGATGATGGTGTTGGTGTGCCGAATGAATATTTCTTGTCGAAAGATTTAAAAGAATTCGGTATTGGAATTTTCGGAATGAAAGAACGTGTAGAAAATCTAAAAGGTACATTCCGAATTAATTCTGATAAAAACCAGGGAACAAGTATAATTATTAAATTGCCAAAAATAGGTGAATTAATTGAAGAAGATTCGCTTGCTTATAGCTGATGATCATAATATAGTTAGACAAGGATTGGTCAGCATCTTAGAAGAACAGAAAAACTTTGTAATTGTTGCCGAAGCCGAAGACGGTGAAACAATGTATGAAAAATATTTTGCTTTCAAACCCGATGTTGTTCTTACAGATATTTCCATGCCTAAATTGAATGGGATTGATGCATCAAAAAAAATATTGGCTAATGATAAACATGCAAAAATAATTTTTCTAACTATGCACAATTCCGAAGAATATATTTACAAGGCAATTAAAATTGGTGTATCCGGACTTATTACTAAAGATGTAATTAAAGGTGAATTGATAGATGCTATTGAAACAGTAGCCGAAGGAGGTACTTACTTCTGCAAAATATCTGAAGAAGGATTAAAAAAAATTAGAAACAAATTTGAAAAATCAAACGATAAATTAGAAGCAACAAATACTTCCTTACTTACGGAAAGAGAAAAAGAAATTTTGAAATATATCAGCCAGGGTTTTACAAGCGATGAGATTGCAGAATTATTAATGTTAGGGAGAAGGTCGGTAGATAGAATACGATCTTCAATAATGGAAAAACTTAATATAAAAACATTGCCGCAATTAATAAGATTTGCTGTAGAGCTAACATACTTCAACAGTGAAGCATCATAAAAAGTGTGTGGATAGGACTATCCAAAAGTGGATAGTCCTACTACAAAAAAAATACAAGACAACCACTCCTTTTTCGAAAAACCGCATTTATAGACTAAAATCAAATAAAAAATTTTTCGTAACACTACGATATTTTTCCATAAAATTATTCTTTAGATTGTATGCCGTAAGTTCTTAGGAGGGGCTGAGGCATGAACAAAAATTTTACGGTATCAATTACTATTATTGTTCTATTAATCTTTTATACCGTCAATCTTAATTCACAAACCTATGGCAAGCTTTTTACTAAAAGTGAAGCAGACAAACTTTATGGTGAAGTTTTAGAAACCTACAATTTTAATAGAGCAGATCTGATAAATCTTATAGCTCGAACCGATTCCACAGTTATGTTCAAATTTATAAATATGACTCCGGTGATTTTAGGTGATCATCGCAAACTACTATTCCCTGATTCTTTAATTATAAGTGACGAGGAAAAATTTTATTTGTATAGTAAATCAACAGTAGAAAAACTTATTTCTCTGTATGATAATAATGAAATTTCGATTGAGCTGAGAGAATCTAATTTAACTATCACTAATGGTAACACAACATTAGAAGAATCAATCATTTGTCCACCATTTTGTCCGTGATGCTATGAAACTAATTTATATCATTCCGTTTATATCAATTTTCGTCTGGATTTTTCCACCGTTCAGACAGTACAAAACATATTATTTTGGATATTTTTTAATCCTTGCAATTGCTGATCCAATAAAATTATTTTTTATGAATTCATTTTCAATTGCACCGCAGATTTTCTCTCCATTTTTTTCTTTACTGTTAGTTTCATCATTAACCAAAATGGAAAGGAGACTGCCGATTTTTGTTTTAGCTTTTTTACTGCTATTAGTTTTACTTTCATTCAGTTTCCCTTTTAAACTTATACAGCTTGTTAATTCGCTTGCTCATATTTGGATTCTAATAATCGTTATCTCCTGGTTTATCGATTCTATAGTCGATACAAAATCGCTCAATCTTTTCCTTATGCTTCTTGTAGTTTATGAATTCACGGGAATATTAAAAAATATTGTCGTGTTATTGGATATAGTGCAAGGTATAACTCAATTTTATGTAGCAACGACAATACAGATTATTTTCGGCATTGTATTCATATTCATTAATTATAATAACTCAAAATTATTTTCAATAAAAAATCAATTAGTTAAGGGATAAACAAAAAGGGTTTATGAAGAATAATATTGTAATGCTTCATCTGGAAGATAACGATAATGAAGCAGACCTTATTAAATCGCATATTTTAAACGAAAAAATAAATTGTAAAATTATCCGGATTAGAAACAGTAGAGAATATGCAGATCAGCTGAACAATAATTCAATAAGTTTAATCTTATCAAAAAATGCACTGGCAGATTTAAGCGGAATTGATGCTCTAAAATTAATACGTAGCAGAAACAAAAAAATACCTTTCATTTTTATCACCGATAAGCTGAACCATAATATTTTACTCAGTGCTTTACGATTCGGTGCCACAGATTATATAATTAAAAGTAACATTGCCAGTCTGGGCAAAGTTATAAAAAATGCTGCAAAAGATTATTCACGCTTAAATGAAATTGAAGAACTAAATAAAAAAATAAAAAGTAATGAAGAACGATTCCGGTTTATTCATAAAGCTCTTAATGATGTAATATGGGATATTGATCTTCTTAATAATCAAGTTATATGGAGCGATAATGCAACAGAAATTTTACGTGTTAAAGCAGATGATTTAGGTAATGATTTCAGCTGGCTTATCGAAAGAATCCACCCGGATGATTCCGGAAAAATTCACTTGAAGTTAGAAGAACTTTTCACCAATAAAGAAGAGAAACTACACCTCGAATTCCATTTTAAATGCGGCGATGGTAAGTATGCTTACCTCTATTTCCGTGCTTATGTATTTTACGACAATAAAAATAAACCGGTACGCATTATCGGTTCGTTGATGGATTTTTCTGATATTGAAAAGATAAACGTAGAACTTAAACAAGCTAAATTGGATGCAGAACAATCAGAGCGCCTCAAAACTGAATTTCTTGCGCAAATGTCCCACGAAATACGCACACCATTGAATATTATACTCAACTTTGCAGAGATATTAAAAGAGGATATGAATTTTGAAATGGATCAAGAGAAAAAAGATATTTATGAAATTATGAGGAACTCCGGTATGCGGCTTATACATACTGTTGATGCAGTTCTTGGTATTGCGCAGTTGCAGAGCGGTACGTATAATCCTAAATTCAAATCGATTGATCTTTATTCAGATATTCTTGAAAAACTTTACAAAGAGTACCGCATTAAAGCCCAGTCAAAGAATTTATTATTGATATTAAAGAAAGAAACAGACTATTCAAAAATTTATACTGATGAATTTTGTGTTACGCAGATATTCTCCAACTTGATAGATAATGCAATTAAGTACACAGATAAAGGAAGTGTTGAAATCTTATTGGGAAATGATGAAAATAGTTCATTGTGTGTAACCGTTAGCGATACGGGAATAGGTATTTCGAAAGAATTTCTGCCGTTTGTTTTTGATTCTTTCCGGCGTGAAGAGAAAGGTTACACACGCCGCTACGAAGGAAACGGACTTGGACTTGCATTGGTGAAAAATTACTGCTCTATCATTAAAGCAGAAATTTCCGTTGAAAGCAAAAAGAATGTTGGGACGAAGTTTAAGGTAGTATTTAAATAACTTTTTTAAAATAGAAAATATTATGGTCGTGAAAATAATTTTCTAACGGCAGTAAGATTTTATATGACAAGAAAAAATAAATGCAAACTCCATCTCTCGGTAATGAAGGATAAATATTTATTAACAAATAGTTGAGGGTAAAATGAAAATACTGCGAATAGCAAAACTTGAGGACAGCAATAACCTTGCTGCTTATGTTGATATTGAAACAGACGACGGAATTGCAATAAAAGGATTCCGTTTGGTTAAAGGTAATAACGGACTATTCCTTTCACCGCCAACCCAAAAAGGGAAAGACGGTAAATATTATGAAACAGTAACCTTGCCGAAAGAAATTAAACAGAAATTAGAAAAAAGTGCACTTGATGAATACAATAAATAATTTATTCATAAATTCACTTTGTGGTCAAGAACCATTTCTTGACCAAAAAATAAAATAAAAGTAGATGATACTTATGAAGTATAAAATTTTCTTAGTAATAATTGCAGTAACATTTGTAATAACAAACTCTTGTTCAGACAACTGCACACAAAAACAGTCTCTTTAATTGTAAAAAAACCTATAAAATCAATTCAGCAATTTTCCAAACAAGGTTAGATACATAAACTTATAAATATCAGTGTTATCAACCGATCCTTTCACAAATTCAGAATTAAGACCCGATGCACGGACTAAAACGGATCCATAAACATCATCATTAGTAGACCAGGCAACAACAAATGGAAAAACTCTCCCATCTTTATCCGGCATAGAAATAAAAGGTTTAGTTTCCGTTCCTAAAATTCCATCATACGGAGCGCCGTTCCATGCAGATTTCGGAACCGGTTTATCGAACGGTAATTGTTCGGCAGTAAAACCGATAGTTTCCAATCCGCCGGCTTCGCTATCCGAACAAGTAATTAATAATGTGTTTGGATTTTTTTTCTGATATTCAAGTACAACCCCTAATGCATCATCAGCACGTTTTAATGCTTCGAATGTTCCTTGTGCATTATTTTTATTTCCAAAATTGTCGGTTCCTTCTTCTTCAACAACAATAAAAAACTGTTGATTATTCTTGGATAAAATTTTGATGGCAGCTTCAGCCATTTCTGCAACACTTGGAGTATTTGGTTTATAATTATTCAGGTTCTGATTAATCTGCTCTTCTTCGGTTACATCATTAAATGTATGATCTTCAGAAAAAATTCCTAACAATTTTTCTACATTATCCGGTAGATTTAATAGTTCATCTTTTGTATAAATTACGTTGTAACCATTTTTCTTTGCTTGTTCAATCAAATTCAAGCCGTCAATTCTTTTACCATTAGAGCAATGGTAACCTTTCACACCGTCAGGTAATAACCACTCTTCACCCCCGTATAAAATAACATCAACACCTGATTCAATAACTTGTTTTGCAATTTCAGCATTTTCTGCTCTCTTGTTAACAGATGCAACAAAGGCACTGCTTCCTGGTTCGATTATACTCCCTGAATTTATTAATCCGGTTTTTATTCCGGATTTTATAGCTTCTTGCATTATACTCATCTGTTTACCGGAACGTGCTATTGGAATTTCATGATTATCATCCAATCCATATGCTTTTGTTCCTACTTTAACACCATAAGCGTGAATAGTTGCACCGGCATTAGAAGTTGCTGTAAGAGAGTTAGTCAAATGTCCTAGATAAATACCAATGTTTGGTAATAAATCCCAGTTTATAGTAGAATCCGGTCCGGCATAAAGTATTCTTACTGCGTTCCATAATGCAACTGAGGTACCATCTGGATGAATGAATACAACGTTGCCTTTCGGATATTCAGCATTTTCTTGTGCTATACTATTTATGTTTAACAGTAAAACTAAGAGAAACCTATAGATTATTTTCATTTTTAACTCAATAATATTATTCGGAAAACTAAAATAATAAATCCGCCTGATTCATTTATATAATGAAGATTAAATTACTATTAAAACTAAAAGAAAATTTCCGATATCTTTTGTGACTAATGCAATTGGATATAAATCGACGAATTCGAATTTCAGATTTTTAGTAATGTTAACTAATGATAAACGGATTTTTCTTATATTTGCCCACAATTATTAACATTTACGGGTAAGTTTTGAATCGGGAAAAAATACTTGTTACGTCGGCACTTCCTTATGCAAATGGAAGAATTCATCTTGGACATTTAAGCGGTGCATATCTCCCGGCTGATATTTACGTCCGTTACAAACGCTTAAAAGGGGACGATATAATTTACATCTGCGGTTCTGATGAACACGGTGTACCAATTACAATAACTGCCGATAAAGAAAAAGTTTCTCCAAATGTTATTATAGACAGATATCACGAATTAAATAAATTTGCATTCCAAAAATTTGGAATGAGTTTCGATATTTATTCAAGAACCAGCCTACCGGTTCATCATGAAACTGCCCAGGAATTTTTTAAGTGCTATCACGATCAAGGTCTGCTTGTAGAAAAAAAAACTAAGCAGTTCTTTGATGAAAAAGTAAAAATGTTTTTACCTGACCGTTATGTAGAAGGAACGTGTCCGCGTTGCGGATATGAAGAAGCACGTAGCGATGAGTGTGAAAAATGCGGCTCGCTTTTCGAACCATCCGAACTAATTAATCCAAAGAGTAAAATCTCGGGCGAAACACCGGTACTTAAAGAGACTTCACATTGGTATTTCCCACTAGGTAAATATCAGGAGCGGTTAGAAAAATATATTTTAGAGATGAGTGAAAAATTCGGATGGAAAGAAAATGTACTTCAATATTGCCGGGGATGGTTTAAAGACGGATTGAAAGACCGCGCTTACACACGAGATCTCGATTGGGGTGTTAAAGTTCCACTTGATGGTGCAGAAGGAAAAGTTCTTTACGTTTGGTTCGAAGCTGTTCTGGGTTACATCTCCGCAACAAAAGAACTTTCTGAAATAAGAAATGAGCCGGAACTCTGGAAAAAATATTGGCAAGATCCTGAAACAAAATATATTGCATTCATCGGGAAAGATAATATTGTATTCCACACAATAATATTTCCAGCAATGCTCATGGCGTGGAATGATGTGAATACAGAAAAGTTTCTGCTTCCGCAGAACGTTCCGGCAAACGAGTTTCTGAATTTTGAAGGAAAGAAATTTTCTAAATCTAGAGGTTGGGGAGTAGATGTGCTCGAATTTTTAGAAATGTTCCCTACCGACCCACTCCGATATACACTTGCTGCAAATTTACCAGAAAATAAGGATACTGACTTTTACTGGAAAGAATTTCAAGGAAGGAATAATGGTGAACTTGCAGATATACTTGGTAACTTTATCAACCGCACTTTCACTTTTGCATTTAAACATTTCGAAGGGAAAGTCCCGGCTGCTAACAATCTTGATAAGATTGATAATGAAATGATTGAACTGTTAAAGATTTATCCGGAAAGGGTGGGAAGCTTAATTGAAAAGTATAAAATAAAAGATGCTGTATTCGAAATGATGAATCTGGCACGTGCCGGTAATAAATATTTTAACGATTCAGAACCGTGGGTTACTGTAAAGAAGAATAAAGATAAATGTGCAAATACGATAAACATTTGTCTAAATGTAATTTATACATTGGCAGAATTGTTCGAACCGGTTATCCCATATTCTTCAGATAAAATTTTTAAAATGCTTAATACAAAAAAATGTGAATGGGATAAAAGCGGCTCACTTAATTTGAATGAAGGTCACCAGTTGAATCAACCTGATATTTTATTTACAAAAATTGAGGATAAAGTGATAGAAGAACAGATAAATAAACTCGGTATTGTAGAAGGCGAAGCACCTAAAGATGAAGAAATTACCATTGATGAATTCAAAAGGATAAAATTGAAAGCAGCTGTTATTACCGCAGCAGAAAATGTAAAGAAGAGCGAAAAACTTTTAAAACTTCAGATAGATTTAGGTAATGAACAACGTCAAGTTGTTGCCGGTATTGCAAAAAGTTACAAACCTGAAGATTTAGTAGGGAAAAAGATTATGGTAGTCGCAAATTTAAAACCAGCAAAACTTTTTGGTTTAGATTCTCAGGGTATGATACTCGCACTTGATTCAACTGAAGAAGACAAAGTGAAATTGATAGAAGTTGATGATAGCATTTTACCCGGCACTACAGCAAAGTAATTTTGAATGAAGCGGCTATAACTGAAATGAAAAAAAAATCACCGCTTAACCGATCGGTTATTCTTACTAAAAATGAAGTAAATAAATATTCTTCCCGGTTGATTAAAATTAATTCAAGAATTTCTACCGATTTACTAATTAATAAAACAATTCATCAAAATCTTTTTGAGGTACTGGATTTCCTTCCTGAAAAATTTGTTGATTTGATGATTATTGATCCGCCTTATAATCTAACAAAGGATTTTAATTCGGTTAAATTCAAAGAACAATCTATAGAAAACTACTCGAATTGGATTGAAAGTTTTATAATTAAACTGAAAAAATCATTAAAGAATGATGCATCTATCTATTTTTGCGGAGACTGGCGTACATCAATCTCAATTGCAATTATTTTGAATAAACATTTCATATTGAGAAACCGCATAACATGGGAACGTGAAAAAGGAAGAGGTTCAAAAGTAAATTGGAAAAACAATTCGGAAGATATCTGGTTCTGCACTGTTTCCAATAAATATAAATTCGATCCAAATTCCGTAAAACTGAACAGAAAAGTTATTGCTCCTTATAAAGATCATAATGGTAATCCTAAAGATTGGCAAAATAATAGAAATGGAAAATTCAGATTAACATTTCCATCAAATATTTGGACAGATATTTCAGTACCTTTTTGGTCTATGCCGGAAAATACCGAGCATCCAACTCAGAAACCTGAGAAGTTAATTGCAAAATTAATTTTAGCAAGTTCAAAAGAAGGTGATTTGATCTTCGATCCATTTCTTGGAAGCGGTACTACTTCTGTTGTTGCCAAAAAATTAAATCGGAAATACATAGGCGTTGAAATAGATAAATATTTTGCATGTCTTGCAGAAAAACGGTTGGAGATTGCTGAAACTGAAAAAAGAATTCAAGGTTTTGAAAAAGGTATTTTTTGGGAAAGGAATAGTCTCCTCTTTCAAAATCTGCTTAATGGTCAATAATTGATTCCTTGATTTTTCAATAAGCAATGGATAAAATAGCAATTCGAAAATTTCATAAATGGAGGATTTTAATGTTGTATAAGAGATTATTTTTACTGGTTATCCCCTTGATAATTACTATTATTTCTTGCACTCCTGAACAATCAAAAATAGTTGCAGAGTTTGGTGATCATAAAATATATTTAGATGAATTTGAAAAAGCATACGTAAAAAACGTTGGAAGTATTGATAAAGCTAAAAAAGATTCACTCGGTTCTTATAAAAAATTTCTAGATCTCTTTGTTAATTATAAAATGAAACTTCGCGATGCTGTGGTTCGCGGTTATAAATCGAATCCGGAAATGCAGAACGAATTATTTCAGTATAAAATTAATATCGGTACAACACTTTTTCTAGAAAATACATTAGTTGAACCGGGTGTTAAAGATTTGTATGAAAGAAGAAAAACAGAAGTACTAGCCGCACATATTAGTCTATCTGCTGATTCCACTATGAATGAAGCACAGACTATTGAACTCGGTAACAAATTAATTGAAAGAATAAATAACGGAGAAGATTTTGGAGAATTAGCAAAACAATATTCAAAAGATCTAAACTCAAAAATGCGCGGCGGTATCGTTGGCTGGATTACAGCTGGACAAGTATTAGTTAAAGATATTGAAGACGCACTGTATAATTTAGATATAGGTAAAATTTATCCGACATTACTAAAATCCAACAATAATTATCATATCATCAAAGTAATTGATAGAGGTCCGCGCATTCACGCACTGCATGCAAAACATATTTTAGCTGCATCGCGGGATACTTCTGGAGTTGTTGATACTGGAAAGGCATATGCAAAAATACTTGAAGTTAAAAAATTAATTGATGCCGGTGAGGATTTTGGTGAGATAGCCAAAAAATATTCTGATGATAAATATAGTGCAAAAAATAAAGGTGATCTCGGTTCTTTTTCCAGAGGAAGAATGGTACCTGAATTTGAAGAAGCTGCTTTTAAACTGAAGGTTGGGGAAGTATCACCGATTGTTAAAACTCAATTCGGGTATCATTTAATAAAGTTAACTCAAATTGAACAGATTCCTGATCTAAAACAAGTTCGTGATGAACTGAAAGAAATCTATAAAAGAATAAGATACAAATTCGATTATGAACAGCTTGTTGAAAAAATAAAAAAAGAAAGAAATTTCCAATCAAACGGACAAATAATTGGTAGATTACATGGCAGAGTTGATACTATTAAAGTTGGTCCTTCTTATACAAATAGTCTTGTCCAAAATGAATTAGGTAAAGAAGTTTTGTTCAGCACATCTAAAAATAAATATATTGTCGATTCATTATTCTCATATCTGTATAAAAAAGGGATGTATATCGAGTCAAAGATGAATAATAAAGCACTTGAAGATGCAATTCAGCAATATATAGGTGATATGATGATTCAGGAAAAGGCATTAGAATATGATAAAGATAACCAGGCATTCGCAGATATAATGAAAGACTATGAAGATGGAATTTATTTATTTAAGATTTTAGAGGAAGAAGTTTGGTCAAAAGTTAAAGTTGATAGTCAAATGATAGCGGATTATTATCAGAAGAACAGATATAATTTTTCATGGAAAGAAAGAGTTGAATTCAAAGAAATTTTTGTACGGAAAGATTCTATGATGGTTTCATTGTTCAACAGAGCTCAAAAAGGAGAGGACTTCGATTCTCTAATAGCAAAATATTCCGAAAGGAGAGGATATGAAAACAAACCTGGTTATTTCGGACTTGTAGAAATTGATGCGAACGATCTGGCAAAAGCAGCATCCAAAGTTGAAAAAATTGGCGGTATTGCAATGCCTTTTAAACATGAAGATGGATATTCAATTGTTAAATTGACCCAGCGTATTCCACCTACTTTAAAAACATTCGAAGAAGCTCAAGCAGAAATTTCAAGCATTGTACAAGAATTAGAAACAAAAAGATTGGAAGATGAATATTTATCAAAATTAAAAGACCGTTATAAACCGGTAATTTATTATGAAGAATTACTCAATGCATTCAAACAATAAATTAACTTTTGTACTTATTTTACTTCTTTTAGTATCATGTGAAGAAGAGATAAAAAAATCCAAAGAAGTTGTGAGGATTAATGATGCTGTATTAACTGAAGATGATTTGCAAAAAGAGCTTTCTAATGCAAGTAATTACGGCAAACATAGGGAAGAGTATATTAATGAATGGATTGAACAGCAGATATTGTATCAAGAGGCAGTAAAAGAAGGAATTCTAAATGAGAGCAGATACAATTCTATTATTGAAAATTCAAAAAGAAAACTGGCTTCTGCTTTATTAATAGAAAAAATTATTACTGAAAATAATTATGAACCGGGAACAGATGAATTAAGAAAATATTATGAAGAATTTATAGATGATTTTAAATTAGATAATTATAGCTACAAATTGAATGCAGCATATTTCAATAATTATGAAACCGCAATAAAATTCCGATCAATTTTAATAGAGAGCGATTGGAATAAAGCTTTAAGCGCTTATAGTACAGAAAGAAGCTTATTGGAATTCAATTCCTCTGAAATATTCTCCGATTATCAATTGCAGCCGATGAGTATTCAAAAAATAGTAAGTGTATTACAACCGGGAGAAATCAGCATTGTAGTTGAAACGGAACCGATGAAATTTGCGGTTGTTCAACTCCTTGAAAAACTTAATAAAGGAGATACCCCAAAATTTGAAACAATTGTAAATCAAGTAAAGCAACGCTTTAAAATAGTTAAGAATAGAAATTTAATTAAACAATACATAGATCAAATGATCGAAGATCATAACATCGAAATTAAAAGGTACAACGAATGAAATATCTTATTGCATTATTTTTTCTATACACGGTTACATTTGGGCAGCAAGTAGCTGATAGAGTGATTGCAGTTGTTGATAATGAAATTATTTTGAAATCCGAACTCGATTTCAGAGTGAATATGGAAGCTGCTCAAAAAAATCTGGATCCGGCAAATCAAGATTTACAAAAAGCAATTTTGAATCAGCTGATAGAAGAAAAATTATTATATGCACAAGCCGAACTAGATTCAATAGTGGTTAGAGAAGAACAAATAACCGAAGTACTTGAAAATCAGATTAACTACTTTATCAATCAGTATGGATCGAAAGAACGATTAGAACAGTTATACGGAATGCCGGTAGAAAAAATAAAGAGAACTCTAAGAGATGACACACGTAAGAGTTTGATGGCTCAGATGATGCAGCAGAAAAAATTTAGTGAGATGCAAGTAACAAGAAAAGAGGTTATTGAGTTTTTCGATCAATTTAAAGACTCGTTAAGTATCGTTCCGGATAAATATCAAATAGCACATATTTTCCAAAATCCGCAGACCGGTGAAAGAATAAAGCATAAAGCAAAAGAACTTGCAGTGAAATTATTGGACTCACTCAAAAAAGGTGCAGATTTTGCAGAGTTAGCAAAGAAATTTTCTGATGATCCCGGTAGTGCTTCTCAAGGCGGTGATCTTGGATTTGTTAAACGCGGTGTATTCTATCCAGAATTTGAATCAGTAGCATTCTCACTAGCACCAAATCAATTATCTGGTATTGTTGAATCACCGGTAGGGTATCATATAATTCAGCTTCTTGAAAGAAGAGGGGAATCAATTCATTCGAGACACATTTTGGTTAAACTAAAATCAGATGACGAAGCTGATCTGCAAGCAATAGAATTCCTTACTGAAATCCGCGACAGTATAATGAAAGGAGCAAATAGTTTTGAATATTATGCTAAAAAATATAGTGATGATAAAGAAACCGGAAAATTCGGCGGAGAGCTCGGCACCTTTGAAGTTGGTCAGCTTGATAAATCTTTAACTGATGTTATCTATAAATTAAAAGAAGGTGATATCAGTTATCCAAAACGATTAGAGATTGACCAAAATAATTATGGTTATCATATTGTCAAATTAATGAAAAGGATTCCAGAGCATAAACCTAATCTTGATCTTGATTACAATGAAATAAAACGGATTGCTGAATATTATAAGAAACAAAAACTATATACAAAATGGATTCAAGAGCTTAAAGAAAAAATCTTTTGGGAAGTAAGAATCTAAATTTAATTGTTAAGAGAGTTTCACAATAAATAGCGGGGTATAATTTGCCGGAACAATTGATAAATGATGTAGATGCAGTTGAGAAACTCTCAAATTCCGTGACAAAAATTAAACAAGAAATTGCTAAAATTATTGTTGGTCAAGATCAGATTATTAATGATTTAATTGTAAGTCTGCTTGCACGCGGACATTGTTTATTAGTTGGCGTGCCAGGTCTTGCCAAAACACTTTTAATAAAAACCCTTGCCGAAGTACTCGATTTAAAGTTCAGCCGCATTCAATTTACACCTGATTTAATGCCCGGTGATATCACCGGTACTGAATTAATTGACGAAGACCCTTCAACAAAACAAAGGAAATTTAGATTCATAAAGGGTCCCGTATTTGCCAATATAATTTTAGCTGACGAGATTAACCGAACACCGCCTAAAACACAATCTGCTTTATTAGAAGCTATGCAAGAGCACAAAGTTACCACTGCCGGCATTACACATCATCTTGATGAACCTTTCTTTGTATTAGCTACACAAAATCCTATTGAACAAGAAGGAACATATCCGCTTCCTGAAGCTCAATTAGACCGGTTCATGTTCAATTTATGGCTTGGCTATCCAAATTTTAAAGAAGAAATACAAATTATTAAAACGACTACGAGTGATTACAAACCCAAATTAAATAAAATTTTAAATGCTGAGGATTTGATTTTTTATCAGGATTTAATAAAACGTGTACCAGTTGCAGATAATGTAATTGAGTATGCTGTAAAACTTGTAAGTAAATCCAGACCATCAAATCATAATTCTATACAGTATATAAAAGATTGGGTTAGCTGGGGAGCCGGACCGCGTGCATCACAGTATCTAATTTTAGCAGCTAAGACAAAAGCAGTAATGGAAGGAAGATTCACTCCATCAATAGACGATGTTAATACGTTTTTAATTCCGGTTCTCCGTCATAGAATCATTCCTAATTTCTCGGCTGAGGCAGATGGAATTAGCTCAGTAGAAATCATCAATAAACTTATTCATGATAGATAAAATGAAAAATTCAGGTATTATATATCCATGTCATTGCAAAGATGTTAAAGGAATTTTATTTGCTATGATGCTTGGGGATGCAAATGCCCGTAAGTAAAAAAGTAGATCAAATAGTTTTTATAGTCACAATAACTTATTTACTTATTAATTGCACAAAAAAAGAAACACCACAAATAGAAAATCCAATCTCCCACACAAACTCATTTGGATTAATTGTAGATTCATTGATAGAAGTACACGGTTTAATCAACAAAGGAGAAACACTTGGTGATATATTAATACCTCATGGAGTTACTGATTTACAAATCCATAACATTTCGATTAAATCTAAAAATATTCAGCCGGTGCATAGTCTTAAAGCCGGGAGCGAATATTATATTTATGCAAAGTGGGATACAACCGAAACTGTAAAATATTTTGTTTATGTTCGCAGCCCAATTGAATATGTTGTTTTTGATTTGACTGATTCAGTAAATATCTACTCCGGTAAAAAAGATGTTGTTATTAAAGAGAGAATATTTGCGGGCAGAATTAAAAACTCATTATGGGAGACTTTAGAATCAAATAATATTGATGCAGAAGTTGCTATTAAGTTATCTGAAATCTATGCGTGGCAGATAGATTTTTTTAGAATTGATGCTAGTGATTCATTCAAAGTAGTTTATGAGCAATTGTTTGTAGATGAAAAACCATCCGGAATTGGAAAAATTCTTACTTCTTCATTTATGCATAGAGGTGACGATTTCTACGCTTTCAGATTTGAGAGCGGTGATAATTTCGGTTATTATGATGAAAAAGGATTAAGTCTCCGTAAGGCATTTCTTAAAGCTCCGCTAAAATTCAGCAGAATTTCTTCTCGCTTTTCAATGAGAAGATTTCATCCAATATTAAAGAGGGTGAAATCACATTTAGGAACAGATTATTCTGCACCTTATGGTACACCAATCATGAGTACCGGTGATGGAATTATTTCTGAAGCCAGTTATACAAGCGGTAATGGTAACTATGTTAAGATAAGACATAATTCAACTTATACTACACAATATCTGCACATGTCAAAATTTGCAAAAGGTATCAAGTCGGGCATTGCCGTTAAACAAGGACAAATTATTGGCTATGTAGGCAGCACCGGTTTGGCAACTGGACCGCATGTATGTTACCGTTTTTGGAAAAACAATAAACAGGTCGATCCGTTAAGAGAAAAGATGCCAAGCACTGAACCAATTGCTCAAAATTTGAAAGATGAATTCAATGCAGTAAAAGATTCTTTAATTGAAAAACTCTTAACTCCTACCATGCAGTAAAAATCTTTTACAAATCTTAATGAAATAAATATATTACAGAAAGATTAAATATTATTCGTAAAAATGCGGCATCATTATTATGCATTTATATGAATAATTATACAATTACAAAAAATTCTTTTCTATTTATCAACATCTTAATTGCAAAGGCAGATTAAATTTTATATTTTCGCACAAAATTATTTTAATTGGAGTGTAAATGAAATCAGAATGCCCCGTATGCGGTGCATCAATAGATCTTGCTGAAGGTACTGTAGTTGGTGAATTATTAGAATGCCCCGATTGCGGAACCGAACTAGAAGTAACATCACTTGAACCGCCCACTTTACAAGAAGCTCCTCAAGAAGAAGAAGATTGGGGACAGTAATTTGATCTGGGTACTTGATTCAACATTAAGAGAAGGTGAACAAACACCCGGTGTTTATTTTGATAAACATATAAAGCTAGCTATTGCAACACTTTTAAATGAAGTTGGTGTTGATATAATAGAAGCCGGGCATCCTATGGTCACACCGGAAATTCATTCTGCTGTAAAATCTATTGCACAAAAAGATTTTAAATCTATTGTCGGTGCACATTCACGTTCTTTAAAAACAGATGTTGATCTTGCGCTTGAGTGCGGAGTTGGATTTCTTGGAATATTTTATTGTGTATCTGAAGAACGCTTAACAAGTGTATTTAAAAAAGATCTCGATTCAGCTATTCAGCAAATTACTGATGTTATTAAATATGCAAAATCCCAGAAACCTGATATAATGATACGTTACACCCCTGAGGATACTGTTCGTTCTCAATTTGAAAATGTTGTTAAAGCTGCAGTTGCTGCAGTTGATGCCGGTGCTGATATTATAAGTGTTGCTGATACTACCGGATTTATGGTTCCAGGTACCGAAAGAAATATGTACGATTATATATCAAAACTAAAATCTGAATTTGTAAAAAGGAATTTAAAACCAAAAATTGCTGTTCATTGCCACAACGATAGAGGATTGGCATTGGCAAATGCGCTCGATGCTTACCGGGCTGGTGCAGAAATTATTGATGCAACAGTTTTAGGTCTGGGAGAAAGAGCTGGTATTGTTGATCTAGCAGAACTTCTTGTTGTTTTAACAGTTGATTACAATGTAAACAAATGGAAACTTCAAAAGCTTACTGAACTTTATGAACTAGTGAGCAAACATTCAGGGATTCCGATTCCGGCAAATTATCCGGTAACGGGTAAAAATGCTTTTACACATTGTGCCGGTGTTCATACACACGCAGCTTCTATCAATCCGATGCATTATGAAAGTTTAAATCCTGAAATTTTAGGACGTGAAAGAAATTTTGCTCTCGATCATATGTCGGGTATTGCTTCATTACGTTATGCATTAAAATTAATTAACGAAGAAGTACTTGATGACGATATACAGCAAGATATTTTAAAAGATGTAAAAATTTTTGGTCAGCACGGAAGAACTGTAGATCTTGCCGAACTTAAACATATCGTTGATGCCGTAAAGCATCATCAAACATACACCAAGTGAGTTTTCTCACTAACTTTCAAATTTTAATAACTGGAGTGCAAAAAAAATGAAAATAGGTTTGCTTCATTCATTGATTAGGAAAGATGAAAAATTTTTAATAGATGAATTCAATAAAATTAAAGGTGTTGAATTAGTTATGATTGATGATCGTGAAATCACATTTAATTTAGGTAAAGACAATTTCGGATTAAATGTTGTTGTTGAAAGATGCATCAATCACTCCAGAGCACTTCACGGATTAAAATTATTTGAATCGGCCGGAGTGAAGTGTGTTAATACTTACAATGTTGCAACAATCTGCGGTGATAAATTATTAACATCTGTAGCACTTGCAGAAAATAATGTTCCCCAACCGGAGGTGAGAGTTGCATTCACGGAAGAAAGCGCACTTAAAGCAATTGAAGAAATGGGCTATCCGGTAGTATTAAAACCAGCAGTTGGTTCATGGGGAAGACTTCTTTCAAAAGTTAATGATCGTGATGCAGCAGAAGCAATCTTGGAACATAAAACTGTGCTTGGCTCTTATCATCATTCAATTTTTTATATACAGAAATATATTGAAAAAAAGGGAAGGGACATCCGTTCATTTGTTGTAGGAGATAAATGTATTGCTGCAATTTATAGAACTTCATCTCACTGGATAACAAATACTGCTCGCGGCGGAATGGCTACAAACTGTCCGGTTACAGATGAATTAAATGAAATTTCTGTTAATGCTGCAAAAGCTGTCGGAGGCGGTATTGTTGCCATTGATGTTTTTGAAACAGTACAAGGACTGATGGTCAATGAAGTAAATTACACTATGGAATATAAAAATAGTATAACAACAACCGGAGTTAATATTCCAGAAAAAATGGTTGAATATATTTTACAAGTGGCAGAAGGTAGAAAATGAAAAAAATTTCAGTTTCTATTATTGGTGGCTCCGGATATACTGGTGGTGAATTATTAAGATTACTACTTTTTCATCCATTTGTTGAGATTAAACAAGTTACTTCAGAAAGTTATACCGGAAAATTTGTTTACAAACTTCATCCTAATTTGAGAAAATCAACAAGTTTAAAATTTGTGTCCGCTAATGAACTAGAAGAATGTGATCTGCTTTTTTTATGTCTGCCGCACAACAGTTCTCAAAATAAAATAGAAGAGTTTAAAAAATTAGCTCCGAAGATCATTGATTTAAGTGCAGATTTCAGATTGAAGGATTCAATAGAATATGAAAAATGGTATGGACACAAACATTCGCGTCCTGATCTTCTTAGTGAATTTATCTATGGTATTCCTGAAATTCACCGTGATGAGATGAAAAATGCAAGATATATTTCAAGTGCCGGCTGCAACGCAACTGCGAGTATTTTAGCATTATATCCTTTATTTAAAAATGATATTGTTGAAGAAGAAAAAACTGTTATTGAAGTAAAAGCCGGATCGAGTGAGGGTGGGAATAAAGTAAATGACGGCTCTCATCATCCGGAAAGAAGCGGTGTTGTAAGATCTTATATGCCAACACAGCACAGACATACTGCAGAAATGCTGCAAGAACTTTCATTCGGTAAAAAAATAAATATTCATTTTTCTGCTACTGCTATTGATATGGTGCGCGGACTTTTAGCCACTTGTCATGTTTTTCTAAAAAAAGATTTGCAAGAAAAAGATATTTGGAAAATTTATCGCGATGCTTATGGAAGTGAACCGTTCATTAGAATTGTTAAAGAAAGCGAAGGTATTTACAGATACCCTGAACCGAAATTATTAAGCGGTACTAATT
>CAYXKL010000030.1:0-24909 GCA_964464825.1 uncultured Melioribacter sp. | reverse complement strand
AAGTAGATCCTGATAATTATTTTATCATTCAAGAACAAACAAATGTTTGTCCAAAATTTGAAGTAGTAAATAATGGTGACCCGGCAAATAAATTGGATATTGTAATTATTCCGGAAGGATACACAAAAGATGAAATGCAGAAATTTAAAGATGATTGTAAACGATTTGCGGGATATCTATTCGAATATTCTCCATTCAAGGAAAATGCAAATAAAATAAATATTTGGGGTATTGAAGCACCCTCCGAAGAAAGCGGAACAGATATTCCCGGAAAAGATATTTGGGTTAAAACAATTTTAAATTCAAGATTCTATACATTTGATAGTGAAAGATATTTAATGACTACTGACTATCACGCAATCAGAAATTTTGCTGCAAATGCACCGAACGATCAAATTTATGTATTAGTAAACACTAACAAATATGGCGGTGGAGCAATATATAACTATTATAATGTGGCAGCTGCAGATAATCAATTATCAAAACAAGTTTTTGTTCATGAATTTGGTCATGGACTTGCCGGACTTGCAGACGAATATGGCGATGATCCTACATACCAAGATTATTACTCATCTGATATAGAACCATGGGAACCGAATATTACAACACTTGTAAATTTTGAAAGTAAATGGAAAAACCTTATTAATCCTAATATACCAGTTCCAACCCCTGATGATGAAAAATACCAAAACGAGCTTGGTGCATTTGAAGGTGCCGGATATGTTCCAAAAGGAGTTTACAGACCTACATATAATAGTATCATGAGGGCTTTTTCATCTAATGAGTTTAACTTAGTATGCAAAGAAGTATTGGAAAAAATTATCAACTCATATACGGAATAAATGGTAAATATGGATCAAAAAAAATTACTTAGAACAATCGACTCAATAGCTTCAGGCAATTTTAAAACTGATGGTGATTTATTACAATCTGTAGTTGAACAGATTGTCCGTCAATCTGAATTCAATGTTACCGGAGGAAGAATATGGAAACTTAATCCTACTAAAAAATCTTACAAATTATTATTCCAAACTGGTAATGTTCAAAAAATATCCGAAGATTTTTTACTACCGATTAAAGAATATCCGATATTCGAAAGAATAACCTCTGAAAGAACTATCCTTGCTGATGAAACAAATAAAACATTAATTTCGAAAGGAATATTTAGATACTCTGCATCAGGTGTCGGTAAAAAAATTGTTATTGGTACAAAAAAATATTATGAATTTTTATTAGCTGTAAATTCTGATAAAATAGATGATGATTTAAGATACACATTGAATATCGTTGCAACTGTTTTAACTTCAAAACTGAAAGAAAGATTTCTATCACTTTCTCGGAAAAATTTAATAATTGATATTGATAAAGCAAAAGAACTGCAGAGGAGTATTTTACCGGAACATGAATATAAATTTCATTTCTATGAATTATTTGGTGTAACAATACCGGCGGAAACAGTAGCTGGTGATTTTTATGATTATTTAAAAATAGGCGATGATGAAGAACGGCTTGGAATCGTAGTCGGTGATGCAGCATCTAAAGGATTGGCAGCTTCTGCTGAAGCAATGTATATCTCCGGTGCTGTACGTATGGCAAGCACTTTTCAAATTAAGATTTCTCCAATGATGAACCGTATCAATCAGCTAGTTAATAAAATTTTCAGTGATGATAAATTTTCATCATTATTTTATGGTGAACTTTCAGCTGACAGAAAAGGATTATTCCTTTATGCAAACGCCGGACAAAATCCGCCAATTTTTTATCGTAAAAAGAATGGTCATATAATCCGTTTAGAACCTACCGGACCACTAATTGGACCGGCACCAAATTCGAAATATGAAACTGATAGTATAAATTTTGAATTCGGCGATGTATTGGTAATATTTTCAGATGGAATAGTAGATTCTGCAAATGATAAATATGAATTCTATGAAGAGAAAAAATTGATTGATCTGATAAAAAAATCTGCTCACAAAACATCAAAAGAAATTGCACACACAATTCTTGATGATGTAATCCGTTTCAGTACTTCCGAATCAAGATATCAGGATGATAAAACTATTGTAGTGATAAAAAGGATTGCTCAATGAGTTTATCAGAAAAAATATTTGATGCCGGTGTTGTAGGTGCCGGTGGAGCTGGTTTCCCGACTCATATAAAAGCAAAATCGAAAGTTGAATTTGTTCTTGTTAACGGCGCTGAATGCGAACCTTTAATTCATAAAGATTATGAAATTATGCTTCACTATGCACCCGAAATCATTAAAGGTGTTGAAGCGATGATTAAAGAGACAAATGCAAAGAGAGCATATTTCGGTATAAAGTCGAAAAATATAAATGCTATTGAAACTGTTGAAAATATTTATTTGAATGGGAAAATTGAAACTTGTCAGCTTGGAGATTTTTATCCATCAGGTGATGAGTATGAATTAGTTTATGCTGCTACAAAAAGATTAATTCCTCCTCACGGATTACCTTTAGATGTTGGATGTGTAGTTAATAATGTAGAAACATTTTACAACATATCACTTGCAATAGAAAATAAACCGGTCACTCAGAAATTTGTATGTGTTGCCGGTGCTGTAAAAAATCCACAAACTTTTTTTGTACCGATTGGAACAAGTTTTAAAGATTTAATAAAACATGTCGGCGGTACTACAGTTCCCGATTATGCAATATTTGTCAGCGGAATTTTAATGGGTAAATTAACATTCGACCAGAATGAAGTAGTAACAAAAACAACAGCTGGAATTATAGTGTTGCCGCGAGATCATTATTTAGTTAAGCGTCAGGAAAGACCTATACATGATATGAACCGTATTGGAAAATCTGCATGTGATCAATGCAGTTATTGTACTGAGTTTTGTCCGCGTTATCTTTTAGGATATGATGTACAACCGCATAAAGTTATGAGATCATTGGTATTCACAACTAGCGGTGAGGCAATTTGGAATCAATACGCAGATTTATGCTGCTCATGCGGTCTATGTTCTTTGTATGCATGTCCTGAAGATTTGTATCCGCGTGAAGCATGTGATCAGGGGAAAGTATATTTGAAAACTGCCGGGATTAAATATGAACAGCCAAAACCGGTTAGAGTTCATCCGGTTAAAGAGGGAAGACGGGTACCTTTGAAAATGTTAATGAAAAAACTAGATCTATTAAGTTATGATTCACATACACCGTTTAATAAAAAAAGTCCGGAACCTACCCAGGTTAAAATAATGATGAAGCAGCATACCGGTTATCCAGCCAAGCCGAATGTTAGAATAGGTGATATTGTTAATGAGGGTGATTTGATCGGAGATATTGAAACTGGTAAACTCGGTGCGAAAGTGCATTCATCAATATCTGGGAAGGTGACACATGTTAATAATGAATTCATTCAAATAATTAAGCAGTAATTTTTGTTGACTTAGTGTATTCTTTGTGTCCTAGCGAGCAAATCTTTTCACGCAAAGTACGCAAAGAAAAACGCAAGGAACACAAAGCAAAGGAAATATAAAATGGAAATGAACTCACTTGGATTAATAGAAATGACAAGTATAGCAGCCGGCATGCAAGCGGCTGATATTATGCTCAAGACTTCAAAAGTTGAATTAATTTTATCCCGTACTATTTGTTCCGGGAAATATATGGTTCTGATCGGTGGTGATGTTGCAGAAGTTCAGTCAGCAGTAGATGCAGCTGTTAATCAAATAGATTTTGCGGTTATTGACACATTTGTGATTCCAAACGTTCATAAAGATATCTTCCCGGCATTATCAGGTCATTCAAATGTAAATTTATTAGAAGCACTTGGAATTATTGAATCATTCTCAGTTGCATCTTTAATAGAAGGAGCCGATGCAGCAGTTAAAGCAGCTAGTGTAAAATTAATTGAAATCCGTTTAGCGATGGCTCTTGGAGGGAAAGCTTTTTGTACGTTAACGGGAGAAGTAGCAGCGGTTCAAAGTGCTGTTGATTCCGGTGCGAAAGTAATTGCAGATAAAGGATTACTTGTAAATAAAATTGTAATTCCTCAGCCGCGTCCTGAATTGCTAAATGAGATGATTTAGCCCAAAATAATTTACATATAAGGTAGATTAATTAGTATTTACCCGCCAATCACAACAGTCCAAGGTCTAACACTCCATTCAGTAATCAATCCATTTAAAACATAAGGATCATTCTTTGCAAAGTTTTCAACTAACGTTGGACTATCAGCTTTGAAAACAAGAACAGCGCTGTTTGCCGGTTCTGCTAATGCACCACCTAAAATTAATTCATTACGCGAATGATATTCGCCGGAATATTTTAAATGTGCTTCGCGAAAAGGTTTACGTTTCTCAACATAATTATCAATGGTTTTATAAAATAAAATATAGTACATATCACTTAACTCCTTATCTTAAAAAAAATATAGGGGGATATGGCGGTCCACAAAAGAACAATCACCCATAATCTACCTTTTAAAAAATTGTAATCAGCAAATAGTTTTTCCCATGAATTGCCCATCACAAAATGACCGAAGAGAAATTCAAAAATAATTGTCATCCCAAGCCACAATAAACCGATTAATATTGCTTGTTCGCTAGACTCAATTTCCCATATCCCGGTTATGATCCAAATATAAACTGCAAAAAGTATAATTCCCGAGAGCACGGATAATTGATGAGAATGCAGCTCATTGAAAAATTTTGTATAGAATAATTGTCTAATAGTACCGTTGATGATTGCTATAATCACCATTGGAAACCAGAGTAAAAAATATTTAAAAATCATTTTACTATTCCATTAATTTAATTAGTACCAATATTAATGAGTTGTTTTACCTTCATAAGATTGAGTAAAAGGCGTATCGACCGGCTGCCATAATTCAATCTTATTACCTTCTAGATCCATAATATGGATGAATTTACCGTATTCATAAGTTTCAATTGTATCTAAGATTGTAACACCGTCTTTTCTCAATATTTCTACAAGTGCTTCAAGATTTTCAACGCGGTAATTGATCATAAATTCTTTTTGCGATGGCTGGAAATAAGTTGTCTTTTCATTGAATGGACTCCATTGTAAATATCCTTTCTTTTCCGGTGTGTCGGTTAGTCTAAATTCAAATAATGAACCATATTCATTAGTAACTAAACCTAAATTTTTTGAATACCACTCTCTCATTTTTTCGGGATCTTTAGATTTAAAAAATATGCCGCCAATTCCGGTTACTTTTTTTATTCCATTCATTTCTGTCTCTTTCGTGTTACTATTTTGATTGTTGTTTGATTGTGAAAATATATTTATTGATAGAAATAAAATTATCAAAATTAAAAAATAGTTTTTCATTTTATAATCCTTTATGATGAATATTGATTTAATGTTTATATAATTGATTCTGAAACTTTTCTTTATGAATGGTCATTTATCTTGAATAAAAATCATCATAGCTAAATTCCCATTTTACACTTGTGGTTTCTTTAAAATTTACGTGCACACGAAGAATATGATCATCTATCATTTTTAAACTGTATGAGTTATAATCATGAAAGAGAGCATGACCACCTTGTACCCATGGATGAGATTCAGGAATGTAAACAAAAACATTATGTGCAGTGTATACTGGACTGTTTGAAATCCCGTGAAGTATTTTTAACGATGGATCCCATTTAACATCTTCAATTTCAACAGCACCTTGCAGCACATGCCGGTCTGTCGAAATAAATTGAGGAACATTTGATTTTTCGTGTAATGATAACAAAGTAACAGAACCTGGTTGAACTATCACGCGTAGTTCGTTTGTTAGTTCACCTAAAAATTGTTCTTTCCAAAAATCAAATGCTAAGTAAGTTTTATTTTTATCAAGCCATAAGCGTTCAAGAGGAAAATGGAATTCTTTATTTTCCGTAGTACTTGAATTAAAAAATCCAACAACCATCCATTCTGCAAAATGCTTTTTTATTTTTTGTGCAAATACTGAATGCAAATCGGTATCAAACAAATCAACCGGTTTAGCTGCTTCACCAAAAGAGGGGATTACTTTTTTAAGTATTTCTAACCGGGATGAATCAAGGTCATATAATCTATCGCCGGAAATTGTGTTGCCTCCGCTTAATGCAATTATCGTTGCAGCAGCTTGTGCTTGCGATAGTGGAAGGAGATTTATACAAATATGATCAGCATCATTTATCCATCCTCTTTTATGGAAATAATATCTTTTGGCAGCAGCCGGTGCGCTACTTGATGATTCTAAAAAATATTGTTTCCAAACATCTTTAGCGTAACCGTAATTTTGATCCAGTTCTATCCGCATACTATCAATCGTACCTGAAGATACACAACCGGGTCCGCAATCATTTATGTGACATTTATCTCCAACTACTTTTCTAATTAGTTCCATTCCTTTGCGGTAAACTTGTGCCGGTGTTGCGGAGCGATCATAAAAATGATCTGCTGATAAAACGGACCATGCAACAAAATCGATCTTAATCATTTCATAGCCCCATTTATTTGCAACAGTATCGAATAAATTATAAAACCATTGTTCTGCATCCGGGTGGGTAATATCCAAACAATAACGTTTTGGATTTTCATTTTTGAACCATTCGGTATCTTCGCTTGGCCATGGACCAACTCGTTTTAAGCTGCCGTCAGGATTTTTTAAAAACCAATCAGGATTATTTCGAAAAACTTCGGTTGTTTCTGAAACTATATATGGTGCCAGCCATAAACCAGGTTTTAAGCCATAACTTTTAATTTTATCTGCAAGCCATTTCATTCCATGAGGAAAACGATTGTTGCCTTCCCATTCACCATGCCATCTTTGATATCCTTCGTCAATTTGAATGTATTCAAAACCATATTGTTTCAAATTACGAGATGCGAATTCTGCGTTCCGGATCACTTCTTCTTCAGTAATTTGATCGTAAGTATAGAACCAGTTACACCATCCGTTAATTATTGAGTTGGTTCGTGCTTTATTTATTTTACCAAAAATGCTTGCATAATTTTCTAATGCTGTGTAAGGATCATCTGCTAAGTTTATCATAAAACGGTTGGAACTGATTTTCATTCCGGGTTTTAAAGAAAAACTTGGTGCATATACTGATTCTGCAATAAGTGAAAATTGATTTGAATCGATTTTAGAAATTAATATCTGACCCAATCCAAAATTATTTTCTAAATATCCCAACACCATACCTTCTTTGTAATATCCTCTATAAAGACCAACATTCCACCAACTGCGTACAGTTTCATTGATTGTAGATAGTGAATTATTGGCTAACTGACCGCCTTTAGTTTCACCATATGGTTCAGGTTTTTTATATGGAGTGCCGAACGTATGGATCATCCCGGCATCATAATATATTGCACCGTTAGTTAAGCATTTAGAAACATCAGATAAAATTAAACCGCTATTACTTTGTCTTACTGCACATACCGGTTCTATACTTTTGATAATGATATCTGTAGCAGAGACATTTTTACAAAGTACTTCAAAAACTACAGCGTTCATATTATCATATAAAGAAAATCTTAATTCTAAATTTATTTTATTCTTTAAGTCTTTTGAGTGAATTATTAATTGCTTACCGTTACCTAAATTGTCACTCAATTTATTAACATTAGCAGAATGATCATAAGTTGAAGAAGTAGTTATTTTAGCGGATGCTGTGTTAATTGCTACAATACCATTTTTAATAAATAATGTTCCATCATTTTTAAAAATATTAAATGTACCTTTGTTGGTATCGAAGAAAATTGAAAAATATTCATTTAAAATTTGTGGATTTGGATTACCAAATAAATTGATACTGGCATTCAATGGATTTGTTAAAACCAATGATGCACCTGTTAATGAGATACTTTTAATAAAGTTGCGGCGATTGATAGGAGAGGGCATTTAAACTCCAATGATATCTGGTTATTATCAGAATATTAAAAAATAATTTTTAAGTTATTATCATTTAATCTGGCTTTCAGCCATTCTGTAATTTTCTTTTTATCAGCCGTAGAAATATTCTTTGTGCTAGTTGTTATCATTATAAAGGTAGTTCTCTCATTAGAATCTGTTCCATTAAAATTATCAGCAGAACCGTATGATAAAGACTTGATTTGCGGATAGAGTAATCTAATCTCATCTAATAATTGTTTACCAACAATATTTTTATTCATCAAACTATCTATAACTTCTTCGTTTTTATCAACAATTGCAGCTAACCGGTTTATTTCACTTTTCATTGTTTCTGTTTCATTTAACTCAGTTTTAAAATCTTCAAAAGATAATCCTTGGTCAATTACTAAATTCAAATCTTTGAGATCAAAATCATCGGCTTTCTTTTTAATCTTCTCTTTTTGAAGAGGTGTTAATACACTTCCACCGTAAACCAGTTTAATTTGGTTTTTGTCCGGATTAATATCATACTTCAAAAGATAATTTCCTTCGTATAAACTGATGTTATTTGTATAACGCTTTGCATTACTAACAAATTTTTCTTTTTGCACAAGTCCATATCCAAAATAGATGCTTGGAATAATTGTTATTAAAATTATAATAGTAGTCCAACGGTTAATTTTTTTCTTCTGTAATTCATCTACTACAGTAATGATAGGGAATTTTAATATTTGTGAAATTACAACCGAAGAAAACGCTATAAATACAGTATTGATAGTGAAAAGATAGAGAGCACCAAAGAAGTAATTCATATTAGCATTTGCTAATCCATAACCGGCAGTACAAAGAGGGGGCATCAAAGCCGTAGCAATGGCAACTCCCGGAATTACATTCCCTTTATGTTTGCTGCTAATAGCTACTATACCGGCAAGTCCGCCGAATAATGCAATCAATACATCATATATTGTTGGAGTAGTACGTGCCAGCAATTCTGACTGTGCAGTGGAAACTGGACTAATTAAAAAATAAGTTGTAGACGCAATTAAACTGACAACTACTGCAAATGTAAAATTTTTAACAGCTTTTTGAAAAAGCTGGAAATTATATGTTGCTAAACTGTAACCCATTCCATTAATTGGGCCCATAAGAGGTGATATCAACATAGCGCCAATTATTACTGCGGTTGAATTCATATTCAAACCGACTGATGCAACAATTATGGCAAATCCTAAAATCCATAAATTTGTTCCCTTAAAGTTTATGTCTTTCTCAATTGTTTCATGGATTTTATTAAAGTCTTCAATATCGCGGCTGAGATTAAAATAGTAAAGTATTTTAGGCAGCATATTATTCCTAATTAATGATGTGTAATATTAATAGCTCTAAATTAAAAAAAGAAGTGTTATAATGAAATTTACTTAAGGTGCCAAAGATTAATATATATTCATTAATTGTATATTTATATGATTCTCGAAATCATATATTCACTATTATGGATTTTTTTTAATAGTTGATCCAAATAATCAAGGGAAGTATACCGTAACCTTTCTGAGCAACATTGCCAACACTCGATTCGGCATTAATAAGATTCTAATTTTGTGAATGGAAAACTTTTTCAATAATAGATTCCGCCGTTGGGAGGTAGAACATTTCAAAATATTTATAAGAGCATCATAAGTACCGGTAACAAAAAGAATACGTAATAGATTTAAAGCAGAGTAAACTGCTTATAAATGAAAAACTTTAGCCAGTAATATCCCGACAGAAATATTATTTGTAAATAGAGTAGTAGTCCGGTTAAGTTTATTTTACAGCTATACACTCAATCTCTATCAAAGCATCTTTCGGTAAACGGGCAACTTGCACGGTGGAGCGTGCTGGTTTATGTCCGGCAAATTCTTCTTCGTAAATTTTGTTCATTTTTGCAAAGTCGTCAAGGTCAATCATAAATACTGTGCATTTAACAACTCTGGTAATGTCTGTCTCAGTTTCTTTTAAAACTGCACGGATGTTCGTAAAAATCTGGCGTGTCTGTTTCTCAATATCTTTTTCTTTCATTGTGTTGGTTGCCGGATCAATGGCTATTTGTCCTGAAAGAAAAACAAATCCGTTAGATTCAATTGCCTGGGAGTAGGGACCGATAGCTTTCGGTGCATCCGGCGAAGTGATTACTTTTAATTGGGCGGAGAGGGTGCAGAGTGTAGAGAGCAGAATGATGAGTGTTAGAATTGTTTTCATTGTTAACTCCGAAAAAATAATAGAATGCGGATTCCGCTGATTTAACAGATGAACGCGGATTGATCTGAGTACACCAGCTTAATCTGTGTCATCAGCGTGCTATCTATTTTTCATTCAAATTGCTTTGGTACGCCGCAGATAAATACAAACGGCTTATCTTTGTTTATATTTTTGTATTGATGCTTTTCGTTAGGAAGAACAAGAGCAAAGTCACCTTTCTTTAACGGCTTTTCTTCTCCTTGTTCATTTATTATAACACCTTCGCCATCAATTATATAATTCAACTGTTCGTAATCGTGTTGGTGGTAGGGAGTATATCCTTCCGGTTCAACAGTAAAGACACGGAGAGACATGCTAGGTGTACCATCAGCATTAGCAATTGGAATCTGCTTCAAAACATTTTTAGTTCCGTCCATTGCAACGGTTTTTTTCTGTACATCATCAATGTTAATTATTTTCATTTTTATTCCATTTGTTAACTTCAAAATACGAGAAAAGATATAAAGAATGAATAGCACACAGATAAAACAGATTCAACGAAACTTGCCCAACGGCAGTCAGTTTATCACAGATCAATCTAAAAATCCTTATTCAGAGAATTAATTGCGGCGCGTGTGAAAATTGAAATTAACATTATTGAAATAATTGAGATCGGGAATACCGGGTATAAAATTTTAACAATATCGAATGGTCTGTTTATCATCACAGCTAAAAAGTAACTGCTCATAGGATCGAACAGAAGAATCACAATAAAGAGCATGTAAATTAAATTTATCAAGAAAGTAATAGACGCCCCTTGCGATGAAGAAATTCTAATCGGATTTTTTTCTTTGTAGTTTGCAAACAATCCACCCATTCCCAAATTAATAGAGATAATCGTTAAGATTGCAATAGCTGTAATTAGAAATGACATCAATTCTATCGCAAAAACAAATCTAAAACTTGTGTAATAGCTGATGCTAATACCAATGATAAAAATAATAAAACCAAGAATTGCAATTTTTCTTTTCAGTAGAAAATCATTTTCGATTGGAGCCGAACGGACTTTCCAATGTGTCATTCCTTCTAAACTGATCAATGGAAAAATAAAACGCAAAGATATTGTTGAGATGAGAAGTAGATTGAAGACAAACACTGCAAGGTAAATACCGGTCTGCAAATAAAAATTTCCCAATCCAATATACCTGATACCGGCAACACTAGAAATAAAAATTATGATTAGAAAAAAGAGGACTGTAAAGTGAATTACCTGACTTGGTTCGCGGAAGAAAAGAAGTAGATCTCGTTTAATTATCGATTCAGTCTGCGGTTTTAGAAGTGTAGTTTTTCCAAATGATAGAATAGATTTATTTCTGTTTTTTGAAACAGAATATTCTGAGTTTAATTTGATTTTTTTTAGCCAGGTTTCTGCATACCATTTCTTACCAAAAGAAATTGCAGTAACAAATAGTAATAAAGAAGTGATTATCTGCTGAATACTTAATATCACAGCATTAGGAATCTCATCGCGGTTAATCCAATATGCAGCTTCGGAAAGCCACTTATTAGGTAAATATTTTATCAACGGGGAAACAAATTCGCTTAAATATTGATTTGTATCAACAAACGGATAGAGTTTCATTACAGATGTAACAAGATCGATTGGAGAATTGACTTTGAAAAATATAAAGATGACAGAAATGTAAAGAGCAGCCAAAACATATATAACTTTTTTGAAATTGAATTTTAATGCAGCTTTAATTATCAGCAGCAGAATAATTACTCCAAGTGATCCGGCTGAAAAGATAAATGGGATGAAATTGAATATGAATAGTATTAAAAATGAAGTTACACTTAATTCAAAATAGACAGAATAGCCGGCTAACACGGATAACAATATCAAAAGCAAAGTGGATGAACTGTAGAAAAAATTATCTAAATATTTAATTGCGAATATTTTAGTTGATGTGATCGGTTTGCTGAATAGATAATTTACCTCTGATGATTTATATAGTGTTGAATACGAAACAATAATATTCCCGATATTAACAGCAATGAAAAAAATAAATAATATCATTGATATGAATTCGTGAAGAAGAAAAAGTCCAACCTTTATTTCAACTACAATAAAATTGATGAACTTCTGAGAAAACCAGAATGATCCAACTGCAAAACCAATATAAATTATTGAGCTACCGAGATTTTTAAGAATACTTTCAAAATCAATTTTACTGTTTAATCGGATAAATACTAATAATTTGTATTTTAAAATATGAAGTATCTGATTCATTCTTCTTCATCGGTCAATTGAATAAAGAGTTCTTCAAGATTATTATTCCGGTCATCTTTTAATTTTTTAAGTGCATCAATAGAATCATGAAATATCAAATTACCTTTATTGATAATTCCAACACTTGTGCAGATTTCTTCAACAATATTTAAACTGTGTGTTGACATAAAGATAGTTTTTCCATCATTAATCTGAGATGTGAAGAATTTTTTAACAATAAAAGCAGACTGAGGATCGAGCCCTATCATAGGTTCGTCAATAACAATTAAGATCGGTTCATGAAGAAAAGCAGATGCAATTGTTATCCTCTGTTTCATTCCCTGGGAATAATCTTCAGTTCTCTTATCAACCCAGCTTCCAATTTTTAGAACATCAATAAGTTCGTCAATTTTAATTTTTAATTTATTTTTTTGCAGATTGTAGAGTCCACCAGAGAAGAATAAAAATTCGCGTCCAGTTAGTTTATCATATAAAAACGGCTGATCGGGAATGTATCCGATTTTCATTTTGGATTTAATTTGTTTCTTCCAAACATTTTCACCGTCAACTATAATTTCACCTTCGGTTGGAGATAGAAGTCCGGTTATCATTTTGATAGTTGTAGTTTTACCGGCACCGTTGGGTCCTAAAAATCCGAAAAGTTCACCTTTTTTGATAGTTAAGTTCAGATTGTTAACAGCAACAAAGTTTCCGTAATTCTTTTTTAGATTTATTAATTCAAGCATATGGGCTCAGATTAAATCGATTGGAAAAAACTTAAAGTTTAACAGCTTCACAATCTTCGTATGTAATGGTTTTTAAATCATCATTAGAAGGATTAACAAGAGAAGAAATACGCAGTTCTTGATTTGTAATAGCAGCATATAAAATATTTTTAGCAGCGAGTGCATTCTTGAAATCATAATTATTCTTATCACAAATTTCGTTAAAATGTTCAAGCAGCATTTGAAGTGCACCTTCATCTAAAACGTATCCATGATCGGATGCAATTTCATAGCATATAGCAAGCATTTCGCGCGGATTGTAATCTTTGAATTCAAAAGTTGTTGGGAAGCGACTTTTTAGAAGTGGAAATGAATTCATAAACTGATCCATTTCATTTTTTGGCCCGGCAAGAATGACTAATAATTTATTTTTTAATTCTTCCATTTTAGTTAATAGAGTTTCAATAACATTCCAACCCGGGCTATCATCTTTCTGAAGAATTAGATGTGCATCAGTAATGTAAAGAATCCCACCCCGCGCTTCATTAATTATTTTTTCAGTTTTACTTACTGTTTGTTCTGGATAGCTTCCAATCAGATCAGCTCTTTTTGCAGTTATTATATAAGAATTATCTACTAATCCAAGTTCGAGCATTATATTTGCGAAAATTCTTGCAACGGTGGATTTGCCAGTACCGACATTCCCGAGAAAGAGACAGTTCATATTTGCTTCAATAACATGCAGTCCTTTTTCTTTTTTAAGCTGTGCAATTTTAGAACCGCTAATCAGTTTGTATATTCCTTCTTTAACTTCAGTTAATCCGGTCATTGCATTAAGTTGATCAATATATTCTTGAAGTCTAAGCGGATCACCTTTAACCTGATAATCTGCCGCTTGAGTAGTTCCGGTTATTGCTTCTTTTATATCCTTAATAATGATAGTATTAAGTTTTTCTTCATTCCTTTCAGATTGAGGAATATCAGCAATCCGTAAAAGCATTTTTTGTTTTATTGATTCAAGAAGATTACGTACTATTCTTGCATTGCCAAACTTTTTGTCTCTTAACTTATAGATTTCTATAAAATGTTTATGCAGCAATTCTTCCGCATCTTTATTGATTTGCTTCTTTTCATTTTTCAATGTACGATGAACAATTTCCATCAGTTCGGAAGGGGAGTAGTCTTCAAATGTAATTGATTTTGTGAATCTGCTCTGCATACCGGGATTACTGGCAATAAATCTTTTCATTTCGTCTGTGTAGCCGGCGACTATAACAATAAATTTCCCTCTTTCGTCTTCCATTCTCTTGAGAAGTATATCAATAGCTTCTTTGCCAAAATCATTCCCGGATCCATCAGGTTTTACGAGTGCATATGCTTCATCAATAAATAGAGTTCCTCCGATCGATTTATCAATCATAACTGTAGTTTTTTCAGCTGTCTGACCAACATATCCAGCAACAAGTCCTTGTCTATCTGTTTCGACGAGATGTCCTTTTGTTAATATACCAAGTGCAGAAAATATCTTACTAAAAATTCTAGCAACTGTAGTTTTACCGGTACCGGGATTACCGAGAAATAGGTAATGGGAGCTGAATTTTTCCCGTAAATCTTCTCCTTGTTCAGCAAAATAACGTGCAAGTTTAACAAGATCGTTAATTTCTTTTTTTACAGTTTCAAGTCCAACGAGCTGATTTAATTCTTTGAGAGCACTATCAAGTATCTCTTCGTTTATTGTTAAGATTATTTTTTTTGCTTGAGATATTTTTGAGAGCTGGGAAATATCATCTAAAGTAATAGAATTTAACAGTTCTTTTGTTCTTTCTTTTTCGGAGATATTTAAAACACGTTTTCCTAAATTTATTTTTGCTTCATCAAAAATATTTCTTACCAAACGAGCATTACCGAAACTTTTATCTCGGTTTCTGTACAAATTTGTGAATACTTTCTTTAGTTCTGCTTCAGCAGATTTATCAATTTTATATTCTTCTTTTTTCAAATATCTATATAGAATCTGAATCAATTCATCGGGAGTGTAATCTTCAAAAGTAAAAGTGTGAGTGAATCTCGATTTTAATCCTGGGTTAGAGTTTAGGAATGACTGCATTTCTTCTGTGTAGCCGGCAGCAATAACAGCGAATTCACCTTTTTTGTCTTCCATCCGTTTTAATAAAACATCAATAGCTTCCTGACCAAAATCTTGTCCGCTTCCTTTTTTAATTAATGTGTAAGCTTCATCAATAAAGAGAACACCGCCAATTGCATCACTTATAATTTTTTCGGTTTTCTGAGCAGTCTCACCGATATATTGACCCACTAAAGCAGAGCGATCAACTTCGATCAAATGCCCTTTAGGTAATATTCCCATTGCCCTAAAAATATTTCCCAACAAACGGGCAATAGTTGTTTTTCCGGTTCCGGGATTGCCGAGAAAAATAATATTTGCAGAAACTTTTTCATCAACTTTTAAACCATATTTTTTTCGTTCATTAATAAATTCCAGATAGGAAATAAAATCTCGTACCGCTTGTTTTACGTTTGTAAGACCAATATAGGAATCGAGTTCAGCCATTAATTCATCAAGCGTTCTTGTATCCTCTGCAATTGTTTTTTGAGAGGGTGTTTGCTCAATTTTAGTTTTTCTTTCATCGATAGATTGAATTGATGAAGTTTCATCTTCGAGCACACTAATAGATGAGATTCCGAAGAATTTTTCTGCTATCTTAAAATTGTTAATATAAATTTCAACTTTTGCTTGACCTTGCTGCCATCCTTCGGTTTGATCTAATTTTAAAACTTGAGTGAAAATTACGGAATCCCAATCGCCGGGTACATTCAGTCTAAAATTATTTTTTCCGATTTCGTAATCATTCAAATACCATACAACAGCAGAATTGTATGTTTTGTTATCTTTTCCGAAAAAATGATTATTAAAAATTACCTCAACACCAACCTGGGGAATGTTTTTATTTATCTGTTTGTAGAAATGTCTTTTTTTAAGTTTAGTATCTTTATAAGCATCGAAAATTTTTACGGAAAATATATCGGCATATTCGTTAGGGTAGAAGATTGGATTGGTTTTATATTCGATTTTAGAGGTCGGTTTAGTTATCGGTTGATCATAGAAAATATCTGTTTTGGTTTTTCTTATCGGTTGTTTCTGTTCTCTTTCAATTTCAAGTTCTTCGGCTAAAACTACTTTTTTCAAAATATCGTATATCTGATTGAATTTTTTATTCTCTTTATATTTTGATTTTATTTCTTCAGCTTTTTTAAATGCCGGTCTATATTGAAACATGTGGAACATTGTTTCAATTTCAAAAAGTTCAATATCATGAAATTCCTTTCTAAGTTTCGAATCTTCTAGAATTTTCTGGACACCAAATAGTGCAAACCAATATTCTTTATCTTTAAAAGCATTTTTAGCATCATCAATTAATTCTTTAACATTACTTTTGGTAACTATAAAATCATCATTAAAATATATTTTAGCTTTTTGGAACCATTTACGGATATTTATCCATTCGGTATTTTCTCCGCCATCAATCAATAACCCTAATGAGAGTGTCCTATTGGCTTCATCAAATTTTTTTAATCCGGCAAAAGCACGTGCTTGTGTAATGTAAGTCCAGCTTAAAAGATTTTTTTCTTTAGAAATAGAATTCTCAATATCAGCAAGAGCACCTTCATAAATACTCATTCTTGTTAAAAGATATGCCCTAAAAAAACGTGTACGAACTGAATCACCTTTTAACTCAACTGCAAGATTAGCAAACTCAATAGCTTTTGAAGGATGCCCATTTTCTAAATAAGCCCAAGCAAGACAGATTGCTGCTTCACTATCATCGGGACGGTATTCATAGACTTTTTCAGCCGCATTCAATGCAAGACGGTATCTGCCGTTCCATAGATGGTCATATGCTTCAGTTTGCAGATTATTTAGTTCTTCATTCGTCATAATTATACAGTTTAGAAGAAAATTTTAATTACTTTAAGAAAATATAAAAACTTCTATGTATTTACTATAAGAGAAATTGAGAATTTAGAAGAATTATCAATGAACTTGTAACAAAGCTAAACGTCTAAAATAGAAACATTAGGAAATTTTTTATGAAACTGAAATTGATTACCGGTATTCTCTTGATTGTAATTGGAGTAACCGGTTGTAGTTTTTGGGGGGTAAGGGGGAGTGGTAAACTAAAGACAGAAGAAAGAAAAATAAGCGAATTTTCAAGGATTGAAGCTTCAGGAGCATTTTCGGTTAAAGTAAAAGTCGGTCAACCTCCATCAATTAAAATACAAGCTGAAGATAATTTACTTTCACTAATTAAGACTTATGTAAAAGGTAAATCTCTGATAATTGACACAAAGAAAAATATTTCTCCTCGAAAAGAGATTGTGATTTATGTTACAACTAATAATTTGGAAGGGATCGAATGTTCAGGTGCTAATGATATCAAAGCAGATGGAATAAAATGTAGAGATTTTTATGTTGATCTCAGCGGTGCCGGTAGCGTTAACTTATACGGTGATTGTGAAAAAGTACATGCAGAAATTTCAGGGGCTGGTAATATTGATGCAAAACATTTAAAAGCTGATCATGTATTTATTTCTGTTAGCGGAGCTGCAAGTGCTATAGTATATGCGCGGAAGTATCTTGATGCTTCTGTTTCAGGTGTTGGTTCAATTGAATATTATGGTGACCCTCAAGAAACAAATACGAACGTATCAGGTGTCGGTTCTATTACCAGGAAATAAACTTCGATGCATACTCTACTCCTAAAGCAGAGTTTACTTTTGTAAACTCTGCTTTTTTTATTTCTTTTATTATCTTTACACAAACAAAAATGAAAAAATACAATGGAAATGAATAAACCAATGATAGGTATTGTAATGGGAAGTGATTCAGATCTTCCTATAATGGAAAAAGCTGCAGATGTGTGTAAGGAATTTAATGTACCATATGAAATACGGATTATTTCTGCACACAGAGCACCAAATAAATTAAAGGAATTTATTCATACTGCTGAAAAGAAAGGGATAAAAGTTTTTATTGCCGGTGCCGGATTAGCCGCTCATTTACCCGGAGTAACAGCATCATACACTCATCTGCCAGTTATTGGGGTGCCATTAACAAGCGGCAGTTTAAAAGGACTGGATTCATTATTATCGATTGTACAAATGCCTGGTGGTATTCCGGTTGCTACAGTTGCAATTGATGGTACTAAAAATGCAGCTCTTCTAGCTATTCAGATACTTGCAACTTCTAATAAAGAATTGGAACAGAAATTAATTGAATATAGAAAAAAGATGGAAGAAGCAGTTATTAAAAAGGATAATGAACTAAATAAAAATCAATAAATTATTTTGATTCGTAAATAGGGTTACCTATAAATTTTTTCTCATCCCACAAGAAATCTCTCGATTTAATTTCTTTTCTGTACTCACATTTACTATACTCACAAAATATACAACAGTTTTCTTTACAATAATCCATATGTATTCTTACACTGGTATTAGGAATTATTTTTGTAAGTGATTCTTCAACATATTCTTCTTCAAGATGTGATTCTTTAATTGAAAAGTAAAACGGAAGTATTAAATGGAAATCCACAAAAAGATTTTCACCTGATTTCCAAAATCTTAAATTATGAATGTCTATCCAATATTCTTTTTTTATTTCTCTAAGATTTTTAGTCAAAATTTTTAATAGTTCTTTATCAGTTTCATTCATTAAACTGCCAATAGATTCACGGATTAATTTGTAGCCCGTGTAAAGTATATTTAAAGCCACTATTATTGCCACAATCGGATCAATTATTAAATAACCGGTTAACAAAACAAGCAGTAGTCCGATAACAACACCGATACTTGTAAATGAATCTGTCAGTACATGTTTGCCATCGGCAATTAATGTTAGAGAGTTTGTTTCTTTTCCTTTTCGTATAAGAAAAAATCCTAGTACAAGATTTATTAATCCGGCAAAACCTATTATAATGGTGCCAACATCAAGTTCTTCTGTAGTAACACCAATTAATAAATCTTCAATTGATGTATATATAATTGTAACAGCAGCAACAATTATTAAAAAACCTTCAATTCCAGCAGAAAAATATTCAATATTGCCGTGTCCGTAAAGATGAGATTCATCAGCTGGTTTAGAACTTATATAAATACTTAATAATGCCATTGATGTAGCTGCAATATGAACAACAGATTCAGCAGCATCAGAAAAAATTGCAGTAGAACCTGTGATAAAATAGGCTGTAACCTTTGAAATAAACATTAAAATTCCAACCAGAAGAGAGACCCAAGCTGCCCATTTCTTTTGACTAATATTTGATAATTCGAATTTTTCCATTTCTAAAATTTTTTGATTAGTAACTTAATCAAATTAAGTGGGATGATAAACTGAAATTAAGAGCATTAATCTTTGATTTTCTTTAAAAAACATAGAATTCTATTCTTATACTTAGGAATCTTTTTTTACTTCTTTAATTAAGATATCGCTATCTCGCTTAAATTCAATACGAATTTTTACTTAAAAACTGGCATACAATGTGAATTAATAGATTTCAAATAAATAACCTGAGAAAAAGATGTATAGTCAAATTATTGAGAAGTATCCGAGATACGAAAGAAGTAACCTAATTCCGATTCTTCAGGACATACAGGAAGAATTTGGATATTTACCTGAAAAAGCATTAAAAGAGATTTCTGAACATTTATGCGTTCCAATGAGCAGCGTTTATGGTGTTGCTACTTTCTATAATCAGTTTAGACTAACACCACTTGGCAAAAATATTATTAGAGTTTGCAGAGGAACTGCTTGTCACGTTAAAAATTCCGCCAATATACTAGCTGCACTTGAAAATGAACTTGGAATATGTGCCGGTCAAACTACCCGTGATAAACTTTTTACGCTCGAGACGGTAGCTTGTATCGGTGCATGCAGTTTAGCGCCGGTATTAAACATTAACGAGGAATATTATGGTCGTATTTCTATAAAAGAAATTCCTAAAATAATAAGTAAATACAAAAAAGCTGAAACAATAAAAGAAGAAATGGAAGTGAGTACAGAATGAATAACTTTATTGAAAAATGTTGCGATCAATGCTGGCATTCTGATAAAACTCCATGTGAACAATTTATTGCTTGTTGTATAAATGGACCTATATGCCATAAGGATGAAAATTGTAAAAATAAATTCGAAGAAATTAACCAGACTTTGAAATTCTTAAATAATAGTGTACCAATTATCTTCATTGGAATGGGAACTTGTGGTTTAGCATCGGGTGCAGATAAGGTTAAAAAAGCTATTGAGGAGGAATTGCAAAAAAATAATATAACCGCAAAAATAATTCCTACCGGTTGCATCGGCTATTGTGCGAAAGAGCCAATTGTCGATATAAAACTTCCTGGCAAGAATCGAATTTCTTATTGCGAATTACAACCAAAAGAAGTACCTGAATTTCTAAAAACTACTCTCGTAGAAAAATTAATATATAAGAAAAAATTCCTTGGTATTTACGGCAAAGGTGATGAAATACTTCCTTCATTGAATGATCATCCGTTTTTTAAAAGACAATTAAAAGTAGTCCTCGAAAATTGTGGTATCATTAATCCACTATCTATTGATGAATACATTGCGAATGGCGGCTTCAAAGCTTTAGATAAAGTTCTTAGAATTTTAACACCTGAAAAAGTTGTAAATGAAATTAAAGAAAGTGGATTGCGCGGTAGAGGTGGTGGTGGATTCTCAACTGGTTTAAAATGGGAAATGGCACACAAAAAAGATTCTGATACTAAATACATTATTTGTAATGCTGATGAAGGTGACCCGGGTGCGTTTATGGATCGTTCTGTTCTCGAAAGTGATCCGTATAAAGTTGTCGAAGGAATGATTATTGGCGGTTATGCTATCGGAGCTTCCTATGGCTACATCTATTGCAGAGCCGAGTACCCTCTCGCAATTGAAAGATTAGAAAACACTTTATCAAAATGCAGAGAATATGGTTTACTCGGTAAAAATATACTCAATAGCGATTTTGATTTCGATCTGAAAATAAAAAAAGGCGCTGGGGCATTTGTCTGTGGTGAAGAAACTGCACTCATAGCTTCAATTGAAGGTAAACGTGGTATGCCACGTCCAAGACCTCCATATCCAACTGACGCCGGATTGTTTGGCAAACCAACTGTAATTAATAACGTTGAAACATTTGCCAATGTATCGTCAATAATTAACAGGGGTGCAAAATGGTTCTCTTCTTTAGGAACTAAAAATAGTAAAGGAACAAAAGTTTTTGCATTGAGTGGTAAAATTGCAAACAGCGGTTTAGTTGAAATCCCAATGGGAATTACACTAAGAGAAGTGGTTTTTGATATTGGTGGAGGAATCCCTGGAAATAAAAAATTCAAAGCTGTTCAAATAGGAGGACCATCGGGTGGATGCTTACCAGATTCTGTTATGGATACTGAAGTTGATTACGAATCGCTAAAGAGTGTTGGTGCAATGATGGGCTCTGGTGGATTTGTAGTAATGGATGAAGATACATGTATGGTTGATGTTGCAAAATATTTTTTAACATTTATTCAAAATGAATCGTGCGGAAAGTGCGTTCCATGCCGCGAAGGAACAAAACGAATGCTCGAAATTATTGAGCGAATTCCGGTTAGCTATAAGACAAATGGAAACAATATAGATCAACTTCAACGTTTCAAAGGGATTATCCATTTACAAAGATTGGCAGATGTCATTAAGGATACATCATTATGTGGATTGGGACAAAGTGCGCCAAATCCGATTCTTTCCGGTCTAACTTATTTCAAAGAAGAATATGAAGAACATCTATTCTTAAGAAAATGTGAATCGAAAGTCTGCAAAGATCTTCTGACTTATCAAATCGATCCCGAAATATGTAACGGTTGTGGGGTATGTTTAAGAAAATGTCCCGTTGAAGCTATTATTGGAGAGAAAAAGCAAGCTCATCATATTATCGAGGTCAAATGTACAAAATGTGGAATGTGCTTTGAGTCCTGTAAATTCAAAGCCATAAGTGTTAACTGAAAAGAGTGTAATCATGGTAGAACTTACAATAAATGATATAAAAGTTAAAGCTGAAGAAGGAATGACTATTCTTGATGCAGCAAAATCTGTTGGTATACACATTCCAACTTTGTGTTATATGAAAGACTTATTCCCAACAGGAGCATGCAGAATATGTGTAGTTGAAATTGATGGAATGAGAGGATTAATACCAAGTTGCGCTTATCCGGTAATGGAAGGAATGAGAGTTCAAACAAATTCACCAAGAGTAAGAATTGCAAGAAAAACAATTATTGAATTATTAGTTGAAAATCATCCGCAAGATTGTTTGATCTGTGTAAGGAATAAGAATTGTGAATTACAGGATTTATCGGAGAAGTATAGCGTAAGAGAACATCGTTACGTAGGAGTTAAGAAAGATCATGCAATTGATATTTCTAGCGCTTCCATGGAACGCGACCCAGCTAAGTGTATTCTTTGCGGAAGATGTGCAAGAACTTGTGCAGAAGTTCAAAAGATTGGTGCTATCGATTTTACAAACAGAGGATTTTCAAGCAATGTAACTACGCCTTACAATAAAGGTTTGAACGTAAGCGATTGTATATTATGTGGTCAGTGTATTCTGGTTTGTCCAACCGCGGCATTAAGAGAAAAAAGTCATTCCAAAGAAGTAATGACAGCAATTACTGATAAATCCAAATTTACAATTGCACAGATTGCACCGGCTGTAAGAGCAACTTTAGGTGAAGAATATAATTTACCACTTGGTACAAATGTTACCGGACAAATAATCACAGGATTAAAGAGACTTGGATTCGACAAAGTATTTGATACAAATTTTGCAGCAGACTTAACAATTATTGAAGAAGCAACGGAGTTGATATCAAGAATATCGAATGGTGGTAATTTACCAATGTTTACAAGTTGTTGTCCGGGTTGGGTAAAATATATTGAACAGAACAGACCCGGATTACTCAATCACGTTTCAACATGCAAATCACCACATGAAATGGAAGGAGCCATTCTTAAAACCTATTATGCTAAAAAGATGGGATTAAAACCCGAGGATATTTATGTTGTTTCTATTATGCCATGTACAGTAAAAAAATATGAGTCGAACAGACCAGAACTTACAGAAGAACACATGCCAGATGTTGATGCAGTATTAACAACGAGAGAATTGGTTCGCTTATTTAAAATGGCTGGTATCGATTTCAATGAACTTCCGGAAAACGATTTTGATAATCCGCTTGGTGAATCAACCGGCGCAGCAGCTATTTTTGGTACAAGCGGTGGTGTTATGGAAGCAGCTTTGAGAAGTGCCTATAACATGCTTACAGGAGAAGAATTAGATAACCTGGAATTAATGGATGTTCGTGGTAATTCAGGGATCAAAAGCTCTATATTATCCATTAATGGTAAAGAAATAAATATTGCAGTTGTAAATGGAATCGGTAATGTAAAACTGATTCTTGATGAAATTGAAAACGGAACATCAAAATATCACTTTATCGAAGTTATGGCATGTCCGGGAGGATGTATAAATGGTGGCGGTCAACCGATTCATCAAAAAACAGAAAAGATTAAAAAGAGAGTGCAATCATTATATGAAATAGATGAATCGATGAAAATGAGAAGATCTCATGAAAACGAATCTGTTAAAAAACTTTATAAAGAATTTCTTGGTGAACCAAATGGACACTTAGCACATGAATTATTACATACAACTTATATCAATCGTAAAAAGATTTTAGATGAAGTTTAAATAAAGTATTTATATGTCACAAGGAATCGTAACTACTATTACTCAAAGATGCAAGCGATGTTATTCTTGCATAAGAGAATGCCCGGCTAAAGCCATAAGGGTAATTAACGGGCAAGCTGTGGTTATTGATGAACGATGTATAAGCTGTGGACATTGTGTAAAAGTTTGTTCGCAAAGTGCAAAACAAATATTAAGTGATATAAATAAAGTTTTGTATAACATTCTACACGAAGGTAATGCTGTTGCAATGATTGCTCCATCTTTTCCGGCATCATTCCCTGATAATTATTCAAAGATTCCATCGGCTCTTAAAGAACTTGGTTTTTCAAAAGTAGTTGAAACAGCTTTTGGTGCAGATTTAATAAGTAAATATTATTCGGACCTTGCAGAAAGTGGAATTGAAGAGACTGTAATTAGTACTGCATGCCCGGCGGTTTTTAACTGGATCGAAAAATATTTCAATGAGATTATTCCAAACCTTGCAAAAGTTGTTTCTCCGATGATTGCAATGGGAAGATATGTTAAGAAGAATTATGGAGATGATACAAAGGTTGTTTTTATTGGTCCATGTGTAGCTAAAAAAAGTGAATATCAGGATTCCGAAGTAAATGATGCTGTGGATGCAGTCTTAACATTTACTGAACTAAAAGAAATATTTAATCTGAAGAATATTGATTTTGAAAAGTTAGAAGAACTAGAGCTTGATCCTCCTCATGCATATTTGGGAAAATCATTTCCTTTAACAGGGGGTTTACTTAAAACTGCAAATATCTCAGGTGATATTCTTGAGAAGGAAATAATCGTTGTAGAAGGGAAAGAGAGAGTTGAAGAAATAATTCAAGAAATTGCTGATAAAAAAATAAAATCGAAATTTATCGATATACTTTTTTGCGAAGGTTGCATTAGCGGACCTGCAATTGATTCCGACTTGAATTTTTATTCAAAGAGAGAAAAGGTAATTGGATTTATTGAGAAGAATATTAACTCGTTCGATAAACATGAATGGAAAAGTACTTTATAC
>CAYXKL010000029.1:0-25027 GCA_964464825.1 uncultured Melioribacter sp. | reverse complement strand
AGATTTTTCCCGGACATATTTGTTAAATTGTAATTAATATAACTGTGGAAACAATAACACAGGGCGAGGTTACCTCGCCCTTATTTTAAATATTATGATTGACCATGCTCTTAAAATAAAAGAAAAATTTTACGAAGACAGAGATAGAATATTTCACGATGATGTTCTATTAAAAGATCCGTTTAATTTTTGTATAACTTTTTCTCTTTTAGTTGAAGAATATATTGTTAAATCACTAAAAGGAATTAAGCTTGATTGTGCAATTGCCTCGGTCGGAAGTTTCAGCCGTAGGGAATTATCACCCTATTCCGATATTGATATAATGTTCATCTTTGAAAATGTTGACGGTAAAGATAAATTAATTAAAGAAGTAGTAACACGGTTATGGGATTCAGGTATTGAAGCATCACATACTGTGAGAGATTTTTCTGACATAAAAAAATTTCTTAAAGAGGATCTTCACACCTTTACACAATTTTTTGAAACAAGATTTATTCTTGGCAACGCAAAACTCTATAATGATTGGAATAAAAAAGTTTTTGAACCACTAAAAAATTCTCAGAAGAAACAGCTTTTATACGAATATTTTGAAGATGTAAAGCTTAGATATCAAAAATTCGGTGAATCCGCAAAAGTATTAGAACCTAACGTAAAATATACAGCCGGAGGTCTGCGTGATCTTCAAGTAGTTGAATGGATGTATGCACTTAAGAATAATGTTATTCTTACTTCTCAGGAGGAAATAACTCAAACAGAGCATTTTTTAAATGTTATAAGAGAAAATAAAATTCTTATTCCGCGTGCAGTTGCCAGACTGAAAGAAAGTTATAAATTAGTTTTAAACACTAGAAATATTCTTCATGTTCTTTCCAAACATAAAAATGATAGGTTGGAATTTATATATCAGGAAAAAATTGCTCAGGTTCTAGATTATACTTCCGAGAATTGGCATGCATTCATGAAAAAATATTTTGAATCAGCTAATGTTATTAAAAGATTTTCTAGAACGATGATGAAACGGTTTGAAGAAGAAATTTCCACACCTATTTCGGATTATCTGACAATACAATTAGATGAAGACTACAGTTTAAAAAACGGAGTAATTTCAGTAGCACCCAAAGTACATTTAACCCTTTCAACAATTCTGCGTGCTTTTTATTACCGCGGTTTTTATGATGCCCGGTTTGATGAAAATTTACGTTCTCAAGTTATTGAATCTGTTTTTGATCATGAAGAGATAAAACATGCAGAGCAAATCTCATCTGTTTTTTTCAGAGAAATATTAAGACTGCCGAAAAATGTCGGTAAAACTTTAGAGATAATGAATGAACTTGGAGTGCTTGCAACATTTCTACCCGAGTTTAAGGAACTGGTCGGATTTTTTCAGCCCGGTGTTTATCATTGCTATACTGCAGATGAGCACACTTTGATTGCACTTAATAATCTTGAGCAGCTTTCTACGCAAAATAATATTATGAGTAAATTATTCAATAATATAAAACATAAAGACCTTTTGTATTTAGCAGTACTTTTTCATGATATAGCAAAACCGATTAGTGTTTCCGGACATGAAATTATAGGGGCAGAGATTGCAAATTCCGTTATGGAGCGGCTTGGTTTTGATCAGAAAGAAATTCAAATAGTTCAATTTTTAGTACGGCATCATTTAACAATGGAACAAGTTGCATTCCGTAGAAATCTGAATGATCCAACTACGCTGAATAATTTTGCTATTCTATTTCCCAATACAGATTGGCTTGATCTACTTTATTTATTAACGTATGCAGATCTTTCCGCTGTCTCTCAAGTGGTATGGACGCAATGGAAAAGTGATCTTCTTTATGAATTGTACCGTAAGACAAAAACTATGCTCGATGATAGAATTAGCGGCCAAGAACTCCTCTCGTTTTCAGTTCAAGAAATTATTAACAAATCAGATAATACTAATGATTCATTTAGGGATCATATAGAATCAATTGATGATCTTGGATATTTACATCATTTCAGTCAAGAAGAAATTAATCAGCATATAGAAGAGATAGAAAAAGGTTCACCGGTATCGGTATTTATCAAAGAGGAAAGCGGATATACCTCAGTAACTGTAATTACAAGAGATTCAGATGCTCTGCTTTCAAGATTGTGCGGAGCTTTGTCGATCAATGATTTAAATATTCATGACGCAAAAATATTTACGCGTAAAGATGGAATTGTAATAGATACTTTTAATGTTACAGATTTTAGAACGAACGGTTTAGTTGATAAATTACGTTATCAAAAAATTATTAATGATTTAAATTTAACTGTACAGAACCAGCTTCAAATAACAAAGGAATTCAGTAAAATAAAATCAAAGTGGTGGCGGCTCGAAAATAAATTATTCAAACGTAAAGGGAGAATTAAAATTGCTTTTGAAAAGCATGATAAATATACCATCATTGATGTTTATTCGCCGGATAGGTTAGGATTACTTTACCAGATTACAAAAAAAATAAATGAGCTTGGATTATCAATTTACTTTGCAAAGATTGCTACTCAAGGCGATGATGTTGTAGACGCATTCTATATACTTGATAGAAGCAGAAAAAAAGTTTCAAAAGATAATTACGAATTAATTACTCTCGAATTAACTGAATCTATTAAAGAAATGTTATAGGTGTTAAATTGAATTTTATGGATAGAACAAATCCGATTGGCTTTTTTGACTCCGGCATCGGAGGCTTAACGGTAGTAAAAGCAGTATCAAAATTATTACCTAACGAGAACATTGTGTATTTCGGTGATACAGCACGTGTTCCTTACGGTTCAAAATCGAATGATACTGTTGTTGAATATACGATACAAGCGGCAAATTTTTTACTTAGAAAAAATATTAAGTTACTTGTTGTAGCGTGCAACACTGCATCTTCTGCTGCACTAAAAGATTTAAGAAGGTTTTTAACAATTCCGGTTATTGGAATGATTGAACCCGGTGCAAAAACGGCATTGAGAGAATCAAAAAACGGTAAAATTGGAATTATTGGTACACGTGCTACTGTTAATAATAAAGCATATTCAAATGAATTGAAAAAGTTAAATCCAAAATTAAAAGTAATAGAAAAAGCATGTCCGCTTTTTGTTCCGTTAGCAGAAGAAGGATGGATTGATCACAAGGCCACAGAACTAGTTGCAAAAGAATATTTAAGTGAACTAAAAGAGAAAGAGATTGATACACTTGTATTAGCGTGCACTCATTATCCAATACTTTCCGAAGTAATACAAAAAGTGGTAGGCAAAAAAGTTAAACTGGTAGATTCAGGTTCGCCGGCTGCACATATTGTTGAAGAATATTTAAATGGTAGAGGATTAAGAAATAATTCAAATCAACTTGGCAAGCATGAGTTTTATGTAAGTGATATTCCAACTAAGTTTCAGGAAATTGCAGAAAGATTTCTCGGAAGAAAAGTTACACACCTTCACAAAGTAGAACTGGATGAATTGATTAATGAGTGAAGAATTCAGAACACATAGTGTTGAATTTAGAAATTCATTCTACACTCTACGTTCTGCGTTCAACCGGTACATATAAATCCCGGAGATAGTTTTAGCATCCACAATTTCTCCATTACGGATTTTTTCATCAATTTGATCCAGAGTTAATTCAACAATTTCCATTCCTTCTTCACCTTCTTCGCGTGCGTGATCACCGGAGGTTAAATCCTGAGCTAAATATATGTGAAGAACTTCATCGCAGAAACCGGGAGTTGTAAAAATTTTTCCTAGTTTAGAAATATTTTTAGCAGTGTAACCGGTTTCTTCTGTCAATTCTCTTATGGCGCAATTAAGTGGATCTTCTCCTTTTTCAAGTTTACCGGCGGGTAATTCTAGAACTACTTTATTATGCGGATAGCGATACTGGTTGATTAAAATAATTTTTCCATCACTTTTAACCGCTACCACTACTGCACCGCCTGGATGTACAGCTACTTGCCGGAAGCTTTTATTTTGTGTCCCGTTGTATTCAATTTCATCTACTTTCACATCAAATACTTTTCCATGAAAGATTGTTTCTGATTTTGTAACTGTAAAGTTCATTTCTCACTCTTCTATTTTGTGAACAAAAATAGGAAAAAGTTAAATAATGATTGAAGATAAATTGATTTGTGTTTATGTTAATATAAGAGTGAAAAGCACTCTTTAATAAAAAATAAATTAGAAAGGAATAGATTATGTATTTAATTAGAGATGTTTTCCGGGCTAAACCCGGTAAAGCAAAAAATCTTGTTAGTATTTTTAAGCAAGTTTCTCCCTTTATGGAGGCAGAAGGTTTTTCAAATTTGAAAATTATGACTGACCTTGTTGCAGATTATTGGACTGTTGTTCTGCAAGGTGAAGTTCAAAGTCTGGATCAATTTGAAAAACATTCACGCGGTGCAACTTCAAAACCCGAAGTTGCCGAAATTATGAAGGGTTATATGGAATTTGTTGATAGCGGTCACCGCGAAATTTTTAAGATTGAATAAATAATTTTTTGAAGGCGTCTTTGTACATTCTATAGTATAAAGACGCCGGTTAATTTACTTAGTAATTCTAAAATGAATCTTCAAGTGAAAAAGTTAATATTAATTTTAATAATAGCATTCCAGCAAATCCTTTCTCAAAATAACTCCATAACAAACAAAAATTTTGTAATAATTAATTCAACATATACTGAAGGAGAAATAATAACAAAAGCTGCAAGCGTTATTCCTTCTAAACAACAGTATGAGTGGCAGAAACTAGAGTTAATCGGATTCCTCCATTTTGGTATTAATACATTCACTAATAGAGAATGGGGAGATGGCAGTGAAGATCCCAAAATTTTCAATCCAACAGAATTAAATATTGAACAATGGGCAAAAACATTTAAGGAAGCTGGAATTAAAATGGGAATTTTAACTGCAAAACATCACGATGGATTTTGTCTTTGGCCAAGTAAATTTACTGAACACAGTGTTAAAAATAGTCCTTGGAAAAATGGTAAAGGAGATCTTGTTCGTGAATTTGTTGATGCTTTCAGAAAACATGGATTAAAAGTTGGTTTATATCTTTCACCTTGGGATAGAAATAATCCATACTATGGCGAATCTCCAAAGTACAATGAATATTATCTTAATCAATTAAGAGAACTTTTATCCAATTATGGAGAAATCTCGGAAGTGTGGTTTGATGGTGCATGCGCTGAAGGTCCAAATGGTAAAAAACAAATTTATGATTGGCAATCTTATTATAGATTAATCAGAGAGTTGCAGCCGAATGCAGTAATCTTTGGAATGGCTCCAGATATCCGCTGGGTAGGCACAGAAACCGGTTATGGAAGAGATACAGAATGGAATGTTATCCCGATTGATTTGTCTGAACTCAATTATGAAATTTTAGAAACAAGTGATTATCCCGTTGATGAAATTTTTAAGCCGAAAGATTTAATGGATTACGATCTTGGAAGCAGAGATAAAATATTAAATGCTAATGGATTGTTCTGGTACCCGGCGGAGACAGATGTTTCAATCCGCAATGGATGGTTTTATCATGAATCTGAAGATTCAACAGTGAAATCAGCAGAAAAACTTATTGATATCTATTTTAACTCAGTCGGTAAAAATGGTGTGCTTCTTTTAAATGTTCCTCCGGATAGAAGAGGATTAATCCATGAAAACGATAAACGATCTTTATCTGGATTAAAAGAAATATTAGATAAAACCTTTGCAAATAACCTTGTTTTCAATTCTCATATCACGATTAATAATTCTTCTATTAAACATGATTATAATTCTCTGTTTGGAAAAGATAAATATTGGATTTCGCAAAACGGAAATGGTATAGATTCATTAATGTTTGTTGTTACAAATGATATAGAATTTGATGTAGTTATGCTTCAAGAAGAAATCAGAATAGGTCAAAGGATCGAAAAATTTTATATTGAATATTTAAGCAATGATCAATGGATTAAGTTAACAGAAGGAACGACAGTAGGATATAAAAGATTACTCCGTTTTGAACCGATTAAAACTAATAAAGTAAAATTGGTGATTGAGCAATCACGAACTTTCCCAACACTAAAATATTTTGGATTGTATAGATTAGTACAATAATTATTTAGCGGGCTTAAATAGAAGATAAAAATATTACAAAAAAACAGAGAGAATTCATCTAGGTATACATAGGAATAAAATTAAAATGAAAAAAAATTTTGTAACAATATTTTTTGTACTATCACTACTAATAGATATTTCTGCTCAGGAATATCTTCAAAAATATTATCCCGAAACTGATCCGCTGGTTCTAAATCAATTGGAAAAATGGCAAGACATTAAATTTGGATTATTAATGCATTGGGGTCCATATTCTCAATGGGGAATTGTTGAATCGTGGTCAATCTGTTCGGAAGATGAGAACTGGGAGAGAAGAAAAATTGAGAATTATGTTGAATACAAAAAGCAGTATGAGAATTTGAAGAGTACATTCAATCCGATAAAATTTAATCCGGATAAATGGGTAGTAGCAGCAAAAGATGCCGGTATGAGATATGTTGTGTTTACTACAAAACATCACGATGGATTTTGTATGTTCGATACGAAGCAAACCGATTATAAAATAACAGATAAAGAAACACCGTTCAGCAGTAATCCAAAATCAAATATCACAAAAGAAATTTTTGATGCATTCCGTAAAGAGGGCTTTATGATTGGAGCATATTTTTCCAAACCGGATTGGCATAATGAAAATTATTGGTGGCCCAATTTTGCAACTCCAGATAGAAATGTAAATTATAATATTGCTTCTTATCCGGATCGTTGGAAAAAATTTGTTGACTTTACCCATAACCAAATTTTAGAATTAATGACCGATTACGGTAGAATTGATATTCTTTGGCTTGATGGCGGCTGGGTTCGTATAAAAACTGATGATGAAATTAGAGAGCAAATGTTAAGTGTAAATTATGCTACCCGTCCTCAAAGTCAGGATATAAAGATGCCAGAACTTGTTAAAAAAGCAAGAGAGAAACAACCGGGATTGATTGTTGTAGATCGTGCAGTTGAAGGTCCTTATCAAAATTATTTAACACCGGAAAATCAAATTCCGGGTAAAATCCTACCATATCCGTGGGAATCTTGTATCATCATGGGCGGCGGATGGAGTTACACATTCGATGCTGAATACAAAAATGTGCATGAATTAATCAACATACTTGTTGATATTGTCTCTAAAGGAGGAAATCTTTTACTAAACATTGCACCTTCTCCCGAAGGAGATTGGGATGAAGAAGCTTATAGCCGATTAGAAGGAATTGGCTCTTGGATGAAAATCAATAGTGAAGCAATTTATTATACACGTCCGCTTGCACCATACCGTGAAGGGAAAATCTGTTTCACCCAATTGAAAGATGGAACTGCTTTTGTAATTTATCTTGCAGACGAAAATGAAATTAATATACCATCCGAAATTAAAATACCGGCATCTGTTATAGAGAATAAAACAGATTTTTATTTACTAGGTACTAATCAAAAATTAAATTCAAAAAGAAATTATGATTACATAATTGTAAGTATACCAGAGGATATTCAAAAAAATCCGCCTTGTAAAGATGCTTGGATAATAAAAATAAAATAAAAGTAAAATTACATTTTTTGATTATTGTCCTAATACCAAAATCATATTGATTAAATACTCATAACAAAAAATTATATCAAGATTTCATCTTAATTAGCATATCGATTTTCATACAATTAATAAAAAGGATTTCCTATTTTTACGTTTCATTTATGCGGAGTTGTCTGAAAAATGATTTATAAGCAGAAAAAGACAATACACATAATGGTTGCCTTTCTGATAATCTCGCTAATACTTCTTGTAATTAGTGTTTTCATAAAAATACCATATAAAATAAGTACATATTCTGAGGTATTTCCGAAAGAAAAGTGGCTACTTACACGCGGTACCGGTGGGGAGTTAATTTCGCATATGATTGATTTTGAAAAAGGTCACACAACTTTATATGATATATCACAATTTGAACGCGGTGAATTTGTTTCTGTCAACTTAGATCAATTTCTTAAAGGAAGAAAAGAAATATCCGTCGGAGATACAATTGTTACAATGCAGTCAAGTAATGTTACAGACCAATTAATTACTGCTGAAGGGGAATTGAATGTTGCAATTGCTAGTTTGGAATCTCAAAGCAGCGCACAGAAGAAACCATTGATTGAAGAAGCAGAAAATAGATTAAGATATACAGAAGAGAGATTGATTGAACAAAAAGTTTTATATGAACGGGCTAAACAGCTTTTTGAAAAAGGAGTTGCATCCCAGCAAGAATATGAACTGCAAAAATGGACTTATGATTTATTAGAAATTGAAAAAAAGATTTTTTGGGCACAATTAGAAAATCTAAGAACTGGAGTAAAACCGGAAGATATAAATTTATTGGAAACACAAATAAATTCATTGAATAGAAGATTGGCATTTTTGAAAGATTGGAATTCAAAATTGGTGATTATTTCTCCAATAGAGGGTAAAATTTCTACATCACTATCACCCGATACTCTTCTAAATGTGGTAAATTTTAATCAAATAATTTTACACGCACCAATTAAAATTTATGATTTAATAGAATTTAAGCAAGGACAGAGGATTGAATTATCATTTACAGATTTAGAAAAGAATTATTCAGGAGTTATTGTTAACAAAAACCAGGAAATAAAAATTGTTAGCGGTCAGCAAGTAGCATTTATTTCTATTTTAATTGATAATGTTGATAAGCATCTGCTTCCGGGTATGATAGTTGAAAGTTCATTGATCTTAAACGAAATTACTTTGTTTGATTACATTATTAGATTGGTTACTAACTGATTATGGCAAGGTTAGAATATAAATATTATATACCTCTGCTGTATTTGAATGAAGTTCGTAATGATTTATCACCCTATTTAGTTTATGATTACTACACACAGCTCATGCATCAAAAAGAATATACAGTAAGAAGTATTTATTTGGATACGCATCAACTATTTACTTATCAGCAAAAACTTGCTGGAATAAAAGAAAGAAATAAATATAGAATTAGAGGTTACAATAATCTTAATGATAATTCGGTAGTATATCTTGAAATTAAAAGAAAAGATGTTGAATATATCTCGAAAGATAGAGCACCGCTACACTACAAAGATCTGGAATCATTTATCAAAACAAAAAACATTGGTTTAATATTGAATTCAACAACGGATACTAAAAAGAAACGTAATAGTGCACGGAATTTTCTATACTATTATCATTTGTACAATCTTCAACCTAAAGTTATAGTCTCTTATGAAAGAGAAGCTTATGAATGTAAGTTCGGTTCAGGATTAAGGATTACTTTAGATAAAAATGTAAGAACAAGAAGTACAAGTTCATTTACAAATCTTTACTCGGATGAAAATATGATTCATTCTCTGATAGATTTTTTTGTTCTCGAAGTTAAATTTCATAAAGTTTTACCAAGCTGGCTGCCGGTTATTATGAAAAAATATAATATAATTAGAGAGTCGGTTCCTAAATATGCAATGAGTATAGATGCTGTAATGGATAATAATCATTTTAATTATTTGAATTAAGGAATAAAAAGTGTTAGAAAATCTTCACTCCATTAATGTTTTTTCGCCATCAGTTTCCGAGATAATTATTAATGTATTTGTAAGTTTTATATGCAGTTTTATTGTTTCTTTAATTTACAGATTCACTTATCGAGGTCCGGGTTACTCGGAAAATTTTGTTAACTCAATAATTTTTCTTTCAATAATTACTTCATTAGTTATAATGGTTATAGGTAATAATCTTGCACGAGCATTTGGATTAGTAGGTGCATTATCAATTATTAGATTCCGTACGGCAATAAAAGATACAATGGATATTGTTTATATTTTCCTTGCACTTGCATTAGGAATGGCAAGCGGAGTTGGTTACCACAAACTTGCTATAATAGGTACTTTAATAATCGGGTTGGTACTCATAATTTTTTCAAATACAAAATTTTCATTTTTACTTAGTAACCAATATATGCTTCAGTTCATTTATACTAATGGCGATCCCGATATGAACTCAATAATTGACATATTAAAAAAGTATTGTAAAGGTTATGAAGTAATCAATATCAGATCAAATGAAATTGATAAATCATTGGAATGCTCATATTACATCCGATTGAAAAAGAATTTAAACACCAATCAGCTTATACATGAATTGCAGAATGTAAAAGGGATGAAAACTATTAACATATTCTTCGATCAGCAAAATTCATAATAACCTATGAAAATTTTGAGATTGCAGATATCGATTTTTGTTTTAGTGATTATTATTTCGTGCAATTCATCAACAGAGAACATACCATTTGAACCTTATTTACAATTGAAAACCACATATAATTTGGATATTCAACAACCTTCCGGTATAACATTTAATCATAATTACTCATCATTTTGGATTATAGACGGAGAAGAACAGCGGATATATAAAACAGATCTGCAAGGGAATAAATTAATCCGTCTTGCATATAAAGGGGAAGATATTGAAGGAATATTTTATAACCGGAATGATTCCACATTATGGATAGTTGAAGAAGAATCGAGAGAAATAATTCATTTAGATCAAAATGGATTTGTTTTATCCCGTCACAATACAAATATTACAGGTACAGCAAACAATGGACTGGAAGGTATAGTACTTGATGAAAACAATAATATTTTTGTAATCAATGAAAAAGATCCATCAAAACTGATAGCATTAGATAGTAATTTTAATGTCTCGCATGAGTTTGGATTACCTTTCGCCGATGACCTTTCCGATATTGATTATAATCCTATTACTAAAAATTTTTTTATTGTAAGCGATGAATCCAAAGCAATTTACATTTGGAAACCCGGGGATGGATTACAGAAAGAATTTGAACTCCCTTACACAAAATCTGAAGGAATTACTACCAACCCGACAGAAAATAAAATTGTTATTGTTAACGATTCACTAAATACAATGTATGAATATGAGTTGATTACAAATGCGGAATAAAATTAATCAGAATAATGAATCCTTTGTAGTTAGATATTAAAAACTCTGTTATATCTGTTCCACAAAGGATTCGAAAATAAAAATGTATTAACTATTATGGCCAGAGCCAGCCGAAGACTCCAGCAGTAAACAATGCATAAACAAATCCATCTATCATTGCTTTAATTGTGGTAGTCCAAGAACGATTATACCAAATTGAAATCTGTATAAGTGCCAAAGAATATCCGGTAAATGCAGTAACACCAACAAACCTGAAAATTTGTAAATAAGTAGCATCAACTGTTAATGCTCTGCCGGCTACATATGCAGCAAAAACACTAACAATAACAGCATAGATAAACCATAAGGTTAAACTCTTACCCATAGTTACCGGTCCGTTTGGTAAAACAGTAACAACCATAACTGGACCTTTTTTTGTTTTTTCGGCATACTCCTGGGATTTCATTTCTTCCATACTTGATGCTCTCGGTATCATGTAGTCTCCCGGTGGTATATTAAATGGACGGAGAGCATCCATCACTTTATCTTCATCTGGCATTTTAGGATATTCTCCTTTATGCCATGGTAATAACATATGTATTATTGAACTGATAATAAAAACCACTACTGCAGAAAGGATAATAGGAAGCCACAGTGAAACTAATGGTACCATGTTCTTTCTCCTATATAGATTTTAATAAGGTTTAGCTTACATCAAAACAAAATAAGAAATAAATATTATTCGAAATGAGAATAATTGTAACTTACCAAATTATTTGATACTGCTCAATAATTATTTTATTAATTATTGTTTACTTCTTTAACTATAAGTTTGTTTAATATTTTAATAACATTCATTTAGTATATATTTCAATCAATTTTCTCACCAAAAATCAAAAATTGAATAATTTTAATTGAGTATTTTTTTGTGTTTTAAGTATATAATAGTTTTGATTAGATTTTAAAAGGAAGAATAAAGTGAGAGAGAATTAAAAAAATTCTCCCTCTGCCAAATTAATGGGGGACAAGTTTTAAATTACTTATGATAGTATGGAATTAACTCACTTCCCATAAATTTAAGTACAGCAGTTATTACACCGAGATCGTCAAGATATCCAACAAGCGGTGCAAGATCCGGGATTGTATCAATCGGACTTATAAAATAAATAAGTGCGCCAATCACAATTGATTTGCGGTACCACGGAACATACTGATCTTTCATATAACGGAATAAAGCTCTTATATCCGAAATAAAACTAATTTTTTTACCGGTCTTTTCTAATTTTTCCCATAATTTTTCTTCAACTTCTCTCCCACTTTTTTCTACTTTAGATGGAGAATCTAATTTGAAATCCAGGTCATCAATTTCATAATTCATAATTTATCCTCTCATTTTTTAGTGTATTGTTCAAACCAATTAAAAATAGTATTCCACCACAACTTGGCATTTTGTGGTTTAACCACAAAGTGGTATTCATCTGGGAAATAGAGAAATTTACTTGGAACATTTTTCCTTTGTAATGTAGAGAATAGTTCCATTGCTTGTCCTTCAGCTACTCTAAAATCAAGTGCACCGTGAACAACTAACATTGGTGTTTTGAAATTATCAGCATAACGATGGGGAGACCATTTTTCATACATTGCTCTGTTTTCCCAAGGTGTTCCTTTGAATTCCCATTCCGGAAACCACAATTCTTCAGTTGTACCCCACATACTTTCAAGATTGAAAACACCGTCGTGGCAAACAAGTGCATTGAATCTATCATCGTGACCTTCAATCCAGTTGATCATATAACCGCCGTACGAAGCACCAGCTGCGAATGTATTTTTAGAATCAATGAATTTAAAATTTTCAATAGCATAATCGTATGCATTCATCAAGTCAGTATAAACTTTACCTCCCCAATCGCCGGAAATTTCATCAGTAAATTTTTGTCCATAACCAGTAGAACCTCTTGGATTTGGTGCAACAACAACGTAACCTTTCGATGCGAATAATTGTGTATTCCATCTATAATGAAAATCATCGTTCCAATGCCCTTGTGGTCCGCCATGGATTAAGAATATCATAGGATATTTTTTCTTTGGATCAAAGAAAGGAGGTTTAACAATTATCGATTGAACTTTTACTCCTTCAGCGCCTTCACTCCAGAAAGTTTCAAATTCTCCAAACTGAATTTGATTTAATAAATCATTATTAATGTTTGTTATTTGCTCAATACCTCCACCGTTTGTTTTAAGACAAAAAATTTCTTGCGGCATATTATTTCTCATATGTTTGAAGAAAATTCTGTCGCCATCATTAGAGATTTTCAAATCAGTATTAATTCCTTCTTTTAAAAAGAGGAGATGTTCACCTGTAACTAAATCGTATCTATATATTGAATTATAAATTTTATTTTGTGCTTCATAATAAATGAATTTGTTATCGGGCGACCAAACTACTTGTCCGATTGATCTATCAAAATCTTCAGTTACATAATTCAAAGTTCCGGTTTCTCGGTTGTAAAGAACCAATCTTTGTTTATCAGCTTCAAACCCGGCGCGTGCCATTGAGCGGAATGCTATATAATTTCCATTTGGTGAGTAAATCGGCTGGTTATCATTTCCTTTACTTTCTGAAATTCTAACCGGCACTTGACCATTTTTTATCAAGAAAATTTCATTATTTGTGCTTGTTGCTAAAACTTTATCTGGATTCATTGTAAAAGCAATTTCTTTTCCGTCGGGAGAAAATGTGTAATCTTGGTAACCGCCAAGATCAACCGGCGGACAATCTGATAAACTACCTAGCATCAAATCAGTATATACTTTTGTTTGAAGATCATATAAAAATAAATGATTTCTTTTATCGCCACGCCAATCGTTCCATGATCGGTACATCAGTTCAGTGATTATTTTTGCTTTCACTTTGCTTTCATCAACGGCTTTATCTTTTTCTTCGTTGCATTGTTGAGTTTCGCATGAGGGATAAACAGATGATGTAAATAAAATCTGTTTGCCATCATTAGACCATACTAATCCAGATGTACCACTATAAAGATTTGTTAGCACTGTTTCATTTGATCCATCTAGATCACACAACCAGAAGTTGCCACCTCGTGCAAATGCAATTTTTTTCCCATCAGGAGAAAATTTTGGTTCACCTTCATTTACATCGGTGTTTTTAAATGTTCGTAAATTTTTACCATCAGTGCCAATCAGATAAATATCTTTGTTCCCTTTATTTGCTTCCATACTATAGGTTGTAACTTCGAATGCAATTGTTTTACCATCCGGAGAAACATCGAACGATCCGATCCGTTTCATATTCCATAAATCATCTACAGTCATAGTACGTTTCTGAGCATGAAGTGATATTGTAGTTAGTATTATTAAAAATAGAAGAAGTGACTTTTTCATTTTAACCCCAAAAGAATTTTATTCTGTAGTGAAATTATGAAAAGGAGATGGGAAATTAAAGGCAGTTATTTTTTTCTGAAACACGACAAGATCGTGATGAAGAATGGCAAATAATTGAGAGTTTATTCAGTCATTTCACTCATTCAGAATAAAAAAGATGGTTGCTAAACCTACCCCTTTTTGATAACTTTCGTTCCAATTTTCAACAAATGCAGATAAAAATGAAATATCCCTTTAAAGAGATCGAATTGAAATGGCAGAATTTCTGGGAAGAGAAGAAAGTCTATAAGACCGATTTGACAAAACTCGATAAAAAGATTTACTGCCTTGTTATGTTTATTTATCCCTCTGCTGCCAAAATGCACATAGGGCACTGGTATAATTACGGCCCAACAGATTCGTGGGCTCGTTATAAAAAGTTAAATGGTTTTAATGTTTTTGAACCGATAGGATATGATGCTTTCGGACTTCCAGCAGAAAACTATGCAATCAAAACCGGCATTCATCCGCATGACAGTACTTTGCAAAACATAAATGATATCCGCGAAATGGTAAAACATATGGGCGGAATGTATGATTGGGATTCCGAACTTATGACGTGTGCACCCGAATATTATAAATGGAATCAATGGTTGTTTTTGCAGCTTTACAAAAAAGGGTTGGCGTACAGAAAAAATGCACCGGTTAATTGGTGCCCATCGTGTCAAACAGTATTAGCACGTGAACAAGTTTTGAATGATGGTTCATGTGAAAGATGTGGAACAACTGTAATTCAGAAAAATTTAACTCAATGGTTTTTTAAGATTACTGACTATGCAGAAGAACTTCTTGAAGGATTAAATAAAATCGATTGGCCAGAAAAAACCAAAACAATGCAAGTAAATTGGATTGGGAAAAGTATTGGTGCCGAAGTAGATTTTAATGTTAGCGGAACAAACGACAAAATTAAAATTTTTACAACAAGACCCGATACACTTTTCGGTGCAACATACATGGTGCTTGCGCCTGAGCATCCGCTTGTTGATAAATTAACTACCAAGGAATTTAAACAGAAAGTTGATGAGTATAAAGATTCAATTAAATCAATGACAGAGATTGATCGTACATCAACTGTAAAAGAAAAACCGGCGTGTTTACCGGCTCTTTTGCAGTCAATCCAGTTAACAATAAAGAAATACCAATTTGGATTGCGGACTATGTTTTAATGACATACGGAACCGGTGCTATAATGGCAGTTCCGGGACAAGACGAGCGTGACTGGGAATTTGCAGAAAAGTTTAATCTGCCAATCATAAGAACAGTTCAACCTACTGAAGGTTTTGAAGGGAAAGCTTTTTTAGAAGATGGTCCGGCAATTAACAGCGAATTTTTAGATGGTCTTTATGTTGAGAATGCAAAGAAAAAAATAATTGAATGGCTTGAAGAAAAAGGAATTGGAAAACACACAATTAATTACCGTTTACGCGATTGGCTAATTTCACGTCAAAGATATTGGGGTACACCAATTCCAATAATTCATTGTGATAAATGCGGAGAAGTACCGGTTCCCGAAGATCAATTACCGGTCGTTCTGCCTTATCATGTTGACTTTAAACCACAAGGCGGCTCACCGCTTGCATCCAGTGAAGAATTTGTAAATGTAAAATGTCCCAGATGCGGTAATAATGCTAAACGTGATGTTGATACTATGGATACTTTTGTTGACTCATCGTGGTATTATTTGCGTTATTTAAACCCGAATTATGAAAATGGAATGTTCGATCCTGAACTTGGCAAAGCTTGGACACCAGTTGATATGTATGTAGGCGGGGCAGAACATGCAGTAATGCATCTTTTGTATGCACGATTCATTCATAAATTTTTACGTGATATTGGGTTGGTAAATAGTGATGAACCTTTTCAAAAATTAATTCATCAAGGAACTATCACTAACCTTGGTGCAAAAATGTCCAAATCCAAAGGGAATGTTGTGGATCCAAATCAGTTTGTTAATGAATACGGCTCAGATGTATTTAGAATGTATATGATGTTTATGGGTCCGTATGAACTTGGTGGCGATTGGAGTGACAAGGGTATTGTTGGTGTAGATCGATTTGTGCAGAGAACATATTCTTTATTCAGTTCATATAAAAATTATGTTGTTGAATATCCGGCACAAAAAAAATATGATTTAAATGAATTAAATGAATCTGAAAAAGTAATTTATAGAAAAGTGAATCAGACAATAGAAAAAGTTCAATCAGAAATAGAACATTTCAGATTTAATACAGCAGTTGCTGCTTTGATGGAATTAATAAATGAATTCAAATTGCTGGATGAATGCAGAAATGAAATAAAAACTTTTGCTCTCGAACGATTTGCAGTAATGATTTCTCCTCTTGCACCGCATCTTGGTGAAGAATGCTGGAGTTTGTTAGGTAATTCTAATTCAATTTATGAATTTCCGGTATGGTATCAGATTGATAAATCTGCATTGGTAGAAGAAAAAGTAAATATTGCAGTGCAAATCAACGGGAAACTGCGTGCTACTATAGAGGTACCAATGAACTCTGATAAAGAAAGTACGGCAAAAGCTGTTAAATCCGATGACAAAATAATTAAGTATATTCATGATAAAGAAATTGTAAAAGAAATTTTTGTACCAAATAAAATTTATAATATTGTTGTTAAATAATTCTGAGATGTAATTCTGAGTCCGGTTGTATCGGACGAAGAATCTAAATTTTATTCTAGATTGGAACTCTTCTATTGGTTTACTTTTCAGAATGTTTATGAAAAGAGGGAAAAATGCTTGATATCAAATTAATTCGTGAAAATCCAGAGTTGGTTAAACAAGGATTGTTAAACAAAAATGCAGCTAATGTGGTTGATGAGATTTTAAAACTTGACGAAGAACGCCGAACATTAATACTAAAATCTGATGAGCTGAAGGCAAAACGTAATCAAGTTTCAGCACAAATTCCCCAAATGAAAAAAGCTGGTCAGGATACATCAGCTGTGTTTGCAGAAATGAAAAGTGTCGGTGATGAAATAGCATTACTCGATGGACAGCTTAAAGGTATTGAAGATGAAATAGAAGAGATATTGCGCAACACACCAAATTTGGCTCATTCATCGGTACCCGTTGGTAATAGTGCTGAAAACAATGTGGAAGTGCGTCAATGGCTGCCGGACGGATTTAATTTTAAAAATGATTTTGAAGTTTTAGATCACATTGAGCTTGGTAAAAAACTCACAATATTGGATTTTGAAAGAGGAACAAAAATTTCAGGTTCAGGGTTTCCTCTTTATACCGGTAAAGGTGCAACATTAGAGCGTTCATTAATAAATTTTATGCTCGATTATCACCTACAGCATCACGGGTATAAAGAAGTGATGCCGCCGGTTTTAGTTAATAGAGAATCGATGAAAGGAACCGGACAAATTCCAAAGATGGAAGAGGATATGTACTTTATCGAAAAAGACGGGCTCTATCCAATCCCTACTGCAGAAGTACCGATTACAAACATCCATCGTGATGAGATTCTGAATGAAAAAGATTTAACAATAAAATATGTTGGATATTCTCCGTGTTTTAGAAGAGAAGCCGGATCATATGGAAAAGAATCGAAAGGATTTTTACGTGTTCATCAATTTAATAAAGTTGAAATGGTAAAATTTTCCAAACCTGAAGTATCTTATGATGAATTGGAATTAATGGTAAATGATGCAGAAGATATTTTAAAAGCTTTGAATATTCCTTATAGAATTTTAATGTTATGCACCGGTGATTTAAGTTTTTCAGCGGCAAAGTGTTATGATATTGAAACCTGGTCGCCGGCAGAAAATAAATGGCTCGAAGCTTCTTCTTGCAGTAACTTTGAAGCATTCCAAGCAAGAAGAGCTAACATAAAATTTAGAAGAGAACAAACAAAAAAAGTTGAGTATGTACATACATTAAATGGATCAGGACTTGCAACAAGCCGGCTAATGGTTTCTTTATTGGAAAATTATCAAACTCCTGAAGGGAAGGTAATTATACCTAAAGTTTTGCAAAAATATACTGGTTTTGAAATTATTGGATAGTTGAAAGAAAAATACAGACCTCAGAATTCAGAAATTATAATTCATAATAATATTTTAGGTTTGAAGTTAAGTAGTAAAACACAGAAAGGAAGTTGAAAACCCTTGTTTGGAAGTCTCGTCCATCTAAAAAAATATTTTGTTCGGTATAAAAGTAAATTAGGTCTTGGAATTTTATTTATAATTCTTTCCAATGTTGGACAAGTTTACATACCCATCCTTCTTAAAGACAGTGCCAATGCTTTAAAAGGAAATATAAATTTTGATTTGGTAACACAATATGCAATACTAATTGTTGCTGCCACTTTGATTTCAGGAATATTCCGTTATTTGATTCGGCAAACAATTATCGTTGTCTCCCGTGAAATCGAATATGATTTGCGTCAGGATTTTTGGGAACACATTCAAAAACTTCCACTAAGATTTTTTCAGAATAACTCAACCGGCAATATAATGTCGCATGCAACCAACGATATTAATGCAGTAAGAATGTATGTTGGTCCGGCAGTTATGTATTCAATAGATAATGGTACACTTTTCGTAATGGTATTGGGATTAATGATTGCTTTAAATCTTGAACTGACTTTATATACATTAATACCATTGCCATTTCTTTCATACTTAGTTTACATCGTTATGAAAAAAGTTCATGTTAGATATACAAAGATTCAGGAGAAATTTTCTGAATTAACAACTAAGGCTCAAGAAAATTTTTCAGGAATACGCGTGATAAAATCTTATGTCCGTGAAGAATTTGAAATAGATCAATTTACGAAACTCAGTAATGAGTATTTAGATAGAAAGATGAATCTGGTAAAATTACAAGCATTATTTAATCCAATTTTTTTCATGATTGCCGGTTTATCATCTATCATAGTAGTGTGGATTGGCGGTAAAATGGTAATTGAAGGTGAATTAACCATTGGTGATATATTTGCTTTTATGGCATTCCTTTCTATGTTGATCTGGCCGATGATATCATTTGGATGGGTTGCTAATATGATTCAACAAGCAGAATCAAGCATGAAACGATTGTTAAAATTCTTTAACGAACCTTATGAAATATATGATAATACTCAAACGGATAATACAATTTCTGATTTAAGCGGCACTATTGAATTTAAGGATGTTACTTTTAGTTATAATGAAAATCTAACACCGGTTCTTGAAGGTATTAATTTTAAAATTGAAAAAGGGGAAACAGTTGCATTTATCGGACATACCGGAGTTGGCAAAACAACCTTAGTTAATTTAATACCCCGTATGTATGATACGACAAAAGGTGAAGTATTAATTGATGGTGTGAATGTTAAAAATATTCCTATTAAAGTATTGAGATCTAAAATCGGCTATGTACCTCAAGAAAATTTTCTTTTCTCTGATACTTTGGCAAATAACATTTCATATGGATTAGAATCTAACGATGATAATATTATAAAATATGTTACAGAGATTTCTCAATTGCAAAAGGATGTCGAAAGTTTCCCTAAAGGATATGAAACAATCCTTGGTGAAAGAGGGATTACTTTATCAGGCGGACAAAAACAGCGTTCGTCATTATCACGCGCTTTGGCAATTAATCCCAAAATATTAATCCTTGACGATTCATTCTCAGCCGTTGATACTCACACAGAAGAAGAAATTCTCAAACGTCTTAAAGAATTTATGAAAGAGAGAACAAGCATAATTATCAGCCATCGTATTTCTACTGTTAAAGATTCTGATAAAATTTTTGTTATTGATAAAGGCAAGATAGTTGAAGTTGGTAAACACAATGAACTTGTAGAAAAAGGCGGTATTTATGCAGATCTACATTACAAACAATTGTTAGAAGAAGAAATTTTAGAGATGAATTAGAAAGAATATTATGTCTGAAGAACAAAAAGATGTTGAAATATTAGGTAAAGCTTACGATTCTAAATTAATGCGTCGTCTGCTCAATTATGTAAAACCCTACAAGAAATATGTAATAATAGCAATCTCATTAAACATACTTGTTGCTGCGTTGGGACCACTGCGCCCATATTTAAGTAAAATTGCTGTTGATGATTATATTGCTAATAAAAATTATGAAGGACTTTTAATAGTTTGTGCAATACTGCTGGTTTCATTAATGTTTCAAGCAGCGGTGCAATATTTTCTTACATATTATACGGAATATATGGGGCAGAGAATTATCTATGATATTCGGGTACAGATTTTCTCTCATGTTCAAAAATTAGCTCTCAAATATTTTGATAAAACACCTATTGGCAGAACAGTTACCAGAGTAACAAATGATGTTGAATCATTGAATGAAATGTTCTCTTCAGGTATAGTTGCAGTTTTCAGTGATGTCTTTGTTATTATATGGATTTTGATTTTTATGTTTTCAATGTCAATAGAATTATCCTTAGTATCACTATCAGTATTGCCCATGCTTTTTTATGCAACTTTCTTATTCAGGAAAAAAGTAAGAGAAACATACCGCGATGTTCGGTTTCATTTAGCAAGGTTAAATTCTTTCATGCAAGAAAAAGTCACTGGAATGAATGTTGTCCAAATCTTTTCAAAAGAAAAAGAAGAACTAAAGAATTTTTCAAAGATTAATGAAGATCATAAAAAAGCAAACATAAAATCAGTTTTTTATTATGCAGTGTTTTTTCCATTCGTAGAATTATTAAGTGCCATCTCTGTAGGTCTGATTATCTGGTATGGTGGCGGAGAAGTTGTGCAGAATACTTTGACACTTGGAGTTCTTTTTGCATTTTTACAATATACTGAAATGTTCTGGCGGCCCGTAAGAGATCTTTCCGAAAAATATAATATTCTTCAAACAGCTATGGCATCTTCAGAGAGAATTTTTAAACTACTTGATGATCAAACTATTGTTCAGAATCCTGAAAATCCCGTATTACTAAATAAAGTAAAAGGAAATATTGAATTTAAAAATGTTTGGTTTGCATATAATTCGGGCGACTATGTTCTTAAAAATGTTTCTTTTAAAATTAATCCCGGAGAAACAGCTGCGATAGTGGGTGCTACCGGTGCCGGTAAAACAAGTTTGATTAACATTTTAACAAGGTTTTATGATATAGAAAAAGGAAATATTACACTCGATGGAATTGACATAAGTAATTTAGATAAGCGTGATCTTAGAAAATATATTTCAATTGTTTTACAAGATGTTTTTTTATTTTCAGGTACCATAAAATCAAATATTTCTCTTGGTAATGCTAAAATATCAGATGAACAAATTATTGAAGCAGCTAAAACTGTCGGTGCACACAAATTCATTTCTCAACTTCCTAATGAATATGATGAAGAGGTAAAAGAAAAAGGAGCAACTTTGAGTGTTGGACAAAGACAGTTAATATCATTTGCACGTGCACTTGCTTACAATCCCCAAATATTAATTTTAGATGAAGCTACTTCTAGTGTTGATACAGAAACTGAAATATTAATTCAAAAAGCTATTGAAAAACTTCTGATAGGAAGAACATCAATAGTAATTGCACATCGTTTATCTACTATTCAGAATGCAGATAAAATTATTGTAATGCATAAAGGTGAAATAAAGGAAATCGGAACACATCAAGAATTATTAGCTAAGAAAGGTATTTACTTTAAATTATATCAACTACAGTATAAAGACCAAGAAATCGTAAAAACCGCATAAAGGGAGGCACCTTATGGCGACAACACGATTCATGACACTTCCACGCCACATTATGGAAGGAGAAAAGCTACACCCGGAAGCTACCGGTGAACTTTCGTCAATTCTTCTTCAACTTGGGCTCGCAGCAAAATTAATTTCTCTCGAAGTAAATAAAGCCGGATTAGTTGATATCCTCGGTTTTACCGGTGATCAAAACGTGCATGGTGAACAAGTTAAAAAACTTGATATGTTTGCACATGAAACCTTATTACGTGCAATGGATCATGGTGGTCATTTTTGTGTTATGGCTTCTGAAGAAGAGGAAGATATTATTCACATTCCACCGCATCACAAAATTGGAAAGTATGTGCTGCTTTTTGATCCGCTCGATGGCTCATCAAATATTGATGCTAACGTAAGCATCGGAACCATTTTTTCTATTTATAAAAGAATAAGCGAAGGTAATGGACCAGGTACATTAGAAGATTGTCTCCAGCCGGGTTCTAATCAAGTTGCAGCTGGTTATATTGTTTATGGATCAAGTACAATTCTCGTTTATACTGCTGGACATGGTGTTTATGGATTTACTCTCGATCCAGCATTTGGAGAATTTCTACTTTCCCATGATGATATAAAAATACCAAAGCATGGACGAATATACAGTATTAATGAAGGTAATTATTTTTCATGGCCAAGGGGATTAAAAGATTACATAAAATATTTGCAAGCAAATTTATTTGATGGTAAACCATATCAAGCTCGTTACATCGGATCTATGGTTGCCGATGTTCACCGTACTCTTCTTTATGGTGGTATATTTATGTACCCTGGTGATAAGAGGAATTCGAAAGGTAAACTTAGACTTGCATACGAGTGCAATCCGATGTCATTTATAATTGAAGAAGCTGGTGGTAAGGCAACAGATGGGAAGCAAAGAATTTTAGATAAAAAACCTGAATCCTTACATGAAAGATCACCTATCTTTGTTGGAAGTATAGATGATGTTCTTTTAGTAGAAAAATTTCTGAAAGAAGCCGGAGATTGATTTATTTTGTAAAAAAAATTAACCGAAATTTGCTAATTCTTCGTTCAGTTTTTTTGCTAATTCTTCTTTTGTAATTCCGGTTATTTTAATTTTTGTTGAGTTAACAAGAATTTCAGGTTTATCACCTTCACCTTTCATATACTTAAATAAACAATAAGCAAGTCTGTTCCTGTCATTTGTCAAAGGAATATTTTCAGTAAACTTCTCAACCAAATTATAAACTTTTTTTTCAAGTGTATTTTCAGCGAATAATTTTACTGCTGGAGGAGGTAATGTTGTCATCTGTTTTTCCTAATAAATACAATGCGAAAATAGATAAGAATAGTGATTCTATCAAATGATTGATGGATTGAGCAATGATTTTTCTTAGATTTGCAGTAATAATATTGGTTATAAATTGTTCAAACCACCTGAAAGAATACTTATCATTCGTTTTAGTTCACTTGGTGATATTTTATTGACCACTCCTTTAATCCGCACTATTAAGACAAAATATCCTGAAACAAAAATTGATTTTTTAGTTAGAGAAGAATATGCAGAGGCACTGAAACTAAATCCAAATATTAACTTATTATATCTACTTTCTCGATCTGGTAAAATGAAGATATTGAGCGGAATCCTAAAAAAAAATAATTATGATTTTATTATTGATCTGCAGAATAATATTAGATCACGAATGCTGAAAAAGTTTTTAAAAGTTACATCGTATACATATCCTAAACCCACATTGGAAAAATTATTATTAGTCAGATTTAAAATCAATTTACTTAAACAATATAAAAGTATTCCGCAACGCTATTCTGAAGCGCTAAATAAATTTGAATTAGATGAAAAAGGACTCGAGCTTTTCCTTCCCATCGATGCTGATGCAAATCTATCAGATATAGAAAATAATATTGGATTAATTCCCGGTTCAAAACATTTTACAAAAAGATGGCCAAAAGAATATTTTATTGAATTAGGTAATAAGCTAAATCAAAACGGATTTAATGTTAAAATATTCGGTGGTAAAGATGATAAACAGATATGCCAACAGATAGCTTCCGGTATTGAAAACTCAATTAATTTATGCAGCGAGGATAATTTATTAGAAATTGCTGCTGGAATAAAGCAATGCAAAGCAGTAATTACAAATGATTCAGGTTTAATGCACACGGCAGCCGCTGTTGGTACTCCTATAATTGCAATTTTCGGTTCATCTGTTCGTGAATTTGGCTTTGCACCATACAAGATCAGAAATTTAATATTAGAAAATAATTCATTATCTTGCAGACCGTGCAGTCACATTGGAAGGAGCAGTTGTCCTAAACATCATTTCAATTGTATGCAAGAAATTACACCCGATTTAGTTTTGGATAACACTTTAAAATTTATATCCGATTTATGAAAAAATTCTCTTATTTTTTTTATAACCTCATAATTATTCCTATTGCTAAGCTGATCATAACATTTTCATTTCTTTATAATAAAAAGATCAAAACCGGTATAAGAGATAGAAAAAAGCTTTTTGAAAATCTTATTATTGACTTAACCGGAATAAACCGTAAAAAGAAAATGTTATGGTTTCACTCTGCTTCTATGGGAGAATTTGAACAAGCAAAACCAATTATTGAAGAAATAAAAAAAGATAAAGATTACAATATTTTAATTACATTTTTTTCTCCATCCGGATATAGAAATTCATTAAATTATCCGTATGCAGATGTAATTTCATACATACCTTTCGATACACCATATTTAACCAATAGATTTTTGAGTCTTGTTAGACCCGATATTGCAATATTCATGCGCTATGATATTTGTCCGAATATGATTTGGCAATTGGATAAAAAGAAGATACCGTATTT
>CAYXKL010000028.1:0-25141 GCA_964464825.1 uncultured Melioribacter sp. | reverse complement strand
CTGTTATTTAATGTCGGTATCGCTCTTTCAATTAGTTTTATATTATTCGTGTAATAATTTTTTATCGATGAGTCTCTTGTTATTACTACATATTCATAAGGCATTATTTCATAGTCTGTTGTTGTTATTGTTATTGTTGATGAATTATCACCTAACAACCAATTTTTTAGATTGATCGCATTAGAAGATCTATTATATATCTCAACCCATTCCGGCTCATCATTTAAAGGTGCATACATTATCTCGTTAATCACTATATCATACTTCTCGGCCGGTATAGGGTTTACTTCAATATTTGTTTCTACTCTGTTGTTTTTATCGTTTGTATCTTCGGCTGATGTCAGTACAACTATAAAATTGTGTACACCGGTTTCTGTCGTTATATACTCAACTGTTATTTCTGTTGTGCTGCCTGATGGTAATCCCAGATTATTTGTTTGTGAAATCAGTTCTTCTGATTCTGCTATCGAATCTCTATCTGCATCATCATAAAATGATATTGTGTAATTGCCAATATCATCCGTCCCTACATTTTCTATTGTTGCTTTTATTTGCAATGTATCACCAACTATTGGATTTGCTGGAGTGATTTCCAACGACAGCAAACTTAAATCGTATTGTACCGGTACTACTGAATTTGTTAATCCCGGTGTTGATCCTATTGAAGTTGTTGATGATTTCCAATTAGCAGAATCTGCCGAATTACCGGTAACAATAATCCTCTCCAATGATTTTCCATTACTACCTCCCCAGGTAAAACTGTATGAGACAGAATCAATTACTCTATCCAATGAATCGTACAGCACTACATCATCGGTTGTGTTGTTCAGTGTGGCAAATTCATGGATGAATAATTTTTGCAGTTCTGGATGTTTTAATAATATTGAACTGTCTTTAGCTATTACTAAAAAATCTTTGGCTGAGATTAAAAATGAAGAATTAAATATTTCAGTCGTAGTGGTATTATCTGATAACTGATATCCTTTGAGATCTATTGTTCTTGATGTGGTATTATATATTTCTATCCATTCCGGTTCCGGAGAATTTGGTGCGTACATTATTTCATTAATTACTAAATCACCTCGTTCTTCTCCTATTTCATAGCCATTTATAGTTAAGTATGATTTGTTGTTATCTATTAATTGATCATCCGGGAAATTAATCAAAGCAATTAATTGATTGTTTCCAGCAATGATGTTTGAATAACTAAATTCTATTACTCCACTGCTGTCTGCATTTATTGAATATGTTGAAGTCACAACCCATTCATCAGGTTCTGCTAATTGGTTGAAGTTATAATCATGATATAGTTCTACACTGATATTATCAGCATTTAGTTTACCTTGATTTATTATCGCAACTCTCAGAAGAATATTATGTCCTACTTCAATATTATTTTGTGAACTTGTAAATGATATTATGGCAACATCATTATTCTTTTTGGTTATTGAGTTTTCCAATGATGGTGTTGCTTTTGAAATACTTATTGATGTTCCCCAGTTTATCGGTTGTGTTGAAGAACCATCAACGTCTATCCGTTCCAAAGATTTACCGTCGGTATTTCCACCCCAGCTTGAACTATACTTCAAACTATCAATAGTTCGATTTGTATTATCTCTCAGTATTACATCATCTCCGCTGTTATTTAATGTCGGTATCGCTCTTTCAATTAGTTTTATATTATTCGTGTAATAATTTTTTATCGATGAGTCTCTTGTTATTACTACATATTCATAAGGCATTATTTCATAGTCTGTTGTTGTTATTGTTATTGTTGATGAATTATCACCTAACAACCAATTTCTTAGATTGATCGCATTAGAAGATCTATTATATATCTCTATCCATTCCGGCTCGTCATTTAACGGTGAATACATTATTTCATTGATCACTACGTCATACTTCTCTGCCGGTATAGGGTTTATCTTTACATTTGCTTCTACTCTGTTGTTTTCATCGTTTGTATCTTCGGCTGATGTGAGTGCAACTATAAAATTGTGTACACCGGTTTCTGTTGTTATATACTCAGCTGTTATTTCTGTTGTGCTGGCTGATGGTAACCCAATACTATTTGTTTCAAAAAATTGTTCTTCTATTTCAGTAATAGTATCTCCGTCTCTGTCTTCATAAAATGATATACTGTAATCACCAATATCCTCTGTTCCAACATTTTCTACTGTTGCTTTAATCTGCAATGTATCACCAACTATTGGATTTGCCGGAGTGATTTCCAACGTTAACAAGCTTAAATCATATTGTACCGGAACAACGGAATTTACTTCTCCAGGTGTACCCCCTTTGGTTAAATTAGTACTAGCCCAGTTTGTAGAATCGAGTGACGAACCGTTTACATCTTTTCTTTCCAACGATTTACCACCGGTGCTTCCGCCCCAGTTGGGATTATATTTTACACTATCAATAGTTCTATCCGTATAACTTTTAAGTATTACATCATCTCCCGCATTATTATAACTTGGCAAACCTAAAACAACTAATTGAGATGTAATTTCATATAAACTGTCTATTATTTGATTATCGCTTAGTACAATAAATTGATCCGGATTAATGTAGAGATCTGAATTGGAAATTTTCACTGATGAAGTATTATCACCAATTTCCCAATCTTTTAGATTAATAATTTCCGATGAGCGGTTGTATAATTCGATCCATTCAGGTTCCGGAGAATTTGGTGCGTACATAATTTCATTAATCACGATATCATTATAATTTCCTGATCTTGGATAAACTTCAAACTGTGATGAAATATTATTATTATCATCTACTTCATCACTTACAAAAATTACAACTCCAATTATTGAATACGTACCAAGATTAGCCGGTAAAAAATTATGCGTTCCGGTTTGAGTATTGTTGTATGCTAAAGAAACATAATCACCCGAAAATATTTCCTCACCGGTTTCTGCTATACCATTGGAATTTTCATCGTTGTACAATTTTACAGTAAAAATCTGTGCAGTTGCTAATCCAACATTTTTAATTGTAAAATTAATTTCTACTGATTCTCCTTTTTCCGGAAATTGAGGGGAAAATGTTATCGATTCAAATGAAAGATTATACAATCGCGGAGTTATTGAATTAATCTTTCCTGGAGTACCATTTTCATTTAACGTATTACCCCAATTAAATGGAGAATTATCTTTAGTAATAAATTCTTTTTCATCGGAAAACCCTCCGTTGTTGTTAGCTGAATATGTATAAGTGTCCAATAAATCATTTGTAGAATTGTATAAATAAACTTCGCGGCTTGTTGTGTTAGCCATCCCGGATGAGCCAAATGCCGCATCTGTTGTTTTTAATACTATAACTCCAGTTGGAATTAATGATTCATATACACTTCCGGCAAAGCTGTAATCATTTTCAATTACCACGGCATATTCTCCGGGACCCAGCATCGTACCGCCTCTAAAAGAAATTATAACATCACTTGCAGAAGTATAATATTTAATCTTGAACCCGGTAAGATCAACCGACGTTGTTGAGGATGTATTATATATTTCTACGAATTCTCCATTAGATTCACTCGGATTAAACATCACCTCGCTGAATGTTAATGATATACCGGTCTGAGAATAAATAAATGATGAGAAAAGGAGTAGGAATATTATTGAATATTTGAATGGCATTTTAGAATAAGCTGACTTACAAATATTTTGGATTAAATATAATTAAAGAATTTTTTGTATGCACCTCTGTTTTATTTAATTTTAGATAAAGTCTTAAACAAAATGGATAAATCATGAAACGATTCTATCAAATATTGTTACTTTCATTTTACATTATTGCAATATCAATTCAAGCTCAGCAAGACGAAACATTTAAGAAAATTATTGAATTAGGTAAAACAGATAACAAAGCAATGGAGCACCTTGATTATTTATGCAATGTATTCGGCGGGAGACAAACCGGCTCGGATGCATTTACAAACTCAGCAAATTGGGCTTTGGATCAATTTAAATCCTGGGGAATGCAAGCAGAACTTGATGAAGCTGGTGAGGTTCAAATTGGATTTAACCGCGGTCCATGGTTCGGTAAAATGATTTCACCATCAGAAAAATATTTGGAATTTGGCACACCGGCATACACAGCCGGTACCAAAGGGAAACAGAAAGGACATGTTATTATTTCACCTTCTTCAATTGAATTACTTGTTCCAATAAAAGAAAAAATTAAAGGTGCATGGATACTGATTGAAGGTGAAAACAATGGATATCCGCGTGATCGTGATTCTGTTTCATCATTTACAAAAAAATTAATTGAGTTCGGTGCGCTTGGCACTATTCAACTTGCAAAAATTCCTTTCCGTTTATTTGATGACAGAAATGTTACCTCTTGGGATAATCTCCCCAAACTTCCGGATATAAAGTTGATTGATCACCAATACAATGAAATAAAGGAACTTATCCAAAACGGAAAAGAAGTTATACTCGAATTTGATATAAGGAATCATTTTAGTAAAGGTCCTATTAAATATCACAATGTTATCGGATGGATTCCGGGGACAGAATTTCCAGATGAGTATGTAATACTCGGCGCACATCTCGATTCATACGATCATGCAACGGGTGCTGTTGATAACGGTTCCGGTTCAGCACGAATGATGGAAGCAATTAGATTATTAGCCGCTTCCGGTGCAAAACCGAGAAGAACAATTATGATCCATCTTTACGCCGCTGAAGAGAGAGGTTTACTTGGATCAAAAGCATGGGTAAAAAATCACAAAGATAAACTTGAAAAAATTTCTGTAATGTTAAATCACGATAGCGGTACAAACCCGGTGGTGTCATTAAATGTTCCAAAGGTAATGTACGATGTTTTGAAACCGGTAATAGAGCCAATAGAAAAAATTGAATTGAAGTACCCATTCAAATTCATTGAGAGTAGAATGTTCCGTAAAGCCGGAAGAGGAGGAACTGATAGTCACTCATTTATCATGGAAGGTGTTCCGGTACCATGGCTCCGCACAGAAGGTCCACACAAATACGGTACAACCTGGCACACAACAATTGATACTTATGATCAGGTAATTCCAGATGCACAAGAACAATCGGCATTGGTAATAGCATTAATCGCATATCAAATCGCGAATTTCGATCAACTGCTGCCCCGTGAAGGTGCATTTTTACCGGATGGGATTTATGCTGATCTTAATACAAATAAAGGAAGAATAACTTTAAAATTAGATTATGAAAATGTACCGATGACAACGGCTAATTTTATTGGTTTAACAGAAGGTAGAATTAAAAACGATGCTTTCCCTGACGAGAAACCATATTTCAAAGGAACTATTTGGCATCGTGTTGTACCGGGTCATGTCATACAAGCTGGTATGCCGGCAACAACAGATACATTGGAAGGACCCGGTTATGAATTTCCGAATGAAATTTATTCCGGTTTAAGCCACAACAAAGCCGGTATGCTCGGAATGGCAAATGCCGGTCCGAATACTAACGGTAGTCAATTTTACATTACACTTGGCGACCGTTCTTATCTTGATGGTAATTATACTCTGTTCGGTTATGTTGTTGAAGGAATGGATGTGGTAAATCAAATTGTGCAGCGGGATACAATAAAAAGTGTAAACATTACCCGGATAGGTGAAAATGCAAATAACTTTATAGTTACCGATGAGTCATTCCGCAAAATGGTTGACGATGAAAAAGAGAAAGTTAAAATGAATTACGAAAAGAGAATGAAGGACGAAGCAGAATGGATCAACAATAATTATCCCGGTCTCACAGAAACACCAAACGGAATTAAATACAAAATATTAAAAGAAGGAACGGGTGAAAAACCGGTACAAGGTGACTCATTGAAGGTGAAATATTCCGGCAAAGTGTTGATCGATAAATTATCATTTGTAAGTACGGCAGATGAAGGTAAGCCCGATTTCGGAGATACAGCCCAAGAATTTATTTACAGAATCGGCACAACAAAAATTAATCCCGGCTTTGATGAAATGATAACTGAAATGAAACGAGGCGAAAAAAGAATTGTAATTCTTCCGGCAGAATTAGGTTACGGCATCAATAACGGATTTTACGGTAAGTATGAGACCGGCAAAAAACGATTCGTAATTTCTCCAAATAGTACCTTGTATTATGAAATAGAAATTATGTAATTGAAATTTTTCTACGAGTTTATAAGAGCAGATTAAAAATCTGCTCTTTTTGCTTTTATAATATTAGTCTAAATACCTTCTCCATTTTTTCTTTTCACTCAATCTTTTCTTTGTTTCAATTCTTTTTTTATTAGTTGCTACAGATGGTTTTGTTTTAATTCTATTTTTTCTCTTTTGGAAAGATTTATCAATTAAATCAATTAATCTCGCAATTGCATCCTGGCGGTTTTTCTCTTGAGTTCTGAATCGGCTTGCTTCAATTACTAAAATTCCATCTTTTGTAATTTTTCTTCCAGCTATTGATTTTAATCTTAGTTTAATATCTTCAGTAAGTGATTCTGTGGAAGTTATATTGAATCTTAATTGAACTGCAGTTGCAACTTTATTTACATTTTGTCCGCCCGGTCCCGAAGCACGGATAAATTTGAATATTAATTCGTTCTCTTTTATAATAATATTTTTATTGATTCTAATCATAATAACAATTCATGCCGGGAATTGAGTTTGAAAAACGCGGACAAATAATTTGTTTTACTATTATCCGTGGTAAACTTTTCTTTTATTTGGTGCTACGCGGCAATTTTCGGAACAGCAATAATCATTTTCTATTTTGCATTCATGACAAGTCATTAACAATCTATCACAATCCTGATTATGGCAGTTGATGTAGTACGAGGTAGGCTTACCGCAATAATAACATTTACCTATATGTTTAATTTCCTCTTTTGTATTGGGAGTAACAACACGGCGTTCATCAAAAACAAAAACAGATCCTTCCCAATATTTATCGGGATGCTGAGTAATGTAATTCCAAATTCCGCCCTTAATTTGATAAACATCTTTAAAACCTTTTTCAACTAAATATGCAGAAGCTTTTTCGCATCTGATTCCACCGGTGCAGTATGTAACAACAGTTTTATCTTTATAGTCGCTCAAATCTTCAACTATCTTAGGCCAATCGCGGAACGTATTCATTGGGGGAGTGATAGCATTTTTAAATTTTCCAACGACACTTTCATATTCATTACGTGCATCAATAATCACGAAATCTTTTCCGCTTTCATAAAAATTATTTAATTGATCGGGTTCAAGTCGTCTTGCAGTTTTGGAAAGGTCAACTTCGCCAAAACTTGCATTTACAATTTCAGTTTTTATACGAACATGTATTTTTCTAAAAGTATGTTGATCAAACTTATCTTCTTTAAACCATATATCGGAAAATTCTGGATAACGTTTAATTTCAATTTTATATTTTTCAATATTTTCCGTTGTACCGGAAACGGTTGCATTTATCCCTTCTTTTGATATCCATACTCTACCAAGTATATCATTCTTCAAACAGAATGCTAAATGCTCTTTCTGAAATTCCTCCGGTTTATCAAAACTTACATACTTATAAAAAAGAAGTACTCTATAATCCATAATTTATTTAATTTGTTATCCAAAGATATGAAATCCTATTTTAAGCAGAAAATCACTTTTTTAGTACCACAAACGAAATAGTGAATCTATTCTGCCTACCTATTTTAAAGCATCGTTCTTATATTAAGAACCAAATATTAACAAACTAAGATGATGACAGGGCCGATTATATCAATAGGGATTTTAAGTAACAAAAAAATCTCCTTCGATCTTTATGGTGATTTCAACGTTGCTGGATTTAATAAAAAAATGAGTGGAAGATACCAAGCAATTCTGGCTGAAGAATCAATTAAAATAATCCAAGATAGCAAAGAAATATATTCTGCAAAAGAAATAGTATTTACACCAAATGATGTTGAAATTGAATCATTTCTTCTCCGCGATGTACTTATTGGAAAAAATTTTCATTGGGAGAAAAAAGAAAATCAAAGATTCAGGGGAAACCTGAAATTTATTCAAGAGCAAGATCAGATTACAGCTATCAATATAGTTTCATTGGAAGAGTATTTAACAAGCGTTATTTCTTCTGAGATGAGTCCGAATAGCTCTTTAAATCTTCTTAAAGCACATGCAATTGTATCGCGCGGTTGGCTACTTTCACAGCTTGAAAAAAGCAGAGCAAAAAAAGAATCTGCAATAAAGAATGAAATAAAAAATGAAAATGAAATAATACGCTGGTACGACCACGAAGATCATATTAATTACGATTTCTGCGCCGATGATCACTGTCAACGGTATCAAGGTGTAACTAAAATTATTAGTGATAATGCATTAAATGCAGTCATGTCTACCGAAGGTTTGGTTTTAGTTTATGATAATAAAATCTGCGATACCCGGTATTCAAAATGCTGTGGAGGAATAACAGAATCATTCGAGAATGTTTGGGAACCGATAAGACACAATTACCTTTCACGTATTGTTGATTACAAGTTTGAACTTGACGGAATTGATTATGATTTAACTAAAGAATACAATGTAGAACGCTGGATAAAATCTAATCCCCATGCTTACTGCAATACAGATGACCCGCGTATATTATCACAAATATTGGTTGATTATGATAGAACAACAATTAATTTTTTTAGATGGCAAGTTGATTATTCACAAGATGAATTATCAAACTTAATCAAATCCAAAAGCGGAATTGATTTTGGTGATATTGTCGATTTAATTCCTATAGAGCGCGGACACTCCGGAAGAATTATAAAATTAAATATTATCGGCACTAAAAAGAATATGACTATCGGTAAAGAACTTGAAATTAGACGGTATCTATCAAAATCTCATTTATATAGTTCTTGTTTTATAGTTAAGAAAGAAAATTTAGTAAAAAATATTCCTCAAAAAATTATACTTCATGGCGCCGGATGGGGACACGGAGTTGGACTTTGCCAGATAGGTGCTGCTGTAATGGGAGAAATTGGATACAGCTTTGATGAAATACTAATCCATTACTTTAAGGGCGCACAAATTCAAAAAATTTATTAATGAAAATTTTAATTACTTGTTTATCTAAAAGTTGGGGCGGTTTAGAAATGTATACACTGCTAACCGCTGGTCAGCTTAAAAAAAGAAATTTTGATGTTGAACTTCTCTGCTGCCCCGGTTCACGTTTTAATGATGAAGCCGTAAAAGGGAATTTTAAAATTTATAATTCCAGTCTTAAAAAAATTATACACCCATTAGAAATTTTTACACTGGCTAAAATATTGCGTAGAAACAATTATGATATTATACATGCCGGCAGATCTCAAGACCTATGGTTATTAGTGCCAGCAATTAAATTATCAAAAACAGAAGCACCGCTTATCTTATCTAAACATATGGGTTCATATATAAACAAGAAAGATTTTTTACATAAATGGATTTATAGACGTGTTACTTTTGCATTGGCTATTAGCAATGTAATAAAACAAAATTTGGTTGATACTACCCCACTACAAAATAAAAATATTTTACTGCTTCACAACGGTATTGACACAAATAAGTTTAATCCTGAAAAAGTTGATAGAGCAAAAATCAGAAATGAATTTGGTGTTTCAGAAAATGAGCTATTGATTGGAATGATAGCACGTTTTAGTCCCGGTAAAGGTCATGAAGAATTTTTAAAAGCAGCTCAAAGTTTACTCTCAAAGCATAACAATCTCCGTTTTATAATTGTCGGTGAACCAAGTGAAGGTGAGACTGATTATGGAAATAAAATAAAATCACTTGCAGAAGAACTCAATATAACTGATAAAATAATATTCACTGGTTATCGTAAAGATACACCAGAAATACTGGCTGCTATGGATATTTTTGTATTCCCTTCTCATGCAGAGGCATTCGGATTAGCATTAACAGAGGCAATGAGTATGGAAAAGCCATCTGTCTGTTCAAATTCCGATGGTGTATTAGATATTGCTGTTGATGGTGTTACTTCGTATTTATTTCAGAAACAAAATTGGATAGATTTAGAGAAAAAAATTGAACAGCTTATAATCTCTCCACAGATTAGGATTAACTTCGGAAAAGAAGCAAGAAAAAGAGTTAAAGAACTTTTTGACATTGAAGTTTTTACTGATAATTTAATTAACATTTATAAAAGCACACTGATTAAATGACTTTTTTAAATCCAGCAGTTTTATTCGGACTACTTGCAGCATCAATACCAATCGTGCTGCATTTCTTAAATTTACGGAAGCTGAAAAAAATCAATTTTAGCACTCTTGCTTTTTTAAAAGAATTACAAAAGACAAAAATTAAACGCATAAAACTAAAACAATGGCTGCTGCTATTATTAAGAATTTTAATAATCACATTTCTAGTTCTTGCATTCTCAAGACCAACTGTAAAATCTTTTCCATTTGCTACGGGCAGCGCAAAAACTTCTGCTGTGTTTATAATTGATAATTCATTCAGTATGTCTGTTGTTAACGAAAATGGAACATTTATTAATCAATCGAAACAAACTGCTAAAAATCTTTTAGATAGTTTTGAAGATGGAGATGAAATTACCGTTCTGCCATTATCTCACGATAAAAATTCTCTCCCCTTTTTTAATCAAAATTTTATAACTGTTAAAAAAGAGATTGATGATATCCAAACACAACATAGCAGTCCAACATTAAACGAAACATTAATTAAAGCCGGTAATATTCTATATCAATCAAAAAATTTTAATAAAGAGATTTACATATTCACCGATATGCAAAAGAGCAGATTATATAATTCTATAAATGAGTTATCCGAATTGAATAATTTATTCGGCGAAAATATTCACTTATATATTATTTCGACTAACAAAAAATCGGTTCAAAATCTTGGAATTGATCGATTAATTCTTAACAATCAAATCTTTGAGAAAAACAAGACAATTAGTTTCACTTCAACGATTACAAATTATTCAGAAGTTCCGGTAAATAACAGCGTGGCATCATTGTATGTTAATGGGAAAAGAAATGCACAGCAGAATGTAAATCTAATGCCGAATGAATCAAAAGAATTCTTTTTTGAAACTACATTAACCGATACCGGTTTGGTTGAAATATACACTGAGTTAGAAGATGATGATATCATAAATGATAATAAACGACATACCGCTTTTTACTTACCCGATCATTATTCTGTTTTAATTATCAACGATGCAAATGAAGATTCTAAGTTTATTAAGCTAGCACTAAGCGATAAATCCGGCAATATAAAATTGGATGTAATTAATTTTTCACAACTGCCGGTCCAAAATTTAAGCAGATACGATGCAGTGATTCTTTTTATACCCGGTTATGAAGTTCAATATGATAAATTATTAAATTATCTTTCTAATGGAGGTGGTTTATTATTATTTCCCGGATCTAAAACAAGCTTAAGTAGTTATCAATTTATTTGTAGAGCTTTGGAAATAGATTTGCCTATTTCAACAGTTGGTAAAATCAATTCTACCGACTCACCGGCTCAGTTTGATAAAATTGATATGGATCATCCAATTCTTGCGGATCTTTTTGAAGATAAAACTAAATTAAAAGTAGAATCGCCGGATATTTATTATTACTTCCGAATAAACACCGGCATATTAGGCCGGTCAATAATTTCATTATTCGATAAATCGAGTTTTTTGAGTGAATACAGTTTCGGTAAAGGAATAATTCTAAATTACAGCTCTGCACCTTTATTAAGTTTCAACAATTTTCCGGTTAAGGCATTATTTGCACCTTTAATTAATAAATCTTTAATCTATGTATCATCCAAATCAAAAATTAATAATGAAATAATTGCTGGTGGTGAAATATTAGCTTCAATAAACAGAATTACTGCCGGTAACATTAGAATTATCGCTCCCTGTAATAAAATTGAATTAGTAGATGCAGATACACTTTACAACAAGAATTATTTTGAATATAACAACACGCACACCACCGGAATTTATAAGTTCTACTCCGGAAATACATTTTTGGACTATGCTGTTATTAATCACGATATCCGCGAATCTGATTTACAAAAAATATCCGAATTGGAGTTTGAGGATTACTTAGACAAAATTGGTTTCAATGGCAATGTTGTTTATATACAATCAAGCGATGATATGAACAAAGCAATTTACCAGTCAAGATACGGTTCTGAATTATGGAAGTTTTTTATAATGGCGGCATTAATTTTAGCTCTAATAGAAATGTTTGTTGCAAGAAATACTAAGAAAGAATTAACTAACGCAATTAATTAAATTTTAAATAAATGAAACCAAATATTATTGAACTTAAAAACAGAGCAAAAGAGAGAGCAATTTTAATAACTCTTACTTCCGGTGAAATTTCAAGAAGCCAAGCTGAAGAACATCTTGACGAACTTGAGCTTTTAACAGATACAGCCGGTGCTGAAACTGTTTTTAAGATTTTACAAGATAAATACCGTCCCGACCCGGCTTTTTTTATTGGTAAAGGAAAAGCTGAAGAGGTTGCGCAATTGATTGAGCTCAATGATATTCAACTTATTATTTTCGATGATGATTTAACACCAACACAAACACGTAATCTTGAAAAATTATTCGACCGGAAAGTGTTGGATAGAAGCGGATTGATTCTTGATATATTCGCTTCACATGCAAAAACGAGAGAAGCTAAAACTCAGGTAGAATTAGCACAACTTCAATACATGCTGCCAAGATTAACACGGGCATGGACCCACCTATCTAAACAGTATGGCGGTATCGGAACTAAAGGACCGGGTGAAACACAGATCGAGACTGATAGACGATTAGTTAGAACTAGAATAAGCAAGTTGAAAGAAAACTTAAAAAAGATTGAATCACAGCAAAATATAAAAAGTGAATCTAGAAAAGAATTTTTAACAGCTACGCTTGTTGGGTATACCAATGCCGGTAAATCTACATTATTAAACCGTTTAACAAATGCCGGCGTACTTGCAGAGAATAAACTTTTTGCAACACTCGATTCAACAACACGGGCTTTTGATTTAGATAAAAATAAAAAAATACTTTTGAGCGATACTGTCGGGTTTATACGCAAACTGCCTCATAATTTGATCGCATCATTCAAAACCACTTTAAATGTTGTGCGCGATGCCGATATCATAATTCATGTAATAGATATAACCCATGAATATTTTGAAGACCATATAAAAGTAGTTGAGGATACTCTTTCGGAACTGACTAGTAATAAAAAAATTCAAATTAAGGTTTTTAATAAAATTGATGAGCTAAAAGAAAAAAATAAAATGGAAATTATTTCAGCCCAGTATCACGATTCTATTTTTATTTCTGCGGAAAGAGGCATCGGTCTGGGAAAATTAAAAGAGTTTCTTATAGATATTTACGAAAAGAATTTTATTACTGACACAATAAAAATCAATCATTCAAATTCTAAGATTATTTCTAAAATATATGACTTAGCTGAAGTCAATAAAATTGAATACGAAGATGATGCGGTTGTTTTAAGTTACCGTACTAGCTTAGATAATCACAAATATATATTAAAGATCATAAATAATAGCTAAGGTAAATAATGAAAAAGCAAGTTTTGTTATCAAGTTTAATTTTCACATTAATTATCTCATCAATTATATCCGCACAAGTTCAGGGCAGTTCTTTCTTTGTGGATAAATCTACAAAAGATTTTAATTTACATTCTAATCAAGGTAAACGTGAAGTTGTGCTAGAAATTAAATTCTCCAAACCATTCGTTAACAAACCTACTGTTCTTACTTCCATCAGTTTAATTGATCTGCAAGGAGAAAAATTTGAGATTGATACAAATTCTAAACAAACAGAGGAAATAGAAACCAAAGGATTAAAAATTGCAACAGAAGCAGCCGGAATATCGCGTGATGGATTTGTTTTAAAAATTGTTGTGTGGGGAAATACTCAAGTTAATGCTATTGGCGGTAACTGGATTGCAATTGAGCAATTATAATTATCGGTCTCTGATAACTATTTCTATGCAGATAATGAGTTAGGCAGCGGTTATTTATCGGTTTCATCTGTTTGGATATTTTGTTGGGGAGATTTTTTTGCTGAGTAAATACTCTCTTTACCTAACCTTTCTCTCCTATCAATCCATTTATCAAGTTTCATTATAAGCCAACCGAAAAATGCCAACCCTGATAAAATAAGTATAGTAACTAATATGAAAACGATGGTGTAAAGAGACATAAATTGCCTTTTTTATAGAATTAGACGTATTAAAAGTAAAATTATTCTATGAAAATTTTGAACACTTATTCTTAAGTTTAATAACAAAAATTAATTATTAGAGGTAAAAAACATGTCCATTATTCTCGATGGTTCCCAACTAACAGTAGAAAAACTAGTGGCAATTGCACGTTACAACGAAAAAGTTGAATTACACCCGGATGCACTGGAAAGAATCAAAGTTTGTCGGACAATGCTCGAAGAAAAAATTAATGCACACGAAATTATGTATGGAGTAAATACCGGTATAGGTGAGTTTTCTGAAGTTGTATTGAATGATGATCAAGTAAAAGAATTTCAAAGATATTTAATCTACAATCATGCCGCTGGAATCGGCGACCCAGCACCAATTGAATATGTAAGAGGTGCAATGGCTGGTAGAATAAATGTTCATGCTCACGGAATGAGCGGATGCCGTCCAGAAATTACTTTAACTCTTGTTGAAATGTTAAATAAAGGAGTTACTCCGGTTGTCTGCCAAAAAGGTTCAGTAGGTGCTTGCGGAGATCTTGCACCAATGAGTCAAATTGCACTGTTAATGATGGGTGAGGGTGAAGCATATTTTAAAGGTGAAAAATATCCGGGAAAAATTGCGTTGGAAAAAGCTGGAATTAAAATTCCAGGTTTACAAGCACGCGACGGATTAGCAACAATTAACGGTTCCAATCTTTTAACTGCAATGAGCGCAATACATCTTTATGATATCAACCGATGGCTGAAGCAAGCAGAAATTGCATGCTCGATGACTTTAGAAGCTTTATTAGCAAACTTAAAACCATATAACACACGTCTTCATGAAGTTCGAGGCTTTCCCGGCGCAATCCGTAGTGCAAAATCCATATTGAAAAATATTTCGGGAAGCGATCTGCAAACCGGAAAAATAAAAACAAAAGTACAAGATGCATACTCAATGCGTTCTTCTCCGCAAGTAATTGGAGCAGCACATGATGCTGTCCGTTGGGCAAAAGAACAAGTTGAAATAGAATTGAACGGTGTTGGAGATAATCCGATATTTCTTCCTCAAGATAAATTAACATTAACCGGTGCAAATTTTCAGGGATCGCCTGTAAGTCTCCCAATGGATAATGTTGGTACGGCAGTTACAATGGTTAGTGTACTCTCTGAAAGACGGTTGAACAGATTACTAAATCCGGCATTAAGTGTAGGTCTTCCTGAATTTCTAACAAAAGGTGCTGGAATGTTTTCAGGTTTAATGTTAAGTCAATACACAGCAGATTCACTTATTGTTGAACAGAGAATACTTTCTATGCCGGCTTCAGTTCAATCAATTCCGGCGGCAGCTGATCAAGAAGATTTTGTTTCTATGGGAATGAATACTGCAATGAAGAATGCCCAAATTTTAGATAATGCATACGGTGTTTTAGGAATAGAATTTATTGCAGCAGCACAAGCTTTGGACTTCCGTAATTTTACAAATGGTAAAGGTGTAACGAAAGCTCATCAGATTATACGTAAATATGTTGAACATCTTGATGTTGACCGTCCACTTTATCCGGATCACACAAAGATGAAAGAGGTTGTAAAAAGTTGCGAAATATTAGAAGAGGTTGAAAAAGAAGTTGGATCGCTTGAATGATAATTTTGAATTTTAGATTATAAATGATAAATGAGGGCTTGATTAATCAAGCCCTTTTTTTATTTACTCAATTCAAATTCTTTTTCTAATTTAATTTCTTTCTCTGAAAAATTATCAGTAACATTAAACACAATTTTATATTTACCGGTTGCATAAGAAGAATCTATCTGTATTTGAATTTCTATAGGTAGATCTGAAAGTTTTTCTTTTGATGTTTCATCAATAAATCCTTCTGTTACGCCTTTATTAATTTTCCCTTCCATTGTAATTAAATCTATAATATAGGAAAGCTTGGCACTGTATTGATTATCAGTTTCTTTTTGTTCAAATCCTTTTACTCTGCACGAAGCGTTCAATTCCCATCCAGCATCCAGGGAATATGCGAATGCCTCGGGAGAAAATAGCTCAAGTTTTTCTTCTTCATTAGAACAAGCAATGATAGAGATAATTAAAAATAGGGCCGGTAGCATCCGACCCAAAAAAATATTTTTCAATTTAAAATGTGTTTCCATAACTAATCTGTTTAATTATTTTTTTTAAACTCATCCATAAAGGCAACAAGCTCTTCTACACCTTTTTTAGGGAAGGCATTATAAATGGAGGCGCGGATTCCACCGACACTTCTATGTCCCTTCAATCCTTCAAAACCTTTTTTCTTCGATTCATCAATAAATTTCTTTTCAAGCTCTTCACTCGGTAGTCTGTATGTTACATTCATTAACGATCTGTCTTCAATAGCAGTTGTACCTTTGTAATAACCTCCGCTCGCATCAATTGCATCGTAAAGAATTTTTGCTTTCTCAATATTACGTTTATACATTTCATCCAATCCGCCCATGTTTAAGAGCCATTTAAATACTAGTCCGGCAATATAAATTCCAAATGTTGTTGGGGTATTGTACATCGAATCATTTTCAGCATGGATTTTATAATTCATATATGTGTGTAAAGAATCCGAACTCCTTTCCAGCATATCCTTACGGATAATTACAACTGTTACGCCTGAGGGACCAATATTTTTTTGTGCGCCGGCGTAAATCAATGCATATTTATTCACATCCAATTTTTTATGAAGAAAATCTGAAGAAGCATCGCATACAAGAGGTACATTACCAACTTCCGGTTCACAGCGCCATTCTGTTCCGTAAATTGTATTGTTTGAAGTAAAATGAACATATGAAGCATCTGGATCTAATTTTAATTCTGACTGTTTTGGAATTCGTGTAAAATTTTCACTTTCAGTAGTAGCTGCAATATTAACCGTACCAACTCTTTTTGCTTCTTTAACTGATTTTTTTGCCCATGAACCGGTTACAATATAATCTGCTTTATTTTTGGGTGGCATTAAATTTAACGGCACCATTGAAAATTGTAAAGTTGCACCGCCTTGTAAAAATAAAATTGAATAATTATCGCTTATACCTAAAAGTTTCCTTAAATCAGCATCAGCATCTTTGATAATCCCATCAAATATTTTACCGCGGTGACTCATTTCCATAACGCTCATTCCGCTTCCCTTATATGAGTACAAATCTTTCTGAGCCTCAATCAATACTTCTTCGGGTAAAATAGCCGGACCGGCACTCAAATTATAAATTCGTTTTTCCATTTTTTGTATCTCCATTTATTTTAAGTTTTTTGATTCTTCGTAATCCCTTTTTAATAGGGACTCCTCAGAATTAAAGAGTATGCACTAACAACCCATCTCTCAACTTCGGTTCAAACCACGTTGATTTTGGAGGCATTACTTCACCGGCATCAGAAATATTAATTAGGTCATCAATTGTAACCGGGTATAATGAGAATGCAACAGCAGCTTTTTCATCATTAACTAATTTTTCAAGTTCAACTGTTCCTCTTATACCACCAATGAAATCAATTCTATTATCTGTACGCGGATCTTCAATACCAAGCACCGGATGGAGTAAATAATTCTGTAATATGCTTACATCAAGATTTTCCCCAACAGTTGCAGCTTGTTTAATATTATGATTCGGTTTCAGTAGATACCAATTTTTATCAATATACATTGCAAATGTTTTCTTTGAAGGAGGATTTGGAGAATTTGTTTCCTCTACAGTAAAATTATTTTTTATCTTACTCATAAAATCTTCTTTACTCATTCCATTGAGATCATGAACAACACGGTTATAAGGCATAATTTTTAACTGCTCAGCCGGAAAGAGCACTGCAAGAAAATAATTATATTCTTCAGTTCCGTTGTGATTTGAATTTAGATTTTGTTTTACTTTTTGTGTACGGCTTGCACTTGCTGCGCGGTGATGACCATCAGCTATATATAAATTTTTTACTTTAGAAATTTCAGTTACAACAACAGATGCCAATTCTGACGGCATAATCCATAATTGATGTTTGATACCATCAGTTGCTGTAAAATCATAAATTGGTAAATTCTTTTTCACAGTATCTGATACAGCTTTATCAACTTCTGAAATTCCTTTGTATGTTAAAAAAACCGGACCGGTCTGTGCTTCTGTAGTGATAATATGATTTGTACGATCATCTTCCTTTACTTTGCGTGTCTTTTCATGTTTTTTAATTACATCATTATTATAGTCTTCTACAGAAAATGTAGCAGCTATTCCGGTTTGTATTTGATTTCCCATTATCAATCTGTAAATATAAAGGTGCGGTTTATTATCTTGAATCATAGGAGCTTCTTTTCTTAATCTATCCCAATTCTCTTTAGCTTTATCATAAACTTCTTGTGAATAAACATTAACATCTGATTTCATTTCTATTTCTGATCTTGTGACTCTCAGAAAACACAAGGGATTACCTTTTGCCAGTGCAGCGGATTCTTCTTTATTAACTACATCGTATGGAACGCTTGCAACAAGATGAGCAACTTTTTCGTGTGGTCTTACCGCTTTGAAAGGTCTGATTACAGCCATTTATACTCCGGAATAATTCAAAAATTGTGGTAGGAAAATTACTACTTAAAGGGAAGATAGTAAAATTTGTAAGTTTTGAATTATTTATTACCTGAGATAAAATATTAATTAGAGATTCTGAGTCCCAATGCTTCGATAAGCTCAGTATTATGGAACTCAGAATTAAAAATTTATTGAATCATTTCGATCATAAGACCTATTTCTTCCACCATTTCGTCTGTATTACCGCTGAATCCAACGCTTTTGAATCGAATTTTTCCGTTTTTATCGATAATAAATTTTGTTGGTATTCCAGACACTTTGTAGCTTGTAATAACTTCGTTTTTTTCATCCATTAACACATGAAACGGATAACTATTTTTTGTAATAAAATCGGATGCATTCTGTTTTTTATTTTCTACATTCTCCCAAGTATTAACAAAAAAGAATTTAGCTTTGCCAGTTTGTTCATATTGCTCTACTGCCTTTTTCATCCCGGGAAAAGATGCCAAACAAGGTCCGCACCAAGTTGCCCAAAAATCTATTATAACTGTTTTACCTTTGAAATCAGCAAGACTAACATTTTTTCCATCTAAATCAGTAAGAGTAAATTGTGGAGCCGGTTCATCAATAATTTCTTTTTTTAATTTTGCAATTAATTTTGATTTTGCTGCTTTATCAAACTCTGAATAATAGGCATCAAATCCATTTTCACTTCCGTTATTTTTTATGTAGACGTCTTTAAGCAACTCTTTCATTTTAGCCGTAGACGTTCCTTGAGAAATAAATTTTTCTAATTCCGATTGGGCTTTTTTATAGTCTGCTGCATCAATTAAAGCTGTAACATAATTTTGATTCATTTCAGGATCTTGATAATTACTCATTATTGTTGCTTCTTCAAGAACCGGAAGAGCTTCATCATTTTTATTAAGTTTTTTTAAGATCATTCCATAGGTATCAAGTATCATTCCCAATGATCCCTTGCGGACACTTTCCCATTCTTTAGTTGCCATATAGTAAGGTTTGGGTTGCGAGGGATTTGAAATTTCTTTCCTTGCTAATTCAATTCCTTTTTTAGCTATTTCTGCTGCGGTTATTAAATCAACATCATTCTCATACATTCCCCAAGCTAAAGAATTATATGTGCTTGCTTTAGCATCTTTGAGTTTTGTATCGAGAAAAACTTTAGCTTCTGCAAAATTACCAGCTTGCGTTAATGTTCTGAAAATATCATAATTAAAGTTTGATAAATATTTTCCGTTTGGATATGCTGAAGTGTATTCATCGGCAAGTTTTATTTTTTGATCTAATTCTTTTACACCTCTAAATGTAATGTATTTCTGCATTTGAACATAACTGCCATTAGGATATTTATCATTTATTACAGATTTAATTTTTAATGATCTCTCTGTGTCACCTAAACGATCAGACCAGCTAATTAATACACTTAGAAAATCTTCCGAAGTATCATTTAATTTTTCTAAAGAAGAAAGTTCAGCAAGTGCTAATTCTTTCCCTTTTTCCTTATCAGCACTCAACATTGAACTCAAATAGTAATTAACAAAATCTTTTTTGATAGATGGATTTGAACAAAAATCTTTTTCAAATAATTTATAAGCTTTTTCCTGATCGGTATCAATATCAAATATTCCAAACCACGATCCATACCCTACAGCTAATCCAGCATAAGTTCCGGGTAGTTCCTTTCCATCATTAAACAGATGAATAACATAAGTTTGTTTTTGATTATTGTCTTTATCGTTACCATTCGAAAAAATAATACAAACACCTAATGTTGAATCTGATGGTGTAAACTTTCCAATCCACTTGTCATTAATTTTATTCAACGGGTATTCTTCTGCATTATAGATAAACTTTCCATATTCATAAACGAACATAGAAATTAAATCTGAATCACTTAAAATTGTTCCTATAGGATTGTAAGTGACAGTAATCTCAGAATTTGCTTCAGGTTTTTCCGGTATGAATGAAAAATTATTCTGTGCTGTGGTGGTAATGTTAGTAAGAAATATTACAAAAAAAATTATAATAATGAAATATTTGTGATACTTCATGAAATTCCCCAATCTTTATTAACGAATCGGGGTTAAAATATGAATACCACTCTGTAAAGACAATCCAATAAAATGTGAAATTGAAGATTATTACATTTTGCTTACAGCTAATCCTAATTTTTTTAATAAATCACCCAAAATTCTCTGTTCTTCGGATGAAAGTACACTTAATATTTTTGTTATATGTTCTGCATGCTCAATAAAGATATTATTAAAAAGATCGCGTCCTTTATCTGTAAGCTGAACATTAATTGTCCGCCGATCCTCTTTACTGTGAATACGTTCCAATAATCCGAGTTTTTCAATGTTATCAAGCACTAAGGTCATATTGCCACCGGTAACAAGCATCTTATTGCAAATTTCTCCTACTTTTAATGGTCCTAAGTGACCAAGCAGCTCTATAACAGCAAATTGTGGCTGAGTTAAACCAAATTTTCTAATATTTTCTATCGAGCGTTTGTTAACCGAAGAAAATGCTCTTGCTAATTTTACCCACGTTGATAATGCTAGGTCTGTTTTTTTGCCGTATTTCTTTGTTGTTTTCATATTAATCACTAATTAAGATATTACTAATTCAAATTAATATTGTTATTTACACTTGTCAAGATTGTATTAGTGTACTAACTTTGCATTTAAGAGAAAAAAATTAATGTTTAATAAGGATTTTTTAATGCCGCAAACTGATATAAAATATTTTACTGTTAAAGAAGCTAACAGAACTTTACCGTTGGTAAAAAAAATTGTAAAGGATATTCTTGATACCGCATTTCAGATACGCACTATTGCAGAATCTCTTAACGGAAATATCGAAGGAAATCAAGAAGTAAATTATTATCTAAATCAAATGAACTATTATATGAATGAGCTTAACGAGATAGGTTGTTCATATAAAGATTGGAATTTTCATTTAGGTCTTGTTGACTTTCCGGCAATTATTAATGGTGAAGAAGTGCTTCTCTGCTGGAGAAGCGATGAAGAAGAAATAAATTATTATCATGGATTAAATGATGGATTTGCCGGAAGAAAAATTATTCCGGAAAATTTAATATGAGACACGGTAGTTAAACCGCGCTCATTTAAAATACTTCTGCTTAGTTAATTTTCGATTCTTCAATTCTATAAGAATGCGTAATCTCAACTGATTTTTGAAGCATTGCAGTAACACTGCAATAAGTATTCTGCGATAATTCTATAGCTCTTTCAACTGCTTCTTTAGGTATATCTTTACCATAAATAATAAATTCTAAATTAATTTTTGTGAAGATTTGCGGATGTGTCTCTTTCATATCGGCTGTTATATTCAATTCAATTCCATCAACCTTAATTTTCTTTTTGTTTAATATTACCGCAACATCACTTCCAGTGCAACCAGCAAGTGCTAGTAAGATCAATTCTTTGGGGCGTGTTCCGGCGTTACTTCCACCAAACTCTTCCGGTCCATCCATTACAACCCAATTATTAGAATCGGTTTTACCGACAAATGTTACACCTTGAATCTGTTTTACAAATGCTTTTTTTGTAGCCATTTTAACTCTCTTATTAGTTTATAGTTAATAGTATTTAGTTCTCAGTAATTATGAAGGTTTTGATACCTTTTTCATTAATCCATTTAACATTTTCTTTATTTCGAATATATTAGATTCAATTTCAGAATAAATGGATTCAGAAATATAATTCAGATCTTTAGAAAGAAGCATTTGATATTCAATTTCGTTTGCTGATCCAAATGCAATTTGAAGGTAGCGGTTCAATTCTTTATTTGATCCTCTTCCACAACCTTCTACAATATTTGATGGAATAGAATACGCTGCTCTCCTTAATTGGTTGATAAGTCCAAATTGTTCTGAGTGTGGAAATGTTTTAGTGATTTCATAAATTATCAAAACCAAAGTATGTGTTTTCTGCCATACTAATAATTTTTTATAGTCTTGCATAAAAAATCTCCTCATGTAATATATATTATTATATCATTCATCAGAAAACTACAAACTAATAACTCACAACTAACTACTCTCCAATATCCTCATTCCATAATAGTGGATTCAAGGTAATAAAATCTTCCATTAATTTAATGCATTCCGCATCATTTAATATATTAAGTTCAATCCCACGTTCTCTTAAATAATCTTCAGGTCCTTGAAAAGTTTTATTCTCACCAATTACAATTTTAGGAATTTTATAAAGTAAAGCAGTTCCGCTGCACATATCGCATGGTGATAAAGTCGAATATAAAGTTGCTCTCTTATATTGCTTTAATGTAAGTCTGCCAGCATTTTCAAAACAATCCATTTCTGCATGAAGAATTGCACTCCCTTTCTGTACACGGCGGTTATGACCTCTCCCAACAATTTTCCCATCAATCACTAAAACCGAACCGATTGGAATACCTCCTTCGTTTAATCCTTTTTTAGCTTCTTCAATTGCTGCCTCTATAAACTGATCTATCATTTTAATACCTATTTATAAATAAATGTTTCTTTAATAATACTCCAAAATAAAAATAAATTATCAGATAAAATTTTTATCTATAAATAAAGGTTGTTAGATTAGTATTAATTCTTTAGGGATTTATGAAAGCGTTACAAAGTAAACATATAGATATTATCGGTTTCCCAATGGATTTGGGTGCGGATCGTAGAGGTGTAGATATGGGTCCGACTGCATTGCGCATTGCCGGTATAGAACAAAAACTTAAATCGCTTGGATATAATATTGCCGATCTTGGCGATATTTTTATTCGTAATCAAGAATTACAAAAAATAAAGAACGCAAATCTCAAATACCTTGATGAAATAGTTAAGACTACAGACAAATTAGCTCGTATCGTAGAAAAATCTTTAGATCATGGCAACTTTCCTCTTTGCATCGGTGGTGACCATTCAATGGCAATAGGTACCATTGCGGGTGTTGCTTCACACTGTAAAAAAAATAAACAAGAACTTGGTTTAATATGGATAGATGCACATGCGGATATGAACACAGATGAAACAACACCTTCGGGAAATATACATGGAATGAGCGTTGCCGCCTCCCTTGGATTAGGTGAAAAATCTCTTACTAATCTTTATGGATTTAGCCCAAAAGTAAAACCTGAAAATGTTGCTATGATTGCTATCAGAAGTCTCGACCCGGGTGAAATTGCTTTGATCAAAAAATTAGATTTGAAAATTTACACAATGACTGAAGTTGACAGAAAGGGAATCGGTTTTATTATCAACAAAGTATTAAAAGAGTTAAAGCAAAGAGTTCAGCATATACACGTTAGTTTTGATGCAGATTCATTAGATCCCTCAATTGCACAAGGTGTTGGAACACCTGTAAATGGAGGATTGAATTACCGCGAAGCTCACCTTTTGATGGAATCAATAGCTGAATGCGGATGTATGTCTTCTCTTGAAGTTGCAGAAATAAATCCTATACTTGATAATAAGAATAAAAGTGCTGAATTGACTACAGAATTGATAGCCTCGAGTATGGGACTTAGAATATTATAATTAATAATTTATTGTTTATAACCCAAATAGATATAATGAAACTAAAAACTTTAATTTCAAAATCAGAAGCACGTAAGATTGTAATTGATCAGCGCATTAAAATAGTGCCCGATGATATTCGTGTCAGAACAAATCATATTATTGATCGACTTGTTACGTCGGATGAATTTATACATGCTAAGAAAATCCACACATATATTTCCACACGAATAGGAGAGGTTGATACGATAAGATTAGTTGATCATATGCACGGATGCGGTAAGTCTATAATTGTACCCAAGCTTAATAAAATATCTAACAAATTTTTACGAGGAAATTTTTCAGGCTGGGATAATATGGTTAAAAATGGCGAAGGATATTATGAACCTATAGTTGGCATTGATGAAGATTTGAATGATATTGATATTTTTATTGTTCCGGCAGTAGCAGTATCATTAACCGGACAGCGTGTGGGTTACGGAGGAGGATACTACGATAAACTTTTAAGTAAAAATCATTCTACTAAAATTGTTCTCGCATTCGAATTTCAGATTTTTGACAATATTGAAACTGATATGCATGATATAAGAATTGATAAAATAATAACAGAACGTAGAGTTATTAATACACGCAGTGTAATCAATAGAGAAGAAGAACTATTGTAAGTATTAATTTATGGACGAAAATAATTTTCCCGATATTTTTAACGAACCTGAACCGACAAATCCTCAACCGTTTATCAAAAAAATATTTGTGCGTTCAAACAGTGATATAATCATTGCTGGTGTTTGTTCAGGTGTTGCAAAATATACAAACACCGAGCCAGCATTAATTAGAATCCTCGCAATGCTTACACTAC
>CAYXKL010000027.1:0-26440 GCA_964464825.1 uncultured Melioribacter sp. | reverse complement strand
GTGCTATTGCACCTTCGCTTAAACTTAAATTAGGATTCGGTACTATTAGATCAATTTCATAACCCATAGTTTTACCAAAACCCTGGCAAACCGGACAAGCTCCAAACGGATTATTGAAAGAAAAAAATCTCGGTTCGGGTTCTTCATATCGTATTCCGCAGCATTCATAGAATCGTGTAAAATGTTTTAGTTCGTTAGTATCTGCATTAATGATAGTTAATCGTCCCTCACCTTCCTTAAATCCGGCTTCGATAGAATCTGCAAGGGATTCTCTAACTTTTCCTTTTTTTATTTTGAAGCGATCGATAACAACTATAATATTCTTTTTCGATTTTGGAATTTTGAATTCGGTATTTAGATCGATTAATTTATTTTTTATAAACACTCTGAAGAATCCCTTCTTTTTTAGAAGATCGAATTCTTCCCCAACATTTCTTCCTTCGTGTGCATGGATTGGATAACCTAAATAGAATTTGTTTTCTTCGTTCTGATCTTCGAGCCACTCGGATATCGTTCCAACTGAATCTTTTTTTACAACTTTGCCGCAACTAAAGCAGATCGTCTTTCCAATTCGTGCAAACAGCAGCCGTAAGTAATCATAAATTTCAGTGCTTGTACCAACAGTAGATCTTGGATTTCTCGCACCGGTTTTTTGTTCGATTGCAACTGCCGGTGAAATACCGTAAATGAAATCAACTTCCGGTTTGTTCATTCTTTCTAAAAATTGGCGTGCATACGATGATAAACTTTCAACATAACTACGCTGTCCTTCTGCGTAAATTGTATCAAATACAAGAGAGGATTTTCCGCTTCCGCTTACACCAGTGAATACAACAAGTTTATTTCTTGGTATTTCCAGCGAGATGTTTTTAAGATTATGCTGTCTTGCACCCTTAACAATAATCTTATTATTTGACGTTGTTTTATTACTTATGGTCATATTCAATTTTTTAATGAAAACGTGACCAGCAAATTACAAAATTTGTGTGACTACTTAAATTGGTTGTTGTTATTGAATAATGGATAAATCATAATTATATTGATATTAAATAGTAAATAAATTGATAGAGGGAACTATGGAATGGACAATTATTGGAATAAATTTTTTATATGCAGCTCTTGGTGTATTATTGATGTTTATCTCATACAAGATATTTGATAAACTTTCACCCAAGGTTGATTTTGAAGATGAGTTGAAAAAAGGGAATATAGCAGTAGCAATTTTTATAGCAGCATTGTTTATTTCTATAGCACTCATAATAGGTGGAGCATTGAATTGAAGTTTTATGTTATAGCAATATTATTTTTATTTATATCAACAACATCAGCACAAAAAAAATTTTCCGATTATGATGATACTTTTAAGAAATACACTAAGCGGTATTTCGGTCCTGGTTTTGATTGGAAAATTTTCAAAGCACAGAGTATTGCTGAAAGCAGTTTAACTCCGGATGCTGTTAGTCCAGTTGGTGCAAGGGGATTGATGCAGCTAATGCCGACAACTTTTGCTGATATACAGAGTGCTAATCCAGAATTTGAAAACATTGATGATCCAGTTTGGAATATAGCAGCGGGGATCTATTATGATAGACAAATCTATAGAGCTTGGAAAGAGATTGAAGAAGATGAAGAGAAATTAAGTTTTACTTTTGGGAGTTATAATGCCGGTAGGGGAACGATAATGAAGGCACAAGGGAAAGCTAAAGAAAAAAGTTTAGATCATACTGAATGGGAAAATATTACTGTAGTTGCACCTGAAGTTCCCAAATGGCGGCATGAAGAAACACTTGGTTATGTTGAGAAGATAAAAATATTCCATCAAAAGATGTTGAAATAATTAACCGTCCTACTTCTCTAATTTTTGTTCAAGTTCCAATAGCTGTTTTATCCTCGCATCTAAAAGTTCATTCTGCTTTTTCAAATTTTCGAGTTTTGTATTGATCTCATTTTCATATTCGACTCTACTCCAATAACCGCGTTCTTCAAAATATCCTTTAAAGAGCCAGTTATGTTTCAATGCTTCCATATTTTCTGCTAAGCTAGATGTTGCTAATTGTGCATCTTTAGAAGTTTTGGTAAGATTTGCAATCATAGTCTTGACAGAATCGGCAAGTTTTTTATCTGTCAATAAAGCACCGGCGAGACCTTCACCATTTTCAACATTAGCTATTAGATTTTTAAGATCGCCAGTTGCATCATCAACGTTTGAAATTATCCCTTTAACATTTTTCCCGAGATCGACTAGAATATCGGAAATCTCAGTCAATCTACCGGTCATTTCTTTCAAACTTTTATCTGCTGTCTGTGTTATCTGAACTGCTGAGTAATAGAGTTTTTCATCATTAATTAGTTTACCTACAGTTCCTTCTCCCTGATTTGTTTTAGCAATAATTTCTGAAAGATCCTTTGTTAAATTTTTGAGGTAAGCCATAGTCGATTCAGTTTGCTCGATAATAGCAGTAATGTTAACCGGATTTTTTGATTTAAGGATTCCGCCGTCCGTAATAATTTCACTTTCAGGTGAGCCGGGTGTAATCGAAACAATTTTTTTACCAACCAATCCTTCTGTTTCAATAGAAGCTTCACTATCCAATCTAATGAAATGGAGTAGATCGTTTTCTATTCTCATTTTCACTTCAACATTACCGGTTTTAACATCAACTAATTTAATTTCACTGACACTTCCAATATCATAACCGCTTAAACGAACTGGTGCACCGCTTTTTAATCCTTCTATTTGATTGAAGTATGATTTAATCTCAATTGTCGTTACGAATAACTTTTCTTTGTTGCCAATCATGAATATCGATATAACTAGCATGATAGTTCCAAGGAAAATAAAAATTCCAAGCCGTGCACCTTCTAGTTCTTTTAACATTTAAGGCTCCTATTAAACTTATATTACAATTCTTTTTGATCTAGTATTTCATTACTAAAAAAGTTTTTTAAGAATGGATCTTTCGATTCTGTTAATTGATTAATACTTCCCTCATAAGCAATTTTAGCATCTTTAAGAAAAATAGCACGGTCAGCAATTATTTCAGCACAGATCAAATCATGCGTAACAATTATTGAAGTCATATTTAATTTTTTCTGCAGATTAAGAATAAGCTCACTGATTTCCTTGGTTGTAATCGGGTCAAGTCCGGTTGTAGGTTCATCATAAAGCATCAATTCCGGATCGGTTATTATAGAACGGGCAAGACCGATTCTTTTTTTCATTCCGCCGGAAAGTTCTGCTGGCATTTTATTTAAAGCTTCCTCTAATGAAACAAGTTCAAGAGTCTTTAAAACTTTTTCTTCGATATCTTTCAGAGTCATATCAGGAAAGTGTCGCTTTAACGGAAATGCAAGATTTTCGCTAACAGTCATTGAATCGTATAAAGCGGAACTCTGAAATAAAAAACCGATATTCTTCCTTACTTTATTCAGTTCATTAATTTTCAATTTACCTATATTCTGCCCATTTATATAAATTTCCCCACTATCCGGCGGCATAAGACCGATTATGCATTTTAAAAGAACACTTTTACCTTGTCCGCTTCTCCCGAATACTACAAGATTTTCTCCCCGGGTAACTTCAAGGGAAATATTTTCGAGAACGGATAAATCTCCGAATCTCTTTGATAAATTTTTTATTATAACTACCCTAGAGTCGGCCATAACCAGAGTGAAATTTTTACTAAAATCATGTCGAATATTAAAATCAATAATGATGAAACAACAACCGAGGTGGTAGATGCTTTCCCAACACCCTCAGTTCCTCCTACTGCGGTAAATCCTTTATAAGAACCAACAATACCAACAATGTACCCGAATACAAAAGTTTTTGCAACACCCGGAATAAAATCACCAAACTCCACCGAACTAATTACTGCCGTTTGATAATAATCGAAGTTCATACTCTCAACTATAATTACGGCAAGATATCCGCCGAGTAACGCAATAACAATTACATAAATTGTAAGTATTGGTAAAATCATAGTAGTAGCAAATACGCGTGTAACAACTAAATATTTAAAAGGATTAACGGCTGAAACTTCCATAGCATCAATCTGTTCTGTAACACGCATTGAACCCAACTCTGCCCCGATACCGGAACTGACGCGTCCGGCAAAAATTAATGCTGTTATAACCGGACCTAATTCACGCACAACAGATAATGCAACCATACCGGGTAAAAAATCTGATGCACCAAATCGTGCAAGTACCGGTTGACTCTGCATAGCTAAAACTAAACCGATTATAAATCCAGTTACGCTGACTATTCCTAAAGTTTTTACACCGAGTTCATCCATATGCTTTTTTATTTCTCTTATTTCATATGGAGGGATAAAAGCTTGCTTAAAAAATTCTATATTGAAAATTGTTAAACCGGTTATAGTTGCAAAAAAATTGTAAATATTCTCCCGTGTACTTAGTCTTTTGCTATGTTTTAATTGGGGCAGTTTCATGTGATAAGATATAAATAACCGTGTTTTGAATGAAAAAATAGTAAAAGATAATATTAGTTAGTAGTAAAGAAATAAAACTTGGCTAAATCGCGTTTATGTAATGATTAATTTCGGGTTTTTGATTGGGTAATTGCATAATTGCAACAACATCTATTCTACACGACGTATCTTTAATATCTCGCTCGTAAATATAAGCTTCAGCAATTTTTCTAATTTGTTTCTGCTTCACTTTAGTGATAGCTGTTTCAGGGGCACCGTATTCTAATCTTTTTCTGTATTTCACTTCAACAAAAACAATAATTTCTCCATCTTTTGCAATTATGTCAATTTCACCATGACCAAAATGATAATTTCTTTCGATTATTTTGTATCCGATATTTGTGAGGAATTCCGAAGCGATTTGTTCCCCCTTGCTTCCGGTAGATCTTTTGTTTTGTGCTTTTTCCATGATTGAAGACCTCCACCTTTAGTTCCCGCTCCTTAGTAAGGAGGGGGATATGGGGGTGGTTAAATAATTAAAATAAATCATTTTGAAATTCTTCATTCAAAATTCTTTTTAAAAAAGTTTTGCGATGCAATGGTGTTATACCATATTTTCTAACTGCCTCTATATGAGCTTTTGTTGGATAACCTTTGTTGTGATCCCAATGATAAAGTGGATAGTTACTAGAAACTTTTTTCATAATATTATCACGAGTTACTTTTGCTATGATTGAAGCAGCTGCAATTGAAAACGATTTTGCATCGCCATTAACGATTGCTAAAGTTTTTAATTTTGTATTGAATTGTTTATTCCCGTCAATTAGTACTAAACCGGGTTTTGGTTTTAAGAGCTCAACCGCAATTTTCATTGCTTTTAAGGATGCTTGCAGAATATTTATTTTATCAATTTCAGTATGTTCAACAATTCCTATTCCATAAGTAATGCAATTATTAGTAATCCAATTAAATAATTCTTCACGAGTTTTTTCACTTAATTTTTTCGAGTCATTAATTTTTTTGTTAAAGGTTTTTTTATCTAATATTACGGCGGCGGCTACTACTGGTCCGGCTATTGGTCCGCGCCCGGCTTCATCAACACCGGCAAGAAATTTTATATTACGAGCAAGGAAAGAGAGATCAAATTTTTTTAACGAGTTCATAATCAAATATAAAAAGAGAAAATTGAATTATGAACAAGGAATTTATTACTCGGAATGATTTTAATAAAGTTACTCAATAGAAATTTTATCGATAACTTTTTCTTCTAAAATTTCTATTGGTTGAGAAGTGTTGGAGATATTATATTCAGCTTCTGATGGGTATAATTTGACCTTAAAATTTTCTTTTTTATTATTGTCTGTGAATAAATAAAGTAGATTTTGCAAATCTGTTTTAACAATTCTTATCAGATATTTTGATTCACTATCAACAAAAGAAAAAGTATTTCTTGGAGATTCTGTTAATACGGAAGCGGCTGCTAATTTTATTCCATTTTCTTTTATCGGTTTTGATTTCTGTTGATAGAGTTCTATTATATTTCGGGAATTTATTTGTTCAAGAATTTTATCCGAAAGAGATTTATAATCAGTATTGTCTGAATTCATCAATTCTCTGCAAAGGGAAATTTCATTTTGAAAACGGTCTTGATGAGCAGTTAAATAATTGAATTTCTCAATAGGAAGCTTATCCGGAGAAAAGATAAAATTAAAAATATCTTCTTCAGTTATATTTATATGTTTTTGCATTTTCTATTTATAGGATTAACTAAATAATCCTAAACCTCTAATTATTAATAATAACAAACTATTTATTTTTTGAAAATCAGTTATTAGACTCTTCAATTCTTTGGGAAATCTCTTTTTTAAGTAAGCGTAACAAGTAATCAAGAGTTTGGTGATATTTCTGATAAAAATCTTCTTTTGTCAAATCGACTATATGAACAGTTAAGTATTCATACAATCCGCGTGATATGCCGCCATCTTTGAGATCATTTGACAGATTAACCATAACCTTTTTAAATATTTTAGTTTCCTCTTTGTTAAGTTTACCTTTAGCCAGATAAAAACTATCCAATCTTTCGTTTATCGATTTTAAACTATCATTAATAACTTTGTCAACATTAAATTCTTCTTCAAAGTTCTCTGTAAAAGAATTAACATTTTTTTGTTGGAGAAAAGTACCGTTGACAAATTTGATCTTTCTAATTAAGGTATTTAGCGGTATAGCCGGAAAGTAATCGGTCTCTTTCTTAATCAATTCAAATAGTTGGTTAATTGTCTTTTCGTTGGAATCTGAAAATAATTTAGCCGGTAAAGAGTCAATAAATTCTGAATCTACTGGTTTCTGGGTAATTTTATCCTTTCCTTTTTCAGTAATGTAAGCAACACCAAACCAGCTTATTTTATTTAACCTACCGGATTCAACAAGGTGACTAATACTTCTTAATATTTTAGCAAAAAACGGGTCGGCTTCTTTTAGTTTCTTTGCAATCTCTTGTTCAATTCTATTACCAATTATTTGAAATAAAAAGAAATGTGCATCAGCATCACTATTTATTTCTCTATCCCAGTTAATTAAAGAACGTTTAATTGGAATATCACTGTTAGGATTTGTTCTAATAAATAAAGGGATTATTGCATCTACAGCCAAATCTTTGAGTGTTAATCCATGATGGTTAAAAACGTTAATATCAGATTCATTTCGTTTGTGTAATATGGTAAGTGCAATCTTGGAACATTGTTCAACAAGCGGAAAAATCTGTTTTGGGTCATCTTGTTTAATATCTAATAAAGTATTTAAAAGTTCTATCATCATAAAATAAATTTTAAAGAGAACCGCAAATATGATGAACCGAAATATTATCCCATAAATCAAGCTTGTGTTTCTGTGAAGTGGTTTTAAGAAATTCTTTTAGAAGTATAGTCATTCCTATACATCGCTGCCCATAAATAAACAGCACTTTTTGAGTCGGAGGTAAATCATCTATATGAAAGTATTGATCAAACATAATTCCCTTTTTTTTAAGAATTAATGGAATTACACTCCACAAATTCATTAGAATTTATGGAATTAGCAAATTATTAAGTTAATAACCATTACAATGCAAATTTAAAGATAGATTTTTGATTTGCAAGGATAAATATTTGATTTGTTTTCCATACTTTACTTTATTCCAGCTTAACAGAACATTCCTAATAGACTGTTTACCGAATTTGTTTTTAATAAAAAGAAGACTATAGAATCTGCAGCTAATAACATCTGCAACGATATATAATGTTAATATTAAAACTGTATGATTAATTAGGATTTTTAAGATACCAATTGTCTCTTTTTACATTAACGCAAACAATAGAATTATATAATATTATAGGATTCTATCCATTAGACAGTAATTTATCTTTTAGTTGATAAACAGTACGGACAGTGATTTAGCAATCATTATAATTATCAAAAAATAAAAGCATCACTAAATAGATATTTTTTATTTCTAAAAAAGGAGTGTATATGAAAAGTATTTTATTGTACTGTTTTATTCTTACTAATCTACTTTTATTCAGTAGAACTTATTCGCAAGAAAAACAGATGAATCTTCTTGGTAAAATAGTTGTTGATAATAACGGCAAAGCTCAGTTACTATCAAATGATGTAAGTAATAAATTGCTGAAAAACACCAAAATGACAGACGCTTCTTTGAACAGTTTTCGAAATCGGATTTCAACAAAGAATTCTAATATTAATATGAACCAAGATTTTGAAACCTTATATTCAAAATTTATTACTAATCAAAAAACACCGTTACTTAATGCTGATAAAGAACTATTTTATTTAGATGGGCAATTTTGGCAGAGAGAATACGGAGAAAGCGAATATTATCTAACTCCTTCTGTATCTGATATTCATGAATATCAAAAAAGAATTAGTGCAAAAAATGATAAAAGTAAGGGAGTAGTAAAATCTAATCTCAAATTAATAGAATTAGAGAGTTCCGGAGTATATAAACAGCTTTTAGCTGAAATGAATATTACTATCCCTAATTATATAAGTGGTAAAGTAAAGATAAAATTACCGGTAATTGATATTGAAAAACTTGAAAAAAATAATGTTCAGTTAAGTTATGTTGCAGATTATGGAATAAGTAAAAAAGACTATAAAACTGCTTCTGATGAAAGCCATGTTATCTGGTCTGAAGGTTGGGAAGGTTCTTTAGCGCCATATGGATTTGGTGATGGATGGGAAGAAAACGGTACAGATTATTGGGGCGATGTTAGCTGTGATGCGCATACCGGTGGTTGGAGTTTATGGTGTGCTGATGAAGGTGATCAACCTGATTGTAATAATTATGATTTAACTATGTGGGCATATGTATATAAAAATAATTCAATTAATCTTACTGGTTATAGCAATGTTAAAAGCAGTTACTGGATAAAATACGATACAGAGTTTTATTATGATTACGTACAAGACTGGTACAGTAGCGGTGACGGTAATTGGACTTATACGAATGAATATTCCGGTAGTTCAAATGGCTGGATACAATCACCGGAGCTTCTATTAAATGGATTTAATCAATTTTTTTGGGAGTTTGTTTTTATCTCAGATGGAAGTATTACTAATCAGGGTGTTTACCTTGATGATTTACAAGTAGTCGGAGAAGGTAATGGTCTGCCAGACTTAGATTTTAATAATGGTGGTATGGCTTTTGGACATCCTTACACACCAAGTGAAGTATGGGTTACGGTAATAAATAATGGTACGGATGTATGCTCCGAATCATTTACTGGATATTTTCTTATAGCAGAAGATAATTCCAATTCCTATTTATTATTTGAAAGAAGTACACCTATGTTAAATCTAGGTGAATACTACGAAGATTATTTTACAATTAATTTTAATGATTACTGCCCTTTAACTGTACCACCGGGTAATTATTATTTCGGATTTATGTTTGACTGGAATAACCAGATTACCGAATCAAACGAAAATAATAATGGTCTTTATAGTTGGTGGGGTCTATATATTTATCTTCAAGTACCTGAAATAAATGTGAATCCATTAACACTTACAATAAATCAACCTTATTCTAATATGAAGAAATTATATCCGGATACTTTAATTACAGAACATGAAAAATCTTTGATAATACCACCAATTAAAGAAGAACAAATAATATCAAAATTCAAAGATGAAAAAGGTAAAGAGATATATAAAATTATAATGCCAGGTAAACCGCCGGAAAATTTTAGAGCAAAAAGTGCTATGGTACCATATTCAGCAACTGCTTTAACAGATGTACCGGCATATGATTGGTCTTTTGGCTGTACTCCAACATCGGCATCTATGTTAGCAGCTTATATGGATAGGAACGGATATCCAAATATTTATACTGGTCCTACTAATAATGGTGTTATGCCTCTTGATAATAGTGTTTGGGGTAATGTTTTGATTAATGGTGAATCACGAAGTCTTTGCCCGTTAAGTGCCACAAGAGAAGGTCTTGATGGGAGAACTTCAAGAGGACATGTAGATGATTATTGGATCCAATATGGTAATAATGATCCAGATCCTTGGTTGACAAACGGTTGGACACAACATAGTTACGGTGATTGTCTTGCTGATTATATGAAAACAAATCAGTGGTGGTGGGGCAATAGTGATGGAGCTACATCTATATATTGTTACGTTGATGGAAGTCCATTAAGTGCTTGGTTTGATGATGATGGTATTTACGGGATGAAATTATTTTTTGAAAACAGAGGTTATATTGTTGAACAATATTATTCACAGCTAATTTATGGATATAACGGTAATACATTAGGTTTTACCTTTAACAATTTTAAACAAGAAATTGATAATGGTTATTTAGTTTTAATTCAAGTTGATGGGCATACTATGCTTGGTTACGGCTATGATGATGCCACAAATACTATTTTCTTGCATGACACATGGGATTATCAAAATCACAGCATGGTATGGGGTGGCGATTATTATGGTCTATATCAGTGGGGTGTATCTGTCATACATGTTTCAAAAGAAAGTCCCAAAACTTTTGTCGTTGAAAATTTAGGGGTAGAAAATCTATCAATAACAAGTATTACAGATGATAAAAATTGGCTAAAAACTTCAGTAGATTCTCCTTTTATACTGGCGCCAAACGAATCACAAACAATTCAGGTAAATATTGATTGGGATAAAATAAGTGGTAATCAGGATATTGGTTATATCACTATACAATCAGACGATCCAAACGAACCCACTACTGTTGTAACAGTAACTGCTAATCCTTTAGAATCAGTCTTAAATGTTGATCCATTAAGCAAAACCGTAAAATCATCATCAGGAAATGCAGTATTTAATATAACTAATACCGGCAGTGGTACAATGAATTGGACAGCAGAAGTTATTGAAGGTGCAGATTGGTGTTCAATAAATAATGGGGAATCCGGTACAAATAATGGAACTATAAAATTAAAATATAAAAAGAATACCGGTCCTTCCAGAACAGCAAAAATAAGAGTAACTGCTGAAGGAGCTGTAGGAAGTCCTATAATAGTAGAATTAAAACAAGTTGTTACTCCAAAAAAATATATTGTAACTCCGAGCAATCTTAGCCCTGATAAAGGGACACAAATTTCAGTAAATGCACAATTAGTTGATGCAAATGGTAATCCGGTTCCATTTGAGAATTTGGAAATTAAATGGTCAAGTACAAATGGTGGAACGTTTTCATCAGAAGTAACTAATACTGATGCTAATGGACTTGCAACCACCAATTTTACGGTAAGTAATAATGGCGGTACAGAACATATTATATCTGTTAAGGATAATTCAAATCCTAAATCTTTAGTTGGAAATAGTGAACCAATAATTGTTAACGCGGGCACTCCAACACAATATATTGTTACTGCTAATAATTATAATCCAAAACCGGGAAAGAATGTAAAATTAACTGCTCAATTAGCAGATGAAGCTGGAGGCGGAATTGCAATAAAGGGAAAACAATTAACCTGGAGTAGCACTAACGGAGGTAAGTTTAAATATTCAACTACAGAAACAGATAAATCTGGAACTTCTGAAAATAAATTGAAAGTCAGCAATGTTCCCGGCACAATGCATCGGGTAACCGTTACAGATAATTCGAATCCACCATTTATTGGTAACAGTAATGATATAATAGTTCAAATAAGTGGCAGTGGTATTGCCTCGGGTAAAATTGTAGATGATGAGTTCGAAATAGAATACGTAGAGGAGATACCTGAGAATTTTTCATTAATGCAGAACTACCCCAATCCTTTTAATCCAATTACTTATATAAATTATCAGTTGCCGGAAGCAGCAATGGTAAGTCTTGTAGTTTATGATGTACTTGGAAGCGAAGTTGCTAATTTAGTAAATGGAGTAAAATCAGCGGGCTATTATCAGGTTATGTTCGATGGCTCAAATCTTCCAAGCGGTGTCTATTTTTACAGATTGCAAGCCGGAACATTTTCAGAAACTAAGAAACTAATACTAATGAAATAAGGAGAAGTATTATAATCAAATAATGAGAGCCGCAATTAAAATTGCGGCTCTTTTATTTTGCTCTTTTATTTTTATATTCATCTATCGGTACAAACTTTTCTCCATCCCATGCCAAAATTTGCTTCCTCATCAACTCGCGGTATTCTTTTGTATCGGTGTATGGAAGTTTAAGCTTTCCGTGTGCAACAAGTGAATCTCTCTTTACCCGCATATTAGATTCTATAATAACATCAAATTTATGATTTTTAAAATGCCATATATAGTTAATTACTTCAACATTATATAGACCAGTTTCAAATGTTCCAAATTTTATTTGCTTAAATTCTTCATCAATATTTAATGATCTCGCTCTTAAAGATGTGTTTCTAAGTCCTAAATATTGATTAAGATCTGAGTTTGGGAATAAAAAACAATTCAAAATATTAGCATCAGTAATATTTAATAATTTATATTCATCTGTTGCTGGTAATTGTCCTTTTAATTCTGAAAATAATAAGTGAGTTAACGAAATTTTTTGGTAACTATTATTATAAGATAAAATTAAAATCTCTTTTAAGTTATCATTATCTAAATCAACAAGTCTAGCGTCAACTACATGTCCCGAATTCCATAATGTATCACTAACTATTGAATTCTTTGTAAGGTTAAGTAAATAAATACCCGATGGATATGAATCGGCATTATTAACGGCACATAGTATATGAAGTTCATTATTAATTGTTAGTGTATCATAAATGCTGATATTAAAATGGGGGATAATTGTTTCTCGTTCAGATAATAAATGTTTATTAAAGCTCCGTTTCCAAATCGGTTTCCCATACATATCAAATAGTACAAGTCCATTAGCTATATCATCATCTGCAAAATTATGATCTACACTAAAAGTATTTAGGACTTCATTTTCTCCATCATTATTCACATCCACTATTCTGAAATTTGATTCTATGTTTAAGTTTAGCTTATAAAAAGCAGCTAAAGTATTATAATTAATATGCCAGAGATTACGACCGCTTGAATTTTTAATAATAATTTGATTAGAAATAATTTCGTAAGTTTCTGGATTATCATCAATATCTCTTATCCAAATGAAAAGAAGTATAGATATTAACATAATAGCAAAAAATGTGGCGGTTGCGTTTTTTTCAATCTCTTTTAATACGCGTAAAATTTTCGGCTGTTTTACTATCTCAATAAGATTACGCCGATTTAAGAGATCGGTAATATTTTCAATCGGAACAATTTTTAGATTTCTACTCGGAAATTTTTTATTTAATTCTTTTAATTTATCAACCGCATGCGTCTCATCTGATTTTGGAATAATTAGAGAATCAATTCCTGAATAAAAAACAGATTCAACTTTTTGAGATACATTTTTATCCCCAATAGAAATCAAGTTGCCGTCTTTGTCTATTCTACCGGTGGTAGCAATTAGACTTCTTATAAAAATAATGTAGGGAAGATTATACAACCTTGTTAGTTCTTGAATAAATCCAATAGTAAGAATTATTCCTAACGATCTTCCTTCATACTCAGCGTTCATATTATCAAAGTAAATTAAGACTTCATGATATTTCTGAAATTTTTGTTTGAAGTCTTTCAGGTAATCTAAAGCTATACTAAACGATATTTTTGATTGTTCGGTTAGTTCTTCATCTTTTTGTTTAGAGGGTATGAAAATAAAAGAATCTTGATTTTTTATTGGTGATATTTTGATCGTTAGTTTTTCAACTGATGAATATAATAACTCTTCTGTTGAGGTTGTAATTTTACCTAATAATGGAAAGTAAAGAGTTCCCCTTCCATTATCCTCTTTTTTTTGATTTTCTAATTGAGATAAATATTTATTTAACTTTTCCGAGATTGAAATAATTAAATCATTTATTTGAGTATGATATTTATGAAGGATTTGAACTGTTCTCAGATTTTCCAGCTGATCAATAAGTTCTCTTGTTTTAACCGGATCTCTGTAATAAGGAGAATAATAATTTAATTCACTTATATATTCTTCAATAAATTCAGAGGAGTATGCTTCAATAAGTTTATGATTATTGGTAGATAAAAGTTTATTGTAATATGAATTAAGTAATAAAATTTTTGGAATTCCTGAAGTACGGGGAAGAAGAGAGGAGTAATCTAATTTTAAATTTTCAATATCAAAAAATTGCAAGACCTTTCAAGAATTTGTTGTTTGAAACTAATCAAAATTTTTTAAAAATGAAAAACCAATTTGAATAGATATTTGGGATAATTTTTTAAAATTGAAATTAATATTTTTTGCAAAAAAGATAAGTACTCGAAAATAGTGACTTGGAAATTATTCACAACAACGGATATCACTAGTATCAAGTATCAAGAATCCATCATCGAGTTTAGAACTCATTCACAATTCCAAAATGTATTTTACCATCTGCGAATGAATCACCTTTTGCAAGTGCGAAACTTACACCTAATATTCCAAGTCCGGTTTCAATATTTAATCCTAAGCCATAACCGATTTTGAAACCATCCAATTTGGCAATATTTCTTTCAACATTTTCATTCCGTAAAAAATAACCGGTATCAAAAAACAGAAATGCAAATGATCGGCGAGTAAGCAAATATCGGTATTCCAGATTTGACCAGAGAATTCTATTCCCGGCAAATTGTTTTTCACGGTAACCGCGTAATGTATTTGTACCACCAAGTAAATAAAGATCGCTAATTTCTATATCATTTCCTTTAAGTTCGCGTGCGTGAATACCAATTGCTAAAATTTGATCATTGAATATTTGTTTATAAAAAGCAAAATCAATTTCGATATGTTGAAAATTATTCTTTGTTTTTGTGGTTTCGGTAATAAACTCGTATGGACCATCAATACTTTTACTTGTGTATTTGTATGCATTGATTAATAATATTCCTTCAATCGGGGAATAAAAATCATTACGTGTGTCAATTTTAATATTGAGTCCGGTTGTAAATAATGTTGAATTAAAAACTGTAAATATTTTATTAATCCTTTCTGTAGGAATTGTAGAAGTTGAAGAAATAATTAAAGATGATGAAATATAGTTTGAAGCAAGAAATTGGAATCTACCTTCTATAGATCTTTGAACGTAAGTTGAATCTTGTTTACGCTGGTGCAAGCTGAATTCTATATTGAAAGGAAATCCGAAGAGCCACGGTTCTAAATATTTTAATTCGAGTTCTTGTGAATTGCGATTTTCTTGCAACCATCTGAAAGCAGCAGCTCTGCCGGTTCCGAACAAATTTCTTAAACTGATATTCACATAACCGGTGAAAAATCCCTTCTCATCACCACTGCCAGGAACATAACCTAAAATTCCATCAAAATTATTTGTTACTTTTTCTTTGATATTAATTCTAAGTACACCCTCATTATTACTATTAAAATAGTAGGTCGGTATTTCTACCGGTTCAAAATAACGGAGACGGTTTAACAATTCAGGTATTTGATCAATCTCTGTTTGATTATAAATATTATCAGTAACATTTCTTAGTTCACGTGTGATTACTTTTTCTTTTGTTTTATCGTTTCCTAAAATTTCAATTTTATTAATACGGCATAACATACCTCTATCAATTGTAAGATATAAATCAGCATATTTGTTGTGATTAAGAGAATCGTCGCCAAAATAGATTGACTCAATTTTGATTGATGCAAATGGATAACCTGAATTTTCGTAGTGATCCAATGCTGCGGAAATAGCTCCATCAATTATTTCAGTTGAAAAAGTTACACCATGTAATGAATTAAAATTGTAATACAAGAAAGTAGAATCTTCTTTATCATAATTGTAATAGATATTTTTAATTTCAGTCTGCGAACAAAGGTTGGAGTAAATAAATAGAGAAATAAAAAAGTATTTAATAATTAGGTGTGTCATTAAGAATTTTCATTTTCTTACCGATCGGTTCTACATTTACAAGTTGTGAATATAATTCCATTTTTTCTTTTGATACCACACAAGTAGACCACATTTCTGAATTAGAAGAACCTAAAGCTACTGCACATTTAAGAAAATCATCATAGACTAATGAATTTTCTAATCCGTATGCTAATCCCGCAGTGAATGCATCACCGCTTCCGGTTGAATCTAAAACATTAATTGCAAGAGGATTTACTTTGTAATGAAAATCATATTTTGATGAATAAACAGAATTTCCTCCATCTGTTAAAAAAGCAAGTTTAATATTTTTTGAATATAGAAATTTCAGGTAATCAATTTTATCCTTTTCAGTTTCCAATTTAATATTAAGAGATTCTTCGGTTTCAGATATATTATTATGGATTACAGTTGGTGATGCATCAATACAATTTTTTAAGTGAGCACCGTATGTATCCACAATTGAAATCTTATCATACATATTTGCTAATTTTATTCCGTATGGGAAAATATCATCAGTTTCTTTACATGGTGAACTGCCAGAAAAAACAACAATAGAACAATTCTGAATTATTTTGTCAAGTTTGTGTTTAAATTCTTCTGATTCTTCTTTAGAGATATTACTGTTTAAACCAAAATATGTTGTTAAGGAATTCTTTGATAGATCGATTATTAAATCTGCAGACCGTGTTTCTGATTTTGTCTGCACAACACTGAATTCAATTTTTTCTTCAGTTAAAAGATGGCGCAAAATTTTTCCATTGCCTCCTCCCATAAAAGTAAAAGCAGAATTTTTTATTCCAAGATAATTTAGTTGTCGGCTTACGTTTATTCCTTTTCCGCCAGCACTGAATTCTTCTTTTATAGATCTATTAGAATTGCCTAAAATAATTTTTTCGAAGTATAATCTTCGTTCTAGTAGCGGGTTGATTGTAACTGTGAGAATCATTTTTTAATGTAGAATTAAGAGTGTTGGATGTAGAATGATAATGCAAAGAAATTAGTTCTAATATTAAATTCCATTTTTGTTACTCTTCACTCTTCGTCATCACATTACATTCGAATTTATTGTCTGTACCCGGGCCAGCGGCTGTAATCGGGATTAACTAATCTGTAATCCCCAAAACCGGTTTGATCAAGAAACACAAAAGATCTATTTAAATCATAATATTCCCAAACTTCATAAGGCTTGGAATCAGGATCCAACGGATGCCTTTCAACATGATTCGGAGGACCAAATGTAACGTATATCATTCCCATATCCGAGCGCCAGCCGTCACCCAATCCTTTAAAGTTTTTATTTGCATAATCAATTCTTCGGTAGTATTCGTAAAGTATCGGATTCTCATCGGTTTGTTTATTTGGTTTTTTCTTTTCCCAAAATGAAAGGAAGCGGTTTAATTTTTCGTCATAAGTTTGAGAATCTTCAATAAAATCAATTTCGTCTGGTGAACCGATATACATCATTTGTTCAACAGCTTTATCAAGATCTACAATTGAATTTGGAAATCCTTGAATCTTAGAATAAAATCTTTTTTCTGACGAAACAATTTCTTTCCAGTCGTTAGTTTTGAGTATTATTTTTATTATGTAATCACCGAGAGCAAAATCTGTACTATCCAAAGTAAAATAAATTGTATTAACGCCAGCAGTAAGGTGTTGCGGACTGAGTTGTTTTGTAGATTTTTTTGCTTTCAGATTTTCAAGATAATATTCGAAAAAAACATCACGGTCTTTATCGGAATATGCTTCAAAATAGAAGGATAAATTTTTTGTTTTGTTTGTTACAATTTTAGAAATATTGGGAACAACTTTTTCACCGGTAGAATCTTTTAATATTTCAGCAATCAGCATCGGATCGCTGACTGCAAGTGAATCGGTAATCGCATCAAGTGTAATTAAAAATTCTCTGCTTCCTGATCTTTTGGAATCTGCATCTTCAAGAGTGCATTTTACCAAATAAGAACCCGGATTAAAATCAAAAGAACGGTATGATAAATTAAAACTGCTTCTTGATAATGTCTGAACAAAATCATTTGAAGTAACTTTTTCTTTCCACATTCTTTCAAACAGAATATTTTTCTTATCTATATCATAAAACGTAAGTGTTACGCTGTAACCGGCATTAAAAATATTATCTTTTTTTGTGAATAGTATTTGTGAATATGGAACTTGAATAAAAACATCCAATCTGGTTTTATCCGGTTTATTACTTTTATAATCAGCAACATCTATATAAAAAAGTGGTCCGCTGCTATAGGCATTCACTCCTGATGAATATTCAACTTGTGCAGATATAAAATTGAATGCTGATAAAATTAAGATCAAACCAAGTTTTTTCATTTTCATACTCCTTTAAGCACTTTTCAATTTACCAAATAAATCATACTCATTGCAATCATAAATTTCAACGTTATAAAATTCACCTTTCGTTAGGGTATTATTTTTTGCATCAATTAACACTTCACCATCTACTTCAGGCGCATCGTATTCAGAACGTGCAACATAATATTCACCTTCCAATGAATCGATTACTACTTTTAAATTATTGCCAATTCTATTTTGATTTTTCTGCAATGATATTTCTTTTTGTATCTCCATTAATGCAGCTTTTCTTTCTTCTTTAATTTCTTGCGGAATCGGATCGCCAAGTATAAAACTTGGTGTATTCTCTTCGATTGAATAAAGAAAAACTCCGAATCGCTCGAATTTTATATCTTTAACAAAATCACAAAGTTCCTGAAATTCTTTCTCCGTCTCATTCGGATAACCGACAATGAATGTGGTCCGGAGAGTTAAATTCGGAATTTTTTCTCTTAACTTATAAAGAAGTTCTTTTGTTCTGTGTTGAGTTATTCCTCTCCGCATTGATTTTAAAATATTGTCTGATATATGCTGGAGAGGAATATCTATATATTTACAAATTTTCGGGTTACTTGCAATTTCCGAAATTAAATCTTCGGGAAAATGTGAAGGGTAGGCATAAAGAAGTCTAATCCATTCTATTCCTTTTATTAATGATAGATTATTTAGTAATTCAGAAATGTTTCTTTTGCCGTAAAGTTCTTTACCGTAATCTGTTGTATCCTGACCAATAATAATAATTTCTTTAACACCTTGCTGAGCAAGAGAATTTGCTTCGGAAAGAAGTTCATTCATAGTTTTTGTTTTATGTAATCCGCGCATTAAAGGAATTGCACAGAAGGAACAAGGATTATCGCAACCTTCGGAAATTTTGAGATATGCAAAATGTTTTGGTGTAGTAATTATTCTTTCACCTAACAATTCATATTTAAGATTTCCACCAAACTCTCGGACAATTTTATCATATGCTTCTGTTCCAAAATATGCATCAACTTCGGGTATTTCTTGTTTCAAGTCATCAACGTATCTTTCTGATAAACAGCCGGCAACAACTACTTTTTTAATTTTACCCAGTTTTTTTAGTTCTACCGCAGAAAGAATTGTATTGATTGATTCCTCTTTGGCTTGATCAATAAATCCGCAAGTATTAATTATTACTGAATCGGCTTTTTCCGGATCATCAGTCAAATCGAATTTGTTCAGCTTTAATTGGTTCATTAACCGTTCAGAATCTACAGTGTTCTTTGAACAGCCCAATGTTATTATTGATATTTTTTCCCGTTTAGACATTATCCCTTTCTCAACTATAGATAAGTATGATTAAAAATTATAACGATTAAAAAGCAGAAAAAGTTTTGATTAGTTTATAAATATTATTTCACAAATAAAAATAGATATAAGTAAATCAAAGGAGCGGAAAATAGTAACGAATCAAAACGATCTAATATCCCTCCGTGACCGGGAAGAATAGAGGATGAATCTTTTACATTAACATCGCGTTTAATTAAACTTTCTACAAAATCTCCAGCTTGACCGAAAATGCCAATTATCGAACCGATTACAATTGCATCAGTAAAAGAAATTTGATTGAGGATAATTTCTTTTGCTACAATAATTGTTAGGACAGCAAAAATATATCCCGCAATTGCACCTTCCCAGCTTTTGTGCGGACTTATACGTGTAATAACTTTGTGCTTGCCGATAGCAGAGCCGATAAAAAATGCTGCGGAATCACAAATCCAAATTGCAGCAAAAATTGAAATGATTAAGTAACCGCCTTGATCATATTTAAAAAATGATTCTTTATAGAATTCGCGTAGATAAACCAGAGCTGATGTAAATAATCCTATATAAAATATTCCGATTAAAGATGCACCCAGGTTTGCTATCGCCGATTCATGATTGCGGAATAATTCGCTTAAAAATAAAATTGGAATAATAAAGAGCAGTAAAATAATAATATCAGTAAATGCATAATATGAGTTAAGTATAATCATAATTATAGATACGATGCCGATGTATATGTTCGGGAAAAATTTTCTTCTTGAAATCATATTAGAAAATTCGAAAAAAGAAATTAATGCTACTGCAAGAGCGAAGATTAGAAATGGTATTCTTCCGACAACAGAAACAATCAATATTAATGGAATTCCAAATAGCGATACAATAATACGAGATGTAAGGTTGCTATGTTTTCCCATTAATTCTCCGTATCAATAAAATTGTTATGGGACTGAATGTTGTAAAATTTTTTTCTAATAAACTGTATGTATGTTAAAAATATAATTAATAAAATAACAAAGATTATTAATTGCGGTAAAATATCATCATTAACCGTGGCACTCGAACTTATAAGATCTGGATCATCCAAAACAAGAAATACAATTACTGCAAAAAAATTATTAAGGAAATGCAGTATCATTGGAACGAAAATGGAGTTACTCTTATATGTGGCAAAACCGAAATAAAAACCAAGTGCAATTAACGGGAGTAATCCATACGGGTTGAAATGATATAACCCGAAAAATATTGCTGTGATAAATGCAGACCAAACCGGCTTGAATTTATATTCAAAACATTTTTGTACATATCCCCTGAAAAATGTTTCCTCACATATAGCTGGGATTACAGCTACAACAAAAACTATAAATGATGATTCAAAAAAAGAATTTGAAACAAGTAAATCTCCGTATGCACTCTCTACAACTTTATCAAGCTGATCAATCAAATCTTTAATCGATTTAATCACCGGACTGCTTTCAGCTAATTTCGCAATCAAAAAATTTTGTATATAAATATAAGATTGAAGTAGTGGGGTGATTAAAATTAATCCCAAACCAAATATGCTTATATCTTTTTTAGTAGGGAAATGCACACGAAGCGAAGATGTTACATCCTGAAAAATAAATTTTGATAATAAAAGAGTAGGTAATAAAATAAGCAGTATTTGTCCGCCGATTGTAAGCAATCTAACCGAATTAACATCGGCTTTTTCAAAATCGAAACCGAAAATTATAATGGTTAATAGTGCACCGCCGAATTGATATAGTATGAAGACCACAGCCAACCCAAAGAAAGCTGCTGTTACTGGCGACATCAATGGTCTAAATTTATGTTCTTCTCCCATACCGGAATTATCTGATTTATTAGGATTCTCAATATCCATGTTTGAAAGTTATCTTTATAAAGTAAATGGAATGCCTAAAGTTACTTAAAATATTATCCGGTTTAAAAGAGGATTTGTTAAATAAAGGTATAAATAAGAATGTTTAATTATTTCCGCTTTGCGTCGAGTTTTCCGGCTAAACCTGAATAATCGGTAAGTTCAGCATCAATTGACCCGATAAGAATTTTTGTTTTCACTTTTACCGGAATACGTAATTTATCATCGGTTAACCATACAACAATATTACCTTCACTCTTAAAAAGACCTCCTTCTAATACCAACGGCTCAAGAATAATACAATCAAAAGTTCCGGCTGAAACATTTATTCTTTCTTTACCGCGGTAAATTACATCTAAAGGATAAACTTTATCTTTATAAAAATTTTCTAGATGAATTTTATCACCCTCTTTAAGTTTTGAAAAATCTAAAGTACGTGCATAATAAAAAGCTGAAACAATATCATTCACATATTTAGGAATATCATAAGAACCTTCGGAAGTTTTAGCTTTTCCTTTCCGTTGATCGAAGAATGCAGAAAAATCTCGTGAGTATCCTCCTTCGCGGATATGCTGTTCAAACCTCCAAGGGAAAAGTCCTTCAACATCTAAATAAGTTTCATAACGGTCGCGTACTTTGTAGAATGGATCGAATGCAGATACAGTATTAACCTGAAAAACAATATTATAAACTTCTCTTCCGGCAATCTTTGTGATCTTTGGAATTGAATATTCTGCAACACCAGCAGTAACAAAACCATAGTTCACATCAAATGTAAGTTTCTCACCGACTTTAAATGCATTGTTCTCAATTTTTCTAAAATCTGAATTTTGGCTGAAACATTTAATGTTCATGAAGATTATGCAGATTAAAAAGATTTTTAAAGGAAATATCATCTCAATTGTATTATAATACTTATAATTTTTTTTCATTATTGCTCTCTATTAATTTATCAGCATTACAACAGATTTAACAACTTCTTCCACTTTAATACTTGCCATACAATTTTGTTCCCGGCATTGCTGTATTGTGTGACCGCTGCAACGTTCATCCGGTTTAAAAATTACTTTATTATTTGTGTATGGTCCCCATCTTTCTTCTGAACAAGTTATTACTTTTGGGTAAAAACCGATAACTTTTTTACCAAGCGCCGCTGCAATATGGATTGGTCCTGTTGAATTTGCTATTAGTAAGTATGATCTATTGATAACAGATATCATCTTAGATAATGAAAAAAGCGATGCTGCATTAATAGTATTTTTATTAACAACTAGTGATTGACAAAGCTTTTTCTCTTTTTCATTTCCGGTTATAAGAATTTTAAATTTGTTCAATAATGATAATTCAGTAATAAGTTTTTTCATCGATTCGAATGGAAGATCGAGCGCACTGCCGCCGCTACCCGGATGAAGTATTATGAATTTATCATCATTATTTATTCCGATATTTATTAATTTTTTGTTAACCTCATCATCAACTGATGAAGAGGTTGATAAGTTGAAAATTACATTTGAAAACGAAACTTTTTCTTCAATTCCGATTTTTTTTAATAAACGTACATTGTATTCAAGTTCATGATATTCAGCAGTTTTTCTGTGATCATAAATTTTTCTGTTGAACAAAAATGAAAACCATCTATAGCCGGTTCCAATCCGTATTTTGATTCCGGCTAAAAAAAGGATTAGGGCAATTCTGAATGATGGGGAAGCAATAATCGCAGTGTCAAATTTATTCTTTAAATATTTAGCATTTGCAAGAATCTTATATTTTCCACTGTTACTTAAAAGAGTAATTATTTTATCTATGAATTGATTGTTTTCTGCTAGCGGTTTTGTGTAATCATTAAGAAGGTAAGTAATCTTAGAATCCGGATAATGTTTTTTAATAATAGCTGCTAATGGAAGTGTTAATACAACATCGCCAATCCGGTCTGTCCTAACTACAAGAATATTTTTGTATGGTGTCATTTTTTGGATACGAACTGATTATTCTTAATATAATACCTCCAGGGCAAATCTACCGATTTTTTAATTCCTATTCTCGTTGAAACAACAATAGAATGTTTAGAAACTTTTTTTGAGTTAATAATATAAATATCATCACCGGTAAGAGATGTTCCGTTATCTATTCTATGGATAGAAAATGCCTGGCATATTTTTGCTGGACCATTTGTAAGGTTAATCAATTCTTTTGAAGTTATAACTTTTTTATGATACCGATTTTGAGCCATTGCATCGATTCCATTTAATGGTTCTACTGCTCTAATAAGAATAGCACACTTACTATTTTTATTACCGGTAACAACATTTGCACAGTAGTGCATTCCATAAGTAAAATAAACATACAATTTGCCGCCGCCGTTAAACATAACTTCATTTCTTTTAGTTTTGCCATTGTATGAATGTGCAGCTCGGTCAACATTACCATCATAAGCTTCAACTTCAACAATTTTACCGCTTAAAATTTGTCCATTAATTTTTCTAACCAAGATTTTACCGAGCAGTTCTTTTGCAATTGTATGAACATTTCTTCGATAAAATTTTTGGGGGAGCTTATTTTGTCTGGGATATACAGTCATTGATTAAAAAAATTGGATACCGGCTTCTTCATCAATAATATTTTGCATCTCGGCAATTTTAACGGCATAATATTCAGCTTTATCGGGATGTTTTTTTATTAACTCTTTATAAACTGCCATTGCTTCTTTGTAATTGTTTTGCGAAATATATATTCCGGCTAAAGTTTCGGAGGCAATTTTCTCACCTTTATATTCAGGTGCTTCAAGCGGCACAGATTTTTTTTCTTCTGGATTAAAAACAATTTTAGCATTGGTTAATTTTTCAGCCAACTCATCAAGATTCTCTTCAATCTTTTCTTCCGGCTTTTCAATTTTATTTGTTTTTGTTTCAGAAAAAGCTGGAGTTTTAATTTTATTGAGTGAATTTCTTTCGGAAATAATGCTATCAATTTTGCGGAAATAATATTCTTCTGTTTGTCTTGATGGAAAAAATGAAATCCCTTTTTTAACTAATTCTTTTGCTTCAATTTCTTTACCGGCGTATGCACTTGCTATTGCATAGAGAAAATATGCTGATGGATAATCCGGATAGGATTCTATTCCCTTTTTAAGAATTTCAATAGCCTCTGTAATATTTCCTTCATTAATTATAGAATATGCTACGCGTGCAAAGAGTGGAGAAGCATTATTGAATTCGTAAATCAGTTTTATTCTATCGGCAGCAATATCTTTTGTTCTTAAGTCCAATTAAACTGCTTGTTTATTTTTTAAGATTGATTGTCTAAGTGATAGAACAGAAACACTCGCAAATCCGATAAAGAACATAAGCTGAAAAGGAAGTGCAGCAATTTCCATAAAATAGATAGATGCTATAACTCCAATTAAGCAATAAATAGCGAGCATTAATTCAATATAAGTTGATGCTTGAATTTTGGTGTTCTTAAAATATTTATTCTTTGCAAGCTGATCACCTTTCTGCACAACTTTAAATTTTGGTGTTCTGACGAATTCACTTTTTCTGCTAAGCAGACCTTCAACAACTGCTCGAGTATTATTCAATGCAAAGCCCATACTGCCAGCCATGAATAACGGGAAGATTGCAATATTCTTCCGCCAATCCGGGCGTACATCTTTTTGTGAAAACATATAAAATAAGAATGAACTAATAAATGCAATTATGAAGACAGCCATAAAGTTGAAGAAATTCCAGTAAGGTCCGGAGTTTTTTATAAATATCAACGGTACGTTTAAAATTCCAGCGAGAAGAATAAATGGAAAGACAATATTATTTGTTAAATGAAAAGTGGAATGGAATTTCAATTTTAATGAGAGATTTGATTTCCAAACAAGCGGCAGAATTTTTTTTGCAGTTTCAATTGCACCTTTTGTCCATCTGAATTGCTGAGCTTTGAGTGCATTCATTTCGGAAGGCAGTTCCGCTGGAGTAGTGAAGTCGCGCAAGAAAACAAATTTCCAGCCTTTTAATTGAGCACGGTAGCTAAGATCTAAATCTTCAGTTAAAGTATCTGCATGCCAATTGCCAGCATCTTCGATACACTCTTTACGCCAAACACCGCCGGTGCCGTTAAAATTTATAAAAAAACCAGCTTTGTTGCGGACGGTTTGTTCAATTACAAAATGTCCATCCAATGCCAGTGCTTGAATTTTTGTAAGCAGAGAATAATCTTCATTCAAATGTTCCCATCGGGTTTGAACCATACCAACTTTATCATTAGTAAAATATTTTAGAGTGTTAATTAAGAAATCGCTTTTTGGTATGAAGTCGGCATCAAAAATAGCAACGTATTTCCCTTTGGCAGTTTTCAATCCTTCTTTTAGTGCGCCGGCTTTAAATCCTTCGCGGTTCGGTCTGCGTATATGCTGAATATCAAATCCTTCTTCTTGTTTCTGCTTAACAAGTTTTGCTACTACATCTACTGTTTCGTCGGTTGAATCATCAAGTACTTGTATTTCAAGTTTGTCTTTAGGATATTCAATTTCGCAGACTGCATCTATTAAACGATCAACAACATACATTTCGTTGTACATCGGTAATTGAATGGTAACAATATCTTCGGGATGGAAATCACCGGGTTTAGGATAATTTTTTCTAAACTTTTGATGGTAATAGATCATTACAAATCCATGACTACCAAAGAATAAAAGAACTGTTAAAGAGAAGATATAAGCGAATAAAATTATTTCATCAAATTCCATAAAATGACCTAAATTAATTAATCAAATTTACCAATTTGAAACGACACCAAGTAAAATATCTTCGGTTATTTTATCAATAGCATCATCAATAGCTTTTTGACGTAATGCAATAATATCACCATCCGTAGAATAATCACCGTAATCAGAAAAATTCCTTTCAAAAATTGTTTGCTTTTTAACCAGGTCTTTGTAAATAACACGGATATTTAGAGTGATTCTTCTTGAAGTAATATTTTCACCGCCAGAAACCACAGCAGTTTCATCACGTATTGTAACGATTGTACCTTCAACAATAGAGTCTGATTTCAATCGATCTGTTATAAGCAGTGTATTATCA
>CAYXKL010000026.1:0-26660 GCA_964464825.1 uncultured Melioribacter sp. | reverse complement strand
GGAATCAGTTCAATCGGGAAAAACTTTAGAAAAATTGAATCAGTTAAAAGAATTCGGAGATAAATTTAAATGAACATTCTTCAAAAAATTCTTGAAGTTAAAAAAGTAGAAGTATCCGGACTTCGAAAAAAATTTACGCGAGAAAGTTTTCGTAGTTCGGAATTGTTTGCAATCAAACGTTTAAGTCTGTTTAAAGCATTAAGTAAAAAAGATAAAATAAATGTTATTGCGGAAATAAAAAAAGCGAGTCCCTCGAAAGGAATATTGATTAAAGATTTTAATCATATAGAAATTGCGCAGACATATTTTGAAAATGGTGTTGATGCAGTTTCTATTTTGACAGATCAATATGTTTTTCAAGGCAATATTTCTTTTTTGAATGATATTGCAAAAAGAAAAACTGTACCTCTGCTTCGCAAGGATTTTATTATTGATGAATTACAAATTCTTGAGGCTAAAACTAACGGTGCAGATGCAATTTTATTGATTGCCGAGGCGCTTTCGAAGCTGCAAATAAATGAATTATCGAATATCGCATTAGAAAATGATCTCGAAGTTCTACTCGAAATTCATTCGGAAGAACAATTGGATAAAATAGATTTCAAGTTGAATAAGATTATCGGAATTAACAACCGCAATCTCGAAACATTTGAAGTTGTTCTCGACACGACCAGAAATCTTATAAAACATTTTCCGCCGGAAATTATTATAGTAGCCGAAAGCGGCATTAATTCAAAAGAAGATGTTGAAGAAATGAAATGTGCGAATGTGAATGCTCTGCTTGTTGGGGAATATTTTATGAAATCGGGAAATATCGGTAAATCATTAAAAGAATTTTGTGAATGGTGCAAAAAATGAAAGTAAAAATTTGTGGAATAACAAATCTAGAAGATGCGTTTTTATGTGCAGAATACAATGCAGATGCTGTTGGATTTATCTTTTATAAAAAAAGTAAAAGATATATTCCATTCGAGAAAGCAAAGGATATTATTAATCAACTTCCGCCGTTTTTGATGAAGGTTGGAGTGTTTGTGCAAGAAGAAGCAAATTTTGTTAATGAATCGGCAAAAAAAATCGGGTTGAATGTTGTTCAATTGCACAGTGATGAAACTGCCAAATACATTTCAAAAATTCATCTGCCGGTAATTAAAGCATTCCGGGTTAATGAAATATTTGATTGGTCAATAATAGAGGATTATAAAGATTGTAGTATCATGCTAGATTCATTTTCACAAAATGAATTCGGCGGTACGGGAGAAACTTTTGAGTGGAATTCGATTCCTTCAAAGTATAAAAATAAAATTATTCTTTCGGGCGGAATCACTATTGATAAACTCGGACAAATATTTTCTGAAATAAAACCAGTGGCAATAGATGTTTCATCATCGCTCGAAATTTCTCCCGGTAAGAAAGATCATAAGAAGCTGAAAGAATTTTTAACAAAGTTCAATAATATAAAATTTAGGATGTAAACTTTGCGTCTACTTTGCACTCTTCGCGTTAAGTCTTTTTAACTGCAGAGGACAGATAGAATTCGCATAGCACGCAGAGGTATTTTAATTATAATTGCTAATATAAAGGAGTAATAAATGTTAATTGTTATGGGACTCGATTCACCGCGAGTTGATATTGAAAAAGTGAAACAAAAAATTATTGAACTGAACTGTACACCTCACGAAATTCCCGGCTCATCAAAACTTGCTATTGGAATAACCGGGCAGACTCATCTTCTCAAAGAAGAAGATTTTCAAATGATGCACTCGGTTCAGGAAGTTGTGAGAGTTACAAAAAAATTTAAACTAGTAAGCAGACAAATGAAAAGTGATGATACTGTCATTAACATAGATAATAATTCAATTGGTGGAAAAGAATTGTGCGTCATCGCCGGACCATGTTCGGTTGAAAGCAGAGATCAAACTTTTGCAATCGCTGAGCAATTGAAAGAAATAGGAATAAAATTTTTTAGAGCCGGCGCATATAAACCGAGATCTAGTCCATACACTTTTCAAGGGCTCAAAGAAAAAGGTTTGGAAATTCTTGCCGAATTAAAAGAACAGTTCGATATGAAAATTGTTACTGAGGCGATGAATTCGCAAACGCTCAATCAAGTTGCAGATGTTGCAGATATAATACAGATCGGTGCAAGAAATATGCAGAATTATTCCTTTCTCGAAGAAGTCGGGCAATTGCACAAACCAGTTTTGTTGAAACGTGGAATGTCTGCAACGGTAGAAGATTTACTTTTGAGTGCGGAGTATATTGCTGCGCAAGACAGTTACAACATTATTCTTTGTGAAAGAGGAATCAGAACTTTTGAAACATCGACACGCAATACACTCGATTTGAATGCTGTGCCGGTAATTAAACAAGCATCGCATCTTCCAATAATTGTTGATCCTTCACACGGTATTGGAATTTGGGATAAAGTTCCGCAGATGGCGCTCGCATCAATCGCGGCCGGTGCGGACGGATTAATGCTCGAAGTTCATCACGATCCCGAGAATGCATTCTCGGACGGTTATCAATCTTTGACTCCGAAAAGATTTAAAGAACTTTTAAATAAGTTGAGCGACCTCGCTCCGATTGTAAACAAGGAATTAAAATTATATGAGTACTCAAACAACCCCAGCTAACGGTCGGACAAATTATAACTTCCCGGATGCAAAAGGGAAGTTCGGTATCTACGGCGGAAAGTATGTCCCTGAAACTTTGATCACCGCACTCGATGAATTAGAAAAACTTTATGAATATGTAAAGAGTGATAAAGAATTTCAAAATGAATTGAATGCATTACAGAAAGAATACAACGGAAGACCTACTCCACTAACTTTTGCAAAAAGATTAACAGAACATTTCGGCAAAGCAAAAATTTATTTGAAGCGCGAGGATTTATGCCATACTGGAGCGCATAAATTAAATAATGCAATCGGACAAATATTGCTTGCAATGAAACTCGGCAAAACGAGAATTATTGCAGAGACCGGAGCCGGTCAGCATGGAGTTGCAACAGCAACTGTTTGTGCAAAGTTTGGATTAAAGTGCGTGGTTTACATGGGCGAAATTGATATCGAACGGCAAAAGCTAAATGTATTCAGAATGAAAATGCTCGGTGCTGAAGTTATTCCGGTAAAATCGGGAAGTAAAACTTTAAAAGATGCTACTAATGAAGCGATTCGTGACTGGGTTACAAATGTTTCAAACACCCATTACATAATCGGTTCTGTTGTTGGTCCGCATCCGTACCCGATGCTCGTGAGAGACTTTCAATCTATAATTGGCGAAGAAACGAAAAAACAAATAAAAGAATATGAGAACAAACTTCCAGATTACATCGTTGCGTGCGTCGGGGGCGGTTCAAATGCAATTGGAATTTTTTATCCGTTCATCAATGACGAAAAAGTAAAATTGATAGGGGTTGAAGCCGGTGGATACGGATTGAATTCCGGCAAACATTGTGCGACTTTAACTTTGGGTGAACCCGGAATTTTTCAAGGAATGAAAACTTATATTCTGCAAGATCAGTACGGACAAATTTCTGAGGTGCATTCAATATCTGCCGGACTCGATTATCCCGGTGTAGGTCCCGAACATAGTATGTTAAAAGATATTCAACGTGTGAAATATTTTTCTGTTACAGATGATGAAGCGCTCGATGCTACATTATTACTTTCAAAACTCGAAGGAATTTTTCCGGCACTCGAAACTTCACACGCAATTGCGCACTTGAATGTTCTTCTTCCGCAGACAAATAAAAATGAAAGTGTTATTGTGAATATCAGCGGAAGAGGTGATAAAGATTTGAATACCATCATTAATAAAATTGGCGATAAAATTTTATGACAAGTATTTCGTCACACATCGAAAAGTTAAATCAAGCAAATAGAAAAGCTCTCTCTATTTTTTTAACCGCCGGATTTCCGAAAAAAGAAAATTTTGTTGAGCTAACATTAACCGTTTTGGATAACGGCGCAGACATGATTGAAATCGGTATTCCATTTTCAGATCCTCTTGCAGATGGACCAACTATTCAGGAGTCATCACAGATTGCAATTGAAGACGGTGTTAACATGAAGGATGTTTTTGCTTTCTGCGAAAAGATAAAATCAAAAACAGATAAACCGCTGATACTAATGAGCTATGCAAATCCGATCATAAAATACGGAACGAAAAATTTTTGTGAAGATGCGATGAACTGCGGTGTTAGTGGGTTAATTGTATCAGATGTTCCTATTGACGAGTACGAATCTTTTTACACAAGTGATTTCAAAATCTTCGAAAAGATATTGTTAACAACACCGGCTTCATCCGATGAGCGAATAAAAGAGATAGACAAAAAGAGCGAAGGATTTATTTATTGTGTGAGTGTTACGGGAACAACCGGCGCTCGCACTAACTTTGATGAACACGTTTTGAAAAATATGGAACGTACTTATTCACTTGTAACAAATAAAATGCTTATCGGATTCGGAATTTCTTCACCGGAAAACATAAAATCATTTACACCGTATTGTGACGGTGTGATTATAGGGAGTGCCGTGATCAAAAAAATAAAAGAAGACTACAAAACATTACCCGGATTTATCCGTTCATTGAGTAATGCATGCAATGATAATTTTAACACATTTAATAACTAATGATATAGTCTTTCTTGGTGAATCTTCGAATAATTTCATTAATTTTTTATTTCACGAAGTAACATGAAGAATACACGAAGGGGGTAATAAACTTATTTTTCTACTCTGTTTAATTCTTCAGTTCTATTTTTATTAAAATCAACTTCGCCAAATTCTGAGCTTTCGGGCAGAATCAATTTAAAATTGTATAACGGAAGAATTTCTGCTTTGCAATTTTCGAACGAGAGATCGAGCACGTGTCCGCCAAAAGTTTTATCATCTGAAATAAAATGTAAATGATAACCCGGTACGTTTATTCCCGAAGCAAATGAAGGTACACGAAAACCAACAATTGTTCCGCTAACATTTTCTTTTTCAAACAGACTTTGGTTTTTTGTGACTTCGCTTAAAGGAATGTACGGTTTTGTTTGCGAAGGGACACTTCTCGTTTTCACATATTTAAAATTGCCGCTCACTCTTACAGTATAGAAAAGATTTTTGTTTTTTATCGAATCATCTAAAGATTTTTCAAAGTTATTAAAAGTTGTTGATGAATGAGTGTACGTAAATGCTGGTTGGGAATAATTTGTTACCGTAAAAAAGGGAGTTGTTAAATCTTCTGCTGGTCTATAAACTTTTCCATCAGCTTTTATTTGATAAACAATACCATCAAGAATAATCATCTCGCCATCAAGTTTATCAAAAGTGCCGATACCGAAGTTACCGTATTGTATAATTTTTTGGAGAGGTATTACTCCATCGTACAATCCGGTCAAAAGAGCATCGATGGTGGAAACTTGTACAATTGTAGATTTATTAGAAGAGCTGCATGCAAAAAAAATAATTGAAATTAATAAAAGAAAAATCTTTTTCATTTCTTAACCTGATTGAATTCAATTATAAAGATAATTTACTTTTTCAAAATAATGTAAAATATTTTCATTAGATTGAATCAGCTTCTATTACAGTTTCTTTATTATTTAATAATAGGAGAAATTATGTCAACCGATAAAACTGCTAAAGCGCTCCATTTATTTGAAGTAATATTTAGGGTTAACGAAAAATTCCGGAGAACTCAATTAGAAATTCTAACTGAATTGAAATTAACAATTCCGCAGTTTGGAATGCTAGAAATATTAAATAGATTAGGATCGATTCATTTAAAAAGGATTAGCGAGTTGATGATGGTTACCGGTGCCAACATAACTTGTGTGGCTGATAATTTGGAAAAAGAAGGATTGATAAAAAGAGTTCATTCAAAAGAAGATAGAAGAGTTGTACTTGCAGAATTGACTGCTTTGGGAAAACAGAAAATAGAACAAATACTACCAGCGTATAAAGAAAAAATATTAGCAGTATCAGAAAAACTTACCGAGGATGAACAGAGACAAGTGATAGAAATCCTAGAAAAATTTGAGCTATAATTTATTGAAGGATAAAGCGAGCCATTCGTTCATCAGTTTCTTTTCTATATAACTAAATCCGTTTGAATGATACATTGAGATAATATCCTCTTCGTCTGAGAATAGCAGTCCGGAGAGTATCAGTACTCCATCTTTTTTTAGTTTCTTCTGAAGTAAGGCAGAAATATCTAATAATATATGTTTATTGATGTTTGCAATAATGAGATCAAAATTCTTTTCTTCAATCTGATGTAATTCACATAATCGTATTTCTACTTTTTCTTCCAGATTATTTTGCTTCACATTCTCAATTCCATTTAACAGACACCACTCATCATTATCAATACCAATAGCTTTTTTGGCTCCGAGAAGTACGGATCCAATTGCAAGAATACCGGTACCCGATCCGACATCAAGAACAAAATCATTTTTTTTAATATATTTTTCGAGCATCATTAAAACCAATCTGGTCGTTTCATGTTCACCGGTACCAAAAGACATTTTAGGATCTATTGTAATAACAATTTGTTCTTCTTTCGCTTTATATTCTTTGAAAGAAGGTTTGATTACAATTTTATCAGTCACTTCAATTATGCGGACATTCTTTTCATATTCTTCATTCCAATTTCTATCTTCAAATTCTTCTTCTGTCAGTTCATATTTCTTTATGAGATTTTCTTCAATTGCTTTGTCGAGTATCAGCTTTATATTTTTTATTGAAATTTTTTTTGTTTTGTCAGTGTAAATGATTAGTCCCTTATCAGTTTCAGTAATTCCTGAAAGTTCAAGTTGCCATAGAAGACCGCTTATTTCCTCGTTATTTATAGGTAAAGTTTGAATTGTAAACTGTTTATACTTTTTCATTCGTAATTTTCCAATTTTGCATTATAGATAAGTTCACAAATTCTATCTTGTAAATCACGAGCAGATTTTGCACTCCCAACATAGTTTTGAATCATAATAGTAAATGCAATTAAATGATTATTTCTGTTTGTCATGTAACCGGCAAGAGTGCTCACACCGCTAAGTGTTCCGGTTTTTGCCCGAACTTTTTTGTTCGTATTACTATCGATCATCCGATTTTTTAGAGTTCCATCGTAGGCAGAGATAGGGAAAGAATTATAAAGTTTAATAAATAAGTCAGGCTCTTCATTAAAAACATATTTTAAAATGCCGTTTATTAAACTTGGAGAAACAAGATTATAAAATGATAATCCGGAACCATCAGCAATTCTAAAATTTTCGGGATCAAATCCAGCCATAATAATTAAACTATCTATCAATTTTATCCCTTTTGCAGCAGATGTTGGTTTACCGTAGTATTCCAGACCTAATGCCCTAAGCAGCATTTCAGCACTTAAGTTTTCACTCCCTTTATTAGTTCTCGTTATAACTGAATCGATACTTCTTTCCAAAGTGAAAAGTTGATCTGCATCTTCTGGAAGATTTCCATATTTGATATCTTTATTATGATTTATTTCATAACGGTCAAGTGCTTCGATAAATAATGTAGAGAAATATTTTGCTGGATTGAATACATTAAATTCTAAAGTATCAGATTTTTCACTAAAAGGAATTAATCCATCAACTAAAATTTTGTTACTTCGGTTAATCCAATCGCGTATTATATTTAACGAATTTGAATCGCTATCTACCGTATTAGCATTATTAGCTACTTCAAAATATTTAGTTTCAGGTAATAATTTTATAATTGGTGGTTTTCCAATTTCACCCGGGGAGTAAATAATTTTTATAGAGTTATCATTAATATTTAATGCCGATAGATAAGCAGCAAAAGTATAAGGGTCATCATCCCACATCCATCCCTCACCCCAGAAAAGGGAATCCATTACAGAAACATCAGAATAAATATTTCCTTCAATTTTATTAATGCCGTAAATTTTTATTTCAGCTACAAGAGAATCTAAATCATTTGTTGTAAAATCCGGATCTAGTCCTCCTACTAAATAAAGATCACCAAGAAAAACTGAATCTTTAATTTTACCGGTGTAATAGATTGATGTCTGAAAATTGTAATCTTCCAAGAATAATAATGATGCAACAGTAGTCAGAATTTTTAAGGTTGAAGCCGGTCTTAACAGTAAGTTTTCATTTTTACTATAAAGATTTTTTTTGTTACTTAAATCATAAATGTCAATCCCGATTTGTGTGTTTTTAAAGAAATCGTCAGTTAATAAACTGTCTATCTTATCATTTAGTGATTGAGGATATATTAGGTAATTTAGAAACAGAATTGAAATTATAAATAATAAATATTTTTTTTTGTTCACATTGTACCGCGATAAATTAAAAGTATTCACGTTCTCTGAAATCAACCCCGATTTCTTCCGTTACGAATTTTTTAGCTGCTTCGGAATCAACTTCACTCATACCAACAATTGATAAAACAACATGTGTATAATTCTTTGCTCGCTTTGCAAAGTCAAGCATCTCTTGATGCAAAGAAGGATCAATACGCATTAATTTTGAATATTGTTCGGGATCGATAGAATTTAAGCTGATGGAAACAGTGTCGATCAATCCATCAAGTTCGGGGGTTATGTCTCGTTTGTTGATGAAACTTCCATGTCCGTCTGTATTCATTCTTGTTTTACCACCGTTGTCTTTCACGTATTTGGCAATTTCTTTAACAACATCCCAACGTATAGTTGGTTCACCGTATCCGCAAAAAACAATCTCAGTATATTTTTTAGGATCTCCGATTTCTTTAATGTAAACCTTAGCATCAGGTTCTTCAGATTTTTTCATTTTTAAATTGTAACCGTTGATCACAGCCTCGCCTTTGCGATCACAGAAAACACAATCCGCATTGCATCGGTTGGTTACGTTAATGTATAGTGATTGTCCAATTTGATAAGTATAACTTAGCACTGGTTTATTTCCAATTCCGAAAAGTTTGTATGCGTTGTATGATGTTGTTCGTGCCACGTCTTCAACCCTCAATTGGTGAACTTCAGCTATTTTTTCTGCTATTAATTTGATTAAAGCCGGTTCATTTCTTTCACCACGATGCGGAACCGGAGTCATAAAAGGGGAATCGGTTTCAAGCAGCAAATTTTCTACAGCAATTCTACTTAAAACATTTCTTAAAGTATCAGCTTTTTTAAAAGTTATGTTACCCGGAAATGAAATGTAATGATGCATTTCTATAAGTTCTCTTGCATCTGCAATAGATCCGGCAAAACAATGGTATTGTGCACGCAATCCGCTCTCTTTGTATTTCCGTGCAAAGTTCATTATATCATCATTTGAATCGCGGTTATGAACAATAATTGGTTTATCAAGTTTTAAAGCAAGGTTTATTTGAGATTCAAATGCTTGTAATTGTTTTTTGCGAGGTGAAAAATCATAATAATAATCCAATCCTATTTCACCAATAGCAACTACCTTTTTGTGATTAGCAAGTTCTTCTAATTCGGTTATGAGATTATCCGACCAATCTTTTGTATCATGAGGATGGATGCCGACTGAAGCAAAAATGAAATCATATTTTTCAGATAGCTCAATAGCTTGTTTGGATGTTGCAATATCAGTAGCTGGAACAAGGATGTAATCAACACCGTTATTTTTTGCTTTTTCAATTACCTTATCAAGATCGTCTTTGAAATTTGGGTAAAATAAATGTGCGTGTGTATCTGTGAACATATTACTCTTTCTTAACTTATTCCCGTCCCTTCATTTTTAAAAGAAGGTCGATATGAAGAATGTTGTTATTGTATACTGCCGATAACAATACCCGGTTCATTTAAAATTTTTGAAAGCATAAGTACCTTATCTGAGTCATTTTTACTAACTATGGCAACCAGACCAATTCCTAAATTAAAAACATTTCTCATCTCATCATCACTAATATCTCCGGACTTTTGAATCAGCCTAAAAATTCCCGGTAATTCCCATGAATTCCAGTCCATTTGTATTGAGAGATTTTTTGGAACAACGCGCATAGTATTCCCAATAATTCCACCACCGGTAATATGCGAAAAAGCTTTAATCGGAATATTGTCTTTCAACTCACTAATAATTTTTAAGTACGATTTATGAACTTTTAAAAGTTCCTCACCCAATGTTAATTCCAGTTCATCAATTTTATCGTTTATTTTATATTTATCGAAAAGTACTTTTCTTGCCAGTGAAAAACCATTTGTATGTAAACCGTTCGATTTAAAACCAATTAAAACATCACCTGAAGTAACAAGTTTACCATCAATTATTTTATCCCGTTCAACAATTCCCACAATAGTTCCAGAAATATCGTATTCATTTTCATCATAAAGACCCGGCATTTCAGCTGTCTCACCGCCTATTAGTGCAACATTATTTTCATTACAAGCAATAGAAAATCCCTTGATAATTTGTTCAGCTTTATCCGGAAAAAGTTTTCCGAAGGCAAGGTAATCCATAAAATACTGTGGTTCGGCTCCGCACACAGCAATATCATTCACACAATGATTAACAAGATCTTGCCCAACTGTATCGTGCTTATCCATCATAAAGGCAATTTTTAATTTTGTACCAACTCCATCTACGCTTGAAACGAGTACTGGATTTCTCCATTTCGAAAGATCAACTTGATAGAATGCACCAAAATGGCCTATTCCTGATAGAACATTTTTATTGAATGTGGATTTAGCATATAATTTAATTCTTTCCACAGTTTCATCACCGGCATGGATATTAACCCCGGCGGATTTGTAATCTATACTCAAACTTGCCTCATATTTTTACTTTCACAAATATAAACAAATTAGATTAGTGAACTTTTAAAAGCATAAATTTGTCTGAAACATTTACTTGGCACCCTCTGTTGAAAAGTGCTAATAATGAAAAGTAACGGAAAATTTGGTAATTTTGAACCCAATTTATTTAAGTTTATAAAGATGATTGATTATAAATTAAAAGATAGAGAAAAAGCGATACTCCGTTTTGTTATTCACCAGTTTATTCTTACGGCAAATCCGGTTGGTTCGAGGAACGTATCGAAAAGATATGATATCGGTCTATCACCAGCTTCAATAAGGAACATTATGTCCGATCTTGAAGAGTTGGGATATCTTAATCATCCGCATACATCTGCCGGTAGAGTGCCAACAGATAAAGGTTACCGGATTTACGTTGATTCTTTGATGGATCCACCAAAGTTAGATAACCGGATGAAACAACTTATAAATGTTAATTTAGGAAGTGCTTCATCTGATACTGAAGAATTGTTAAAAATTACTACTCATATTCTTAGCGACCTAACAAATCAGCTTGCGATGGTCACTTATCCAAAATTTGAACAAGCAAATCTTGAAAAAATTCAAATTGTTCAACTTTCATCAACAAGAATTTTAGTTATTGTTACAGTAAAATCCGGTTTGATTAGAACAATAACATTGGAGATTAGTGCTGAAATTAAAGAAGATCAGATAAATTCTGTTCAGCAATTGTTAAATGAAAAATTATCGGGACTAAGATTTGCAGAAATCCGTTCAACTTTCCAAGATCGTATCCGAGAATTAAGTAGTGAAAACTATCAACCTATAATTCGAGTTTTTTTAGATTCGGTTGATAAAATTTTTACTGATTTGAGCAGTGAAAAAGCGATTATTACCGGAACAAAAAATATTTTAAAACAACCCGAATTTGTAAATCACGAACAATTCCAAAGTGTTATTGAGCTTATAGAGAATAAAGATATCATAATTCATATTTTAGATAAAGAGAATCTATCCTCAGAAAAAGATCTTACTGTAACTATTGGAGGAGAAAATGAAGATGAAAAACTTTCTGATTACAGTATGATTACAAAAGAATATAAAATTGGCGACTTGAAAGGTACACTCGGAATTATGGGACCCAAAAGAATGGATTATTCAAAAATAATTGCTGCAGTTGTATATGTAGCAGAACAATTAACTCAAGAATTAACTAAACAAAGATAAACAATGGATAATATGCAAGAACAAAAAGAACAAAATAAAAATAATGGTGAACTAAATTCAGATGTTAACCAGCAATCAGATCAAAATAAAATTGAGATAGAAAAGGAAACAAATAAAATCAATAATATTGAGGATGAATTAAGAAATGCGTTAGCAAAAAATGAAGAGCTCGAAAAACAATTTAATGAATATAAAGACGCCTACATTCGTAAGCTGGCTGAATTTGAAAACTATAAAAGAAGAAATGAAAATGATCAGCTTAATCTCTTAAAATATGCAGCAGAACCTTTTATTAAAAGTATCTTAACTGTATATGATGATCTTGAACGGTCATTAGAACATATTAATGATGACAATAGTATTGAATCACTAAAAAAAGGTTTAGAACTTGTTTATGAAAAATTTACTAAAATACTGGATACGCAAGGTGTAAAAAAAATTGATGCAAAGGGAAAACCCTTTGATGTAGAATTACACGAAGCATTAATGCAGCAGCAGACAGATGGTGTTCCGGCACACACTGTACTTGATGTAATTGAACCAGGGTATATTTACAAAGATAAAGTTATACGCCATGCAAAAGTAATTGTTAGTGCAGAGATGATTTCACAAGATCAAAATCATTCATCACGAAATGATGATGAAAATAATAAAGGATAGTAGATATGGCTAAGAGAGATTATTATGAAATATTAGGTGTCGGAAAATCTGCTACACAAGATGAGATTAAAAAAGCATATCGTAAACTTGCTATGCAATATCATCCTGATAGAAATCCCGGAAATAAAGAAGCAGAAGAAAAATTTAAGGAAGCCGCCGAAGCGTATGAAGTTTTAAGTAATGATGAAAAACGTGCAAAGTATGATAGATACGGACACAGCGGATTAAAAGGTGGACAAGATTTCCATAGTTACCAGAATGTTAACGATATATTCAGCCATTTCTCAGATATTTTCGGCGGTGCATTCGGAGGTTCTTCCATTTTTGATGATTTCTTTGGCGGAAGTTCTACTCATAGAGGACGTCAGCGTTCCGGAGGTACACCAGGTTCTGATTTAAAAATCACACTCAAACTTACACTTGAAGAAATTGCTACCGGCACTACTAAAAAAGTTAAAATTAAAAAATATAATAAGTGTTCTAGTTGTAATGGTACCGGTGCAAAATCATCCGGGGCATTTAAAACTTGTTCCGTTTGTAATGGAAGCGGAGAAATTAGACAAGTTTCAAGATCAATATTTGGACAATTTGTAAATATTACAACTTGTAATAATTGCGGCGGATCTGGAAAAGTAATTTCCGATCCTTGTTCAAATTGTTCGGGTGATGGAAGAGTTCACGATGAAACTACTATTAAAATTAATGTTCCAGCTGGAGTTTATGATGGAAGTTATATGACTTTAAGAGGTGAGGGGAATGCCGGAAAGAATGGCGGACCGGCTGGGGATATTATTGTAGTATTTGAAGAATTACATCATGAATTTTTTACACGTGACGGTGATAATGTAGTTTATGAACTTTTTATTAGTTATCCCGAAGCTGTTATGGGCACTGAAGTGGAAGTTCCAACCTTGAATGGAAAAGCAAAATTGAAAATTGAACCTGGAACACAACCCGGAAAGTTTTTAAAGATGCGTGAAAAAGGTATTCAGCATTTGAACAGTCACGGTGCTGGTGATCAGCTTGTTAAAGTAAATATTCATGTTCCTAAAAATGTTTCTGCAAAGGAAAAAGAATTATTGAAAGAACTTCAAAAAATGCCGAATATTAAAGTATCTTAAAATTTATTTAACGGAATTTGAGTTCAACATTAGGAAACTTGACATCAAATTCTTTGAAAAAATATCGCAGAAAATCGGTTTTACACATTCCGAAACAAAAATTATTCTTTTTATTTTAACTGCCTTTTTAATTGGATCTGTTGTAAATTTTATTAAAGAGAGCAATAAGAACAAATCACTTCTAGAATATGACTATAGTAAACAAGACAGTTTGTTTTTAAGTAATGGTACTAGTAATTCTCTTAATGATAGTGCAGAAAAATTGTTAGAAAAAAGAGTTGCTTCTAAACGGGAACTTTTGGATTTTAGGAGCGCAAAAAATATTGATAATAAAGAAGATATTAATTCTACTACACCCAAAATTATTAATATAAACACTGCAACACTTATTGATTTAACAGCTTTACCCGGTATTGGAGAAAAAACAGCTCAAAATATTTTGAATTACCGGGAAAAATTTGGAAAATTCAAAAAAGCAGATGAATTGATGTATATTAAAGGTATTGGTAAATCAAAATTTCAGAAAATAAAAAATTTAATTACCGTTAATTGAAATTAGAAAGTACTGGAGGAAGGATGAGCTCTAAAGGAAATTCGTGGTATATTCATGCTATAATGTATGTTGTTATGGCAATATTAGTTTTTATTCTAATTAAAGTTGCTTATTTGGATCCAAGCGAAGTAATTGAAAAAGAAGCTTACTACAAAGCCGAATCTAGATTGAGAATGTCTAATCTCCGCTCAGCTGAAAGATTATGGGAAACTAAATTTGGAAAATTCACTGATAATTTAGACAGTCTTATTGCATTTATTAAAAATGATCCTATTGTTAAAAAAGCTATTGAAGGAATTGATACAGTTACCGGAAGATCAACTAATCCTTTTGTAAATTTAACAGTTGGTTCATTCGTCCCTGATTCACTTTTTCATTCCCCAAAATCAGCTTTAAGATATATTGTACAAGTAGATACTACTGAGCAAGCCGATACAATTATTGATAGGAGAGGAAATATAATTAAGATAGATAATGTAAAAACAATTGGACAGAGATATTATATAGGATGCCCAGATGGATATGGTAGTATTGGTGATGTTAGAAGTGATGCAATGAAAAATACTGCATCCTGGGAATAAGAAAATTGAATGCCCGTATTTCGTAATCAAATTGGAATTAATTTAACCGAGACAAAATTACAGCTTGTTGAAATACGTTATAAAAATGATGCCTTTTACCTGGAGAATGTTGATCAGTTATTCTTAAAAGATTCTATTAGTCCCGAATTAAATGAATCAAAACTGAATGCCATTCTTCAGGATTCTTTTACAAAACTCAACCAAAAAAATAATCTTACATCTATTTATTATTCATTTTGCCTACCAAATAACTTTTTTAAAATTTTTGAAATTCCTTATGATACCACACTTACAAAAAAAGATTTGGTAGATCATCTGCGTTGGGAATTATCCGTTTTATATCCACATATAGACGAAGAAAATTACCTGATACAATTTGTTGAAGTGAATAAAACTTCAGTCCGAACACAGAACAGAGCAATCATTTTTGCATTGGATAAAAATATTGTTAACAGTATTAATAATTTTTGCAAATCAAATAATCTTGAACTGAAATATATAGACAACGCACATCTCGCATCGAATGCATTTCTTCATTTATCAAAAGCATTCGAAAAGAATGAAATTACTCTTAGTATTTATATTGACCAAAGTTCTTCATCAATTGCAGTAATAGAGGGTGTAACACCGTTCTTTTTTAAAGTTTTAGATGAAGGCGGAATAAATATTATTGATCAGCTGCAAATATTAATAAAGCAGCTTGAAGATTTAAATATCGGGCTTAATAGCATAAGTAAAATAATTTTATCGGGGCAAAATGTTACCGATGAATTTCTATCTAAGATTTCTACACTTTTGAATTCATCTATAATTAAAGTTAATCCTTTTGAAAGATTAAGAATAAATGAGAAATTAAATATTAATCGGTTAGTTACATCACAGTTCAATTCTTTTACAGCCGCAACCGGTATTGCAATTAGAATAATATGAGAATAATTTCCGGCAAATACGGCGGCAGAACAATAAAATTTCCTAAATCAGATTTAGTACGACCGACAACTGATAAAGTAAAGGAATCAATATTTAATTATTTAGCACATACATTTGAACTTGAAGGAATAAAAGTATGTGATATTTATGCCGGATCGGGCTCACTGGGTTTAGAAGCTCTTAGCCGCGGTGCTTCTGAAATCCATTTTGTAGAAAAAGATTTTCATGTTTTAAAAACACTAAAAGAAAATATCGATTCACTAGATGCCGGTGATTTTTGCAAAATATATAAAATGGAGGCACTTAAATTTTCGAAGATAGTAGAACATGAGAAATATGATTTAATTCTTGCCGATCCGCCTTTTTTCAAAAATGATATCCATAATGTGGCAGCTAATTTATTGAGTAGAAAATATTTGAAAGAAAACGGTATTTTGTTAGTTGAAAGATCAATTCAAACTAAAGATGTTGATTTAAGGGAATTTAATTGCGAACCGTTTAAGAAAATTGGTGATAGTCTGATTTATAAATTTATTGGGAATTAGTTTCATATAAATTTAATTAGAATTTCAGTTCATTCAGAGTTATTTTTAACTAAACAAAAATGAAAGAAAAAAAATGGCTAAGGTAATTTATCCAGGTACATTCGATCCGGTAACAAATGGTCATATAGATATTGTTAACCGCGCTGTTGAATTATTTGATGACGTAATTGTTACTGTTGCTAAAAATCCATCAAAGACAAGTTTGTTTACAGTTGAAGAAAGGGTAGAAATGCTGCGTGAAAGTCTAAAAGATCATAAAAGAGTTCACGTTGATTGGTTTGATGGATTAGTTGTAGATCATGCCAAGCAAGTTGGTGCTATAGGAATTATTAGGGGCTTGAGAGCGGTTAGTGATTTTGAATATGAATTTCAAATGGCATTAATGAATAGAAAACTTGCTGGTGATATTACAACAATTTTATTGATGCCCCATGCACGCTACACATACTTAAATTCAACAATAGTACGTAATTTAGCTCAATTTCATGGTGATGTTTCTGAGTTTGTACCGCCGATTGTACTTAAAAAATTACATGATAAATTCGGTTCAAAATAAAAAAGCCCGTTCATAATAATAAACGGGCTTCATATATTAATTACAACCAAGCCTACATTTCTTTTTCTACTTTCATAATTCTGTCTTCATGAAATTGACCTATCAATTTATGTTCAGAGCTTATGTAGATTATTCCGGCTTCGTTATGCGGTTCACCGAATCGGGAATGGAATGATTTTAAACCTCCTAAATATTTTCTGGCATCACTTACATAAACCAAATCGCCGACTTCAGCTTCCATTCTTTTCATATCGTCGGTAGAAACATTAACATAATCATTTGTGTCTTTGCGGACTCTCCAATTAGCTTTGATAATTTCACCTTCGCGCTCATTAATTTTTCCACCTTTGAAAATTTCTTTTGCACGATGAATTGACCAGGCAGTTAAACCATCCGTATGTTTTGCCGGATCGTAATGAATATAATACTGTGCGGTTAACGAAACTAAAATTGTCATAACTAAAGTTGAAATAAGTAGGAAATAAACACCGCCGAGATTAATCCAAACTAATATTAAAGTAATAGCAATAGTTGCGATGAATACTTTCATTAAATTGTTATGATTATCATATTTTCTAAGTTTATTAACAATTGATTTTTGCCAGCCGAATGTTTTTGTTACCAGCAAAGCAACACCAAGACAAACAAAAGTATTGTAAAGTGCACTTATATATGTGTATGGATGAACCGGATCAAGTGGTGTTCCGTGAGCAAAAGGAGTGATTAACAAATCCGGATAACGGGCACCAAGAATCATTAATGAAGAACCGCCGATAAATGTAGCAAGTACTCCGGCTGGTGTAAATTTACGCCAGAATACTCCGAGGAAAATTGCCGTAACAAGCGGCGGAGTTAATGTAGAATGAAAATATCCGTGTGCTTCATAAACAGTAGGATATTGACTAAATGGAATTGTTGCAATGATTCCTAAACCGGTAATTACTATTGAAGCAATTCTTGCAGCCCCTAATTCTTTCTTTGCCTCTTGTTCGGCAGTTCCAACTTTTTTCTTTAATAATTTTTTAATTGGATGGTGAACATCGTTCATATAAACAGCAGCAATTGCATTAATCAGTGAATCTACTGTTGATAAAAGTGTTGCAGTTAATGCCGCAATTACAAATCCAAATATACCCTTAGAAGAAATTAAATGTGTAACTGCAATAAAAACTTCATCAGGATTAACATTAGCATTCAATTGTGGAGGCACCATCTCAATTAATGCTTTGCCTATCCATCCAGCATTACCAACAACAATAGCAGAAAGTGGAAGCATGAATAGAACATTGAACACAGCAGCTTTTCGTCCTTCATCAACACTTTTTGCCGACATGAACCTCATTATCAGTCCCATATTCATAAACAAAAATCCAACCGAGCCAGCAACCCCGTCTTGCCAAAAGATTCCTACAAAATTAAAATCCGGTGGTTTATTAAAATCAGCAAGTGGCAGCCTCCATTCTACCGGAAGTAAATGCCAGAATGCTTCGAGTCCTCCAACATAACTAATGCCCATCAGAAAGATTAAAAATCCGGCAAAGAGTAAAATTAATCCTTGGAGAAGATCTGTGAAAATTACAGCAGTTTGTCCGCCAAAAGTTGTGTACGTTCCGGTGATAACTGCAATAGTTATTATAACTCCCATCAAACTTACCGGGATTGATAAACCCCAAAAACTGATTTCTGCCGGAAGCAGCGGTGTAAAAACTTTTCCTAATGTAAGCAGACCAATTCCGAGGTATCCGATTAAATAAAGTAATTGGAAAACTGTTGCAATAAAACGAACAGTGGGACTGAATCGCTTTTCGAAGTATTCAGGTATTGAACGAATTTTTGTATAAACAACAATCGGCAGCCAGCCGAATAAAAAGAACGGAACGAAGAACCAATCGTTCATATACGTCATAGTTGAAGAAATGCCGTGTTCGAATCCCTTTGCGGAATATTTAACAAAGCTGTGGCTGCCAACACCGGTAGCAACAATTGATACTGTTATTAACCACCATGCAAACCGTCTTCCGCCGAAAAAGAAATCTGTTGTTGTTCTGTTGTATTTGGCAAAATAACTTCCGAAGAGCATTATGCCTAAAAAATAAACAATCATTACTACCCAATCGGTAGCTGTGCCAAGTCCGTGTAATGATTCCATATATTATTTCACCAATATATTGCAGCTATTATTAGAATGGCATGAATTATCATGAAGTAGAAAAATCCGAAGTATAGAACTTTTCTCCACCAACGGTTTCTCTTCAATCTTAAATCCAAGCTGTTGCTTTTATGAATGATATACATTCCGGTGAAGAAAAATATTCCACCGACAACATATAAGTAAATGTAAGGTAACCATGAGTGACTGAACGAAGGCATGATCTATTCCTTAAAAGTTGCCGAAAATTAAAGCCCCAAAGTTTTAATTCCAAATGAAATTTTGATGACTTAATTCAACCAGTAGCTTGGACAACCTATTAATTTATATTACCCATCAAATTGGATTTCTTCTTTTTGCCCTTGTCGTCGAGGACCACTACCTAATGAAATATTAAGATACAGCGTAACTCGGGAATTCTTCTTATTTTATATTATCAAATAATCATAAAGTGAATTTTAATTGAAAAAGCTTTTAGCGGTTTTATTTATAGCAATTTTAATTCTACCCGGCTGCCAGCCGAGTAAAAAGAAATCAATAACCATTAAAGGATCGGATACAATGGTTAATCTCACCCAAAAATGGGCTGAGGTTTATATGAATAAGAATCCGGATGTATCCGTACAAGTAACCGGCGGCGGGTCGGGTACCGGTATTGCGGCACTTTTTAACGGCACTGCCAACATTGCAAATATTAGCAGAGAACTAACCGAGTCAGAACTTTTAAAATTTCCGGATTACAAAATCAAACCTATTCAATTTAAAGTTGCTTTGGATGGAATTGCTATAATTGTTAATTCAGAAAATCCGCTTGATACTCTTACTTTGGATCAGTTAAAAGAAATTTTTTCGGGCAAAATTAAAAACTGGAAAGAATTGAATGGATCTGACAGTGAGATTGTTCTTTACGGTAGAGAAAACAGCAGCGGAACTTATGAATATTTTAAGAATGGAATTTTAGGAAAAGACCAATTTGGGAGAGAAATAGACTTCTCACAATCAATGCAAGTTTTACAAGGTACAGCACAACTTGGCGAAGCAATCTCAAAAGACCTGAAGGGAATAGGTTTTGGAGGCGTTGGTTATTTTGCTCAGCGTAAAGATGTAAAATGCATTTTTATTAAATCTACCAATAAAAGTAAAGCAATATCCGCAGTTGAAAACGGTAAAGTAAATTACAAAGCTATCCGTAATGGTCTTTATCCATTAACGCGATATCTGTTCTGCTGTACAAATGGAGAACCAAAAAATGAAGTAAAAAATTTTATTGATTTTATACTTTCTGATGAAGGACAGAAGATAGTTCAGCAAATGGAATATATACCTTTAAGTGATTAAAAAAATATGAAGAGTAAAGAAAAAATATTCATATCTAAATATGCTCAAGCAATATCAAGAAAGAAATTGATCAAGGAGAAAATGATCAAATACTTTTTTATGATTAATAGTTTAGCTGCAATTTTTTTAATCCTTTCGATTTTTATTTTCTTGATTTATGAAAGTTACCGTGCGTTTGAACAGATTGGTATAAGAGAATTTATTGGTAAGACAATTACAACAAGTGATGGAAGTATTAAAACTTTATATCAGTGGTATCCTACATCGGAAGAACCACGCTATTCGTTAATATCATTGTTAGTTGGAAGTTTATTAACAGCATTACCAGCCACAATAATATCAGCGCTGTTTGGGATAGCTGTAGGAATTTATTTATCGGAAATTTCTAACAGCCGTTTACGAGAAATATTAAAACCAATAATCGAAATTTTTGCTGGTATTCCAACAGTGGTAATTGGTTTTATTATGCTTGCAATTGGTGCTACAATATTTAATGATCTTTTTCATCCGCCAAATCGTTTAAATGCTTTTCTTGCTTCAATTGGATTATCAATGATATGTATTCCAATAATTGCATCATTAACTGAAGAAGCACTCCGTTCCGTACCTAATGAATTAAGAATGGCTTCATATTCGCTTGGTGCAAATAAATGGCAGACGATAAAGAAAGTTATACTACCAGCGGCTGTCAGCGGTTTATCGGCTGCAGTTATTTTAGGATTCGGTAGAGCAATAGGTGAAACAATGATAGTTTTAATGGCTTCCGGTAATGCTGCAGAACTAACTTTTAATTTATTCCGCAGTATGCGTTCTATGACGGCAACAATTGCCGCAGAAATGGGGGAAGTATCTTTCGAATCAAATCATTATTACGCTCTGTTTGTTCTTGGTATGGTATTATTTGTATTTACATTTATTCTTAATCTGATAGCAGAACTGATTCTTAATAAAATGAGAAAAAAATTACAGAGCTGATTATATGAGTGATATAAAAAATAAACTTGGAATGAAATCGATTCAGATTGGTGGTAAACTTGCTATTTATTCAATTAAATTTTTTACAATAATAATTTTTTTAATTCTATTCCTAGTACTTGGTAAAATTTTTTTTGAAGGGATCGAAGTAATTAATTGGAACTTTCTGATTGATTCACCCCGTAATAATATGTCCGAAGGGGGAATAGGACCAGCAATCTTTGGCACAATAACAGTTTCAATTTTGATGCTTCTATTTGCTGTCCCAATCGGTGTTTTTTCTGCAATTTATCTAAATGAATATGCATCCGATAATTTGTTAACACGATTGATCCGTGTATCTGTAAATAATCTTGCCGGCACACCATCTATTGTAATTGGTCTGTTTGGATTTGGTTTTTTCATACTTGTAATTGGGAAAAATATTGATAATGTTCTACAGACTGGAATATTGTTCGGACAGCCGGCAATTTTATGGGCAAGTGCAACTCTTGCTGTATTAATTTTACCGACTATTATTGTAACTACATTAGAAGCATTAAATTCAATTCCATACAGCCAGCGTGCCGCTGCATATGGACTTGGTGCATCAAAATGGCAAACGATAAAACATGTAGTGATTCCACAAGCCAAACCCGGAATATTAACCGGAATAATTTTATCATTGAGCCGCGGTACCGGTGAGATTGCACCGATACTTTTTCTTGGATGTGCTTTCTTTTTACCGGAACTTCCAATTGCTCAAATTAATCTTGGATTGTTTTCTATACCTATGATTAATCCAACAGATCAATTTATGCATCTGGCTTATCATATTTTTATTTTAGCTACACAATCAACAAATCCAACATTAACAATGCCTATTCAATATGGAACTACATTGATATTAATTACGATAACATTATTACTAAATTTGACCGCAATTGTATATAGATTCAAATTCAGAAAAACACTTGAAGTAACCGGTAGAGGATAATGAAAGAAGTAAAAATTAAAATTAAAAATCTGAGTGTTTATTTTCATTACATTCAAGCATTGAACGATGTTTCAATTGAAATTTTTGCTAATCGAATTACATCAATCATTGGACCATCCGGCTGCGGTAAAACAAGTCTGCTTCGATCAATAAACCGAATGAATGATTTAATGCACGGATTTAAATTAAATGGTGAAGTGTTGATAGACGGTGTTAATATTTATGATCCGGAAATTGATGTTGTAAATCTACGCAAACTTGTTGGAATGATTTTTCAGAAATCTAATCTCTTTCCAAAATCTGTATATGAAAACCTTGCTTTCGCACCAATGCTACACGGTATCAAAGACAAAAAAGAAATTGAGGAAATTGTAGAGCGTACTGCAATTCAAACCGGGATATGGAATGAAATAAAAGACCGATTAAATGAAAACGCACTTAATTTTTCTGCCGGTCAGCAGCAGCGGATTTGCATTGCACGTGCATTAACAGTCGAACCAGATATTTTATTAATGGATGAACCGGCAACCGCACTCGATCCGGTTTCTACAGCACGGATAGAAGAATTGATATTTGAACTTAAAAGGAAATACACAATTGTTGTAGTTACACATAATATGCAGCAAGCCGCTCGAATCAGCGATTACACTGCTTTCTTTTATTTAGGTCATCTTGTTGAATATGATAAAACCACTAAAATTTTTACTAATCCGGCAAATAAACAAACTGAAGATTATGTAACCGGAAGATTCGGTTAATAAAAATTTTAAGAAGGGAGATTTTAATGGATCGGCCGTTCGATATTCAAATGGATAAACTGAAGACTAAACTATTTAAAATGTGCAGTCTTGTTGATGAACAAGTTGATTACGCAATTAAGTCGATAGAAGAATGGAATAAAGATTACGCAAAAATCGTAATTGATAGAGATTCAAGAGTTGATAAGTTTGATGATAAGATTGACCGTATCTGTCAAAAGTTATTTGCCCTCACACAGCCGGTTGCAGTAGATCTTAGGTTTATTATGTCGTCCTTAAGAATCAACGCCAATTTAGAACGGATAGGCGATCTTTCAGTAAATATTGCAAGAAAAGTTTTAGATATAAAAGAAAAGCCGAAGTTTTTTAATAAAATCGATTTTAAAGAAACTGCCCGTATGACGAGATATATGATAAAAAATTCTATCGATTCATTTATTAATTTCGATGCGGATATTGCAAAATTAGTACTTAATCTTGATGACAAACTTGATGATTTAGTTCATGACAGCATTGAAAAACTGATAACAGAAATTAAAAACAATCCGCAGCTTATAGAAGATGGGATTAAATTTTATTCCATATTTCAGGAAATGGAAAGATTGGGAGATCATGCAACAAATATTGGTGAGGAAGTATATTTTATTGTAAAAGCTGAATCGATAAGACATAGAGCTGACGATTCACAAGAAGATTATCAGTCTGATTTGGATTAGTTTCATCAAGCAGATACGGAAAACGACATAACTTAATTGCATTTCACCCCCCTTGTATCTAAATTAAGCGCCTAAATTTTCAATTTTTCTTAAACGGAGGTTGTTTTATATGGGTATGATGGCCCGGATGAGGAGTTTAGCTCCGTGGTTCATTCTTCTAGTTGGCGGACTTTTTGTTCTGTTCATGGTTATTTCAGATTCGAGAGTACTCGAATTTTTGGGAAGCCAGTCGCAGAATGTTGGTTCTATAAACGGAGAAGATGTTACTTATCAAGAATATTCAAACCTTGTAGACCGCTATAGAGAGCAGCAAGAAAGATCTAGCGGTCAAAGTATAGATGAATCACAAATGGATTATTTCAGAGATCAAGTTTGGGATGCGCTTGTAATTCAAAAATTGATCGATAGTAAAGTAAATGAATTTGGTATTAAAGTAACGGACGAAGAGATTAAAGATGCAATAATGGGTCCAAACCCTCCGGCATTTTTAAAACAGCAGTTCACAGATTCCACCGGAAATTTTAACCGCCAGCTATATGATCAAGCATTGCGCGATCCGCGAAATAAAGAAATAGTTTTGGCTGTTGAAGATCAGATTGAACGCCAATTAATTCAAGAAAAACTCCAGAATTATTTGTTTGCATCAATCTCTGTCAGCGAGCAAGAAACTTATGATAAGTTCATTATGCAGAATATCAAAATGAAAGCTGATTATATAATGCTTGAACCGAACAAAATTCCTGATGCCGAAGTTACTGTTACCGATGAAGATCTTAAAAAATATTACGAAGAACATTTAGAAGATTATAAAGTTGATCCATCAAGAAAACTTAAATATGTGTTATTCAGAAGGATCCCGTCACAATCAGATTCCATAGGAGTAAAAAGTAATTTAGAAGCTATCGTAAGTAAAATCAAAACTGATACTGCATCATTTCAATCATATGTAGAAATCTATTCTGAGCAGCCGTACAAAAAAGATACTTTAGGATTATCATCATTACCGGCAGAAGCAAAAGATTTATTATTCCGCGCAAATAAGGGTGATGTAATTGGTCCGGTTGCAACTAATGAAGGTTATGTAGCTTATAAATTAGTAGATAAAGTAAAATCAAAAAATGAATCTGTTAGAGCTTCGCATATTTTGGTTAAGAGTTCCGGCAATGATGGGGAAGATTTAAAGAAAGCTATAGAAATTTTCAATGAGATTAGTAAAGGAGCCGATTTTGCAAAAGTTGCTGCAGCAAAATCTCAAGATGTTTCCAATGCAAGTAAAGGCGGCGATCTTGGATGGTTTGGCAAAGGACAAATGGTTAAAGAATTTGAAGAAGCATGTTATAAAGGTGCAATTGGTGTTGTGCAGAGACCGGTTAAAACATCTTTTGGTTATCACATAATTAAGGTAACCGGAAAATCAAATGAAGATTTTGTCATAGAAAAAATTGTGAATAAAATTCAAGTATCTGGTTCAACATTGGATAAACTGTATCAGGATGCAAGTGATTTTTCTTACATTGCTAATGAAAACGGATTTGAATCTGAAGCTAAATTGATGAAGTATGATGTTATCGAAACACCGCCATTTAAAGAAGATGCTCTCTCTTTACCCGGAATTGGTATGAGTGCAGCACTTGTTAACTGGGCTTTTGATCATAGTTTAGGTGATATAAGTGAAGTATTCAGAGTTACATCCGGCTACGTTGTGGTTATAGTTTCTGATGTAATTAAAGCTGGTTACCAGGAATTTGATGTTGTAAAAAATTCTGTCCGTACAAATGTTATTAAAGAAAAGAAGTTTGAAAAATTGATGAATATTGCAAAAGATATCCGTGCCAAATTAGGTGATAGAGGAGATAAAAATTTTGCATTAACAATTTGGCCAAATGCAAAAGTTGATACAACTACAGAATTTACAACTTATGGAACAATTTCAGGTATTGGTCGCGAAGTTGCGTTTTCAGAATATGCTTACAAAGGTGAACTTCAAAAATGGTCGCAACCGGTAAAAGGTAGAAATGGCGTCTATTTAATCTATCCTAAATACCGCACACAATTTGTACAAGCTACTTATGATATTCAAAAATCTACAATTAAACGTGATTTAATCGAACAGAAAAAGAACAGATATTATAATCAATGGCTGCAAGATTTGAAAAAAGATGCCGATATTGTAGATAACAGATATCTTTTTTTTAGATAAAACTATTTTCAAAGAAGACCCCCGCCAATTGGTGGGGGTCTTTTATTTTAAACCCTTTTTTTTGCACTTTGATTTTAGTTCTTAATTCATATATTGCTTTCAGTAATTATGAAAAGAGTATTCCAAATATCAATCTTTATGCTGTTAATAACAGCACCGCTATTTTCTCAATACAACGGGAAAGATTTTTCTTTTTCACTCAATTATAATTATACAACAACATCTAAACTTTTTCTGCAACCCAATACTCCAGATCAATTATTAAGAAATATCCACGAAGATCTTGATGCAATTTACAGCTACTCTGCTGAACTGAGATATAAAATTTCTGAATCGATGGTAGTAGGATTATCATCCGAATACATCGAGAAAACATTTATAAATACAAATTATAGTTTAGGCGGCGTTCGCGTTAGAATGAACGACGGTTATAAAGTTATACCGGTAGAGTTTAGCATCTATTATATACTGCCATTTTCAAGAGAGTATTTTAAATTTTTTATGGGCGGCGGTGGTGGAATTTATTTCGGCAGTCATATTAGAGATCTTGGAGATGTTAGCGCTGTTGATGACGGCAGTAAAATCGGTTATGGTATTCATGTTGCTGTAGGTATGGATTATCTGGTTAATCAATATTTATC
>CAYXKL010000025.1:0-29694 GCA_964464825.1 uncultured Melioribacter sp. | reverse complement strand
TATAACTATTAATTAACCAGCGAGAAGATATCTTGTCTTGGAATGATATCTACCGCCTTTTATTTAGTATATTATAAAAAATCAAAACTTTTTGCGTGATAACATTCCATCTACAGAATATTATCCAGTGGGCTTTTTATGCCCATAACTGTTTTCAAAACATGAGTATATATCATAGTCGTTTTCACACTCTTGTGGCCCAATATCTCTTGTAAAGTCCTAATGTCATGACCGGAATCCAATACGTGTGTTGCAAAACTGTGTCTAAATGTATGTGGACTTCCTGGTTTATCAATTCCGCATTTAGTTATTGCCCTTTTTACTTCTTTTTGTATTACACTTTCGTGAATATGATTGCGATATTTTGTTTTTGTTTTGCTATTATAATAAAATGATCTGGAGGGGAATACAAATTGCCAGCCCGGTTCTTTATCAGCATTAGGATATTTATTCTTTAAGGCATATGGTAAAATCGTCCTTCCGGCTCCTTGTTTTAAATCTGCCTGATGGAGCTTCTTTACTTTCTCAATATGCAGTTCAAGTTCAGGAATTAATTTTTGTGGTAAAACAGTGATCCTATCTTTTTCACCCTTTCCATCTCTAACAATAATTTGATTCATTCCAAAATCAATATCCTTTATTCTTAAGCCCAAACACTCATTCAGTCTCATACCAGTACCATAGAGTAAACTAACAATTAGTTTGGGAACACCCTCTAGATTTTTAATAATTACAGCTGTTTCACTTTTGGAAAAAACGACAGGTAAATGTTTAATTCTTTTTACATGTTTTATCTCATTGATCCATCCAATTTCTTTCTTTAATATATTTTTATAAAGATAAAGAATAGCTTGTAAAGCTTGATTCTGTGTTGAACTGGAGACATATTTATCAACTGCGAGGTGATTTATGAAATTTTGTATTTCTTCTTTTCCTAATTTTTCCGGGTGGATCTTATTATTGAAAAAAATAAATTTTTTTATCCAGCCAATATAGCTTTCCTCAGTTTTTGGACTGTAGTGGTTTGTGCGAAGTGTAATTCGTACTTGGTCTAAAAGTTTCGGTTTGCCTTTAACTAAATGCATTAAGTTTTCCGGCTCGGTTCTAAATGCAAATTATGTTTTCAACTTAAGAATTTCAAGGAGAATTTTGTGATTGTTTTTTTGTTATCGGTAATTTATTGTTCGGCAAATACAGTCATTCGTAATTCGAAAATCGTACTTCGTAAATTTTTTATTCCCTTCGTCTTGCGTTTCACTTTTTTTCGATTCACGTTCATTCAATTGTAAAACCTTCTCATTATAGGTATATTTCGCAGCAATTATTAAAGTTCCTTAGTAAATGAGTGCCTAATATTTAGTTAAATATTGAAGAGTCTTAAAAAAAAGGAAAAATGCAAAACATTCGCAATTTCTGCATAGTAGCACATATAGATCACGGTAAATCCACCATAGCCGATGGACTTCTCGAATACACACACACAATTTCCCAGCGTGAGGCAAAGGAACAATTACTTGATAGTTTAGACCTTGAACGTGAACGTGGTATAACTATAAAATCCCACGCGATACAGATGAAATACACGGCAAATGATAAAAAAGAATATATTCTTAATTTGATAGATACTCCGGGTCACGTTGATTTTTCTTATGAAGTATCACGCTCGCTTGCCGCATGCGAAGGAGCAATTCTTATTGTTGATGCTGCTCAAGGTGTAGAAGCGCAGACGATTTCTAATTTGTACATGGCAATTGATGCCGGATTAGAAATTGTTCCGGTGATAAATAAAATTGATCTGCCGAGTGCAATGGTAGATGTAGTGAAGCATCAGATAATTGATCTTATCGGATGCAAAGATGAAGATATAATTTTAGCAAGTGCAAAAACGAGAGTAGGGATAGATAAAATATTAGAAGCAGTGGTTAATAGAATTCCGCCGCCGGTTGGCGATGAAAATGCACCTCTGCAAGCACTCATTTTTGATTCTGTTTTCGATCCATACCGCGGTGCAGTTGCTTATATACGTGTAATGAATGGAACAATAAGGGACAAAGATGAAATTACATTTTTTGCACACGGTAAAAAATATTTGGCTGAAGAGATTGGAATTTTAAGATTAGCAAGAATAAAAACCGGTGAGCTTCAAGCCGGTAATGTTGGTTATTTGATTGCCGGCATCAAAGAACTTCACGATACAAAAGTGGGCGATACGGTAACACACACCCGTAACGGTTCCACAACTCCATTGCCCGGATACAAAGATATTAAGCCGATGGTCTTCAGCGGATTGTATCCAACTAATTCCGATGATTACGAAAATTTGCGTGATGCACTTGAAAAATATCAGTTGAATGATTCGGCACTCAGTTTTGTACCGGAAACGTCTGCTGCTCTCGGTTTCGGTTTCCGATGCGGATTTCTCGGAATGCTTCACATGGAAATTGTGCAAGAGCGCTTGGAACGTGAGTTCGACCAATCAATTGTTACAACTTTACCGAACGTTGAATATTGGGTTTACAAAAAGAATGGTGAAAAAGTTATAGTTGATAATCCGGCAGAGATGCCGGTGCAAGGTGATATCGAAAGGGTTGAAGAACCGTATGTTAAAGCGCAGATTGTTACTCCAAGTGAATATGTTGGGAACTTAATGCAGCTTGCAATTGAAAAAAGAGGTGTTTATAAGAACACAACTTATATCGATCCTACGCGTGCAGATATTGAATTTGAGTTTCCGCTCTCTGAAATTATTTTTGATTTTTATGATAAATTGAAATCGATTTCGCGCGGATATGCATCATTCGATTATGAATATATCGGCTACCGCGAATCGGATCTTGTTAAACTTGATATTATGCTGAACGGTGAAAAAGTTGATGCTCTTTCGATTATTGTACACGAAAAGAAAGCTTATACATGGGGACAGAAAGTCTGCTCTAAGCTGAAGGATTTGATACCGCGCCAGATGTTCGAAATTGCTGTTCAAGCAGCAATTGGAACAAAAGTTATCTCGCGTACAAATATTAAAGCGATGCGTAAGAACGTTCTTGCAAAATGTTACGGCGGAGATATTACACGTAAAAGAAAATTGCTTGAGAAACAGAAGGAAGGTAAGAAACGGATGAAGCAAGTGGGCAATGTCGAAATTCCGCAAGAGGCATTTCTTGCTGTGCTCCAAATTGAAGACTAAATCATTATAGAACGCAGATAACACGGATCGTGCGGATGAACACAGATAAAAATAAGATATTACATTATGAGATTACTGAAAAAATTATACAATCTTATTATAAATTTTATAATACTTTGGGTTATGGATTTTTAGAGAAAGTGTATGAACATGCAATGCAGATTGAACTAAAAAAATCTGAATTGAAAGTTGATACTCAAAAAAATATAAAAGTTCACTCTTCTGGATTTTAAGTAGGTGATTATTTTGCGGATTTAATAGTTGATGATTTAGTTATCATTGAATTAAAAGCAGCGGAATCTCTTTGTGATGAACATGAAGCACAATTAATAAATTATTTGAAAGCTACAAATATAGAAGTTGGATTATTACTGAATTTTGGTAAAAAACCAGAATTCAAAAGAAAAATTTTTATGAACATTAATAAAAATCCGCGATGATCTGCATAATCTGCGTCGTCTGCGTTCTATAACAAAGGAAAATTTATGTCGATTTTCAAAAAAAGTGAAGAAAAACAAAAAGTTAAAGTAATGCGTACACCGCAACAGAAATTTTTTGAATTCATGAAAAATTTATTCTTTGCCGCACTTGCTGCATTTTTTATAAAAACATTTTTAATAGAAACATCACGTGTGCCAACCGGTTCAATGGAAAAGACAATTCTTGTCGGCGATTTTCTTTTTGTAAACAAATTTGTTTACGGATCATCATCACCGCGTAATATTCCGTTCACAAATATTACACTGCCGTATTTTACATTACCGGCAATACACGAACCGGAGAGGGGAGATATTGTTGTGTTTGAATATCCCGGTGATAGAGATGAACTGCAACCGAAAGAAATAATGAACTACGTTAAAAGATGTATTGGTGAACCGGGTGATACAATTTACATTGATGAAAAAGTTGTTTTTGTAAATGGAAAAGAAGCAGCTCGTCCGTCGCAAATACAATATTTGAACCCATACCCAACTCCAAAGGGCGTGGTTAATACCAGAATTTTTCCAAAAGGTGCTGAGTTTAATGAAGATAATTACGGACCGATTGTAGTTCCTAAAAAAGGAGATGTAATTGAATTGAATTTAGCTACAGTTGAGCAATGGCGCACTATTATTGACCGTGAGCATGGTAAACGTGTTGTAACCGTTGAAGGTAAAACTATAATGATTGAAGGAAAGCCCGTTACTTCATATACTCTTAAAAAAGATTATTATTTTATGATGGGTGATAACCGTGACGATAGCGCTGACAGCCGGTTCTGGGGATTTGTACCGCGCGATAAAATAATCGGACAAGCTTTTATGATTTATTGGTCATGGAATCCGGCTATACCATTCTCAGATTTTTTTGAATTACTCGGCTCTGTACGTGTTGGAAGAATAGCAAAATTAGTCCATTGAAACTGCCGTAGTAATTTTATTATTATTAGCACTACAGAACTGGAAAGTTTATGAAGAAATTCTTTTTAGCGATATTATTTTTTACTATCGGGATATTAACAGCACAAACTAAATATATGATCTACCTCAAAGATAAAGGAATAGATCCGCAAATAAGATTGAATAAATCTTCATCGTTATTTTATTCCGCAGAAAAAGAATTAACACAACGAAGCATTGAACGAAGAAAAAAAGTGATGGGTGAAGATTATATCACTTACGAAGATATTCCCGTGAATGAAAATTATATCAAAGAAATAGAAGGGTATGGAATTAAAATCATCAACAGATTAAAATGGTTCAATGCTGTATCTTGCTATTTAACAATTGAAGAAATTAATAAAATAAAATATCTCCCGTTTGTTAAAGAAATTAAACCGGTTGGTAAATTCATATCCCGCAATCCAAATCAATTAAATGATAATAATGTAATAGATGAATCTCAAAGATTGAATAAAACAAATTACACTCTCAATTACGGTCCTTCATTAACACAAAATGAATTGAGTGATATCCCGGTTGTACACGATCTTGGAATAAATGGTAACGGTGTGCTAGTTGGTTTGCTAGATACCGGATTTAGATGGCAATCAACCGCATCTTTAGAAAATAAGAATGTTATTGCTGAGCGTGATTTTATTCAAAGTGATAATGTTACTGCTAACCAAAGTGGTGATGATTCCGGCCAAGATTCTCATGGAACAAATGTTTTTTCTATTATAAGCGGTTATGCACCCGGATGGTTGATTGGTCCGGCATACGGTGCAAGTTTTCTTTTGGCTAAAACCGAATATGTGCCAAGCGAAACACATGTTGAAGAAGATAATTATGCTGCCGCATTAGAATGGATGGATGCTCAAGGAGTAGATATAACAAGCAGTTCTCTTGGTTATTCAATATTTGATAATACAACATATTCTTATACTTACGAGGATATGAATGGTAATACAACCATTGTTGCGCAAGCAGCTAACCTTGCATTTGATAGAGGTATAATAACACTCACTGCTGCCGGTAATGAAGGTAGTTTTTGGGGAGTTGGTAATGGCGGGATTTCTTCTCCCGGTGATGCGTTTAATATTATAACTGTTGGAGGTGTTAATTCTTCCAACCAAGTAGTTTCATTCAGCAGTAGAGGTCCAACTTCAGATGGAAGAATTAAGCCAGATTTAGTTGCGCAAGGTTTAAGTGTATATCATTCTAATGTTGGTTCTTCAACTTATAGTTTTGGAAATGGAACTTCGTATGCTACACCTATAACGGCGGGAATAGCCTCACTATTAAAATCAGCTTTTCCTCATTTAACAAATAGACAAGTCCGCCAAATTATGCTTGAATCCGGTGATAATGTTGCTTCACCTAATAATGATAGAGGATATGGATTAATCTCTGCAAGAAAAGCTGTTGAGTTCCCTAATTTGAGTTATTTGAACAACAAATATTTCATTAATAAAATATTTACAGATAAATCGGTGCAGCCGCTGTCAGTTTTGATCAATTACAAAATTGATAATGGAAATTACCAATCGGCATTAATGAGCTATGATGGCAATTTATATTATTCTTTTGAAATACCTCAATTATCAGATGGATCAGTTGTAAATTTTTATATTACTTATCAAAATGCAACACAAAATTTACGCCAGCCGGAACAAGGCGATTATAATTTTAGTTATGGTAATTTAATAACTCGGTATAACGTAACAGACGTAGAGGATGAACCTATACCAATCAGTTTTAAATTGTACCAGAATTATCCTAATCCATTTAATCCAACTACAATAATCAGTTATCAACTACCGGTTGCCGGTAAAGTTTCTTTGAAAGTATTTGATATATTAGGTAGGGAAGTCGCAACATTAGTTGATGAATTTAAGCAAGCTGGTGTTTTCAATTCTGAATTCTCCGTCCACCAAACTAATAGCGGACAAGTTCTCAATTCTCAATTATCATCTGGTGTTTATTTCTATTCGTTACGCGTAAGTTCTTCAACAAACTCAGGACAAGAATTCCATGAAACAAAAAAGATGGTACTATTAAAGTAAAACCATGTCAAAAATAATTTATCAAAATCAGATTGATTATTTGTCATCGATGCGAAGCGAACCGGATCCATTGATAAAAGAGATGGAAGATTTCGCTATCACGAACCGTATTCCAATTTTAAATTGGCAAGCAGCAGAATTTCTTGAATTGATAGTTATGATGATTAGACCAAAACGCATTTTAGAAATTGGAACTGCAATTGCTTATACATCAATTAGAATTGCACGCATACTTAGAAAAAAAGGAATAATTGATACAATTGAAAAAAGTTTAGATAACATTTCACTCGCAACCGATTTTATTAAAAGAGCTGAGCTCACTTCAAAAATTAATTTGATAGAGGGTGATGCATTAGATATACTTCCTCAATTATCAAAAAAGTATGACCTAATTTTTCTTGATGCAGATAAAGAGGATTATGAAAAGTTATTCTACTATTCAGTGGTTCTCCTCAAAAAAGACGGGGTAATGTTTGTTGATAATTTATTATGGCATGGATATGCAGCATCTTCAAAAGTACCGCCTAATTATAAAAATTCAACTAAAATGATTCGTGAATTCAATAAATTGTTTATGGAACAAAATGCATTGAAAACTGCAATCATACCAGTTGGTGATGGGATTGGTATTGGAGTAAAAATCTAATGGAAATTTTGAAGGAAGCAGAAAATATTTTTTTTGAAGTCGAAAAATTATCCAGTGGTAAAATTACTAATAAAGAAGATTTACTGAGAATAATAAGTTTAGCTGTTCAAAACAATAATGTAAAAATATTAGAAGATTTATCATTTCAAGCAAAATTTACTCAAGGATTGCTTAAAATTATTAATACAAAAGAGAATTCTATTAAGGATGAATATTTTTCGACAGTGAAAAAAGAGTTTGGTACAAGTGTTGAAACTATTAAAAATTTGTTAAAAGCAATCATATCCAATTCTGATAATTTTTATGAAGATATTATCGAAAAAAAATATTTCCAATTAACCCACCAGTCTTTATCAAATTTGAGCATTCTATGTAATGATCTAAGTTATTTGAAGTTGTATCTAAATGATCAGAAAAGATTAGGTACAAAAAGAGGTGAGGATCTAAACTAATGTTTAAATCCTCAATTGAAATTATCTGTGTCTTCTTAAAGTTTCAGAATATTTTTCCGCTACATCTTGTACAGATTTGCTAGAAATCAAATTGTAAATTCTGTTTCTAAGTTCTGCCCATTCTTCGTGCAATGGACAAGGATTTTCATCGGAACATTCTTTTAGACCGGTAACACATTTTAAATTAATAACCGGACCTTCGACGCGTTCAACAATTTCCAGTATTGAACTTTTTTTAGCTAATTCTGTGATTTTAAATCCACCCCCTCTTCCTTTAAATGAATCAACATAACCATATTTTGCCATTCTTTGTAAAATTTTTGCGAGATAATGTGCTGGAATATCTTCACTCTTAGCAATTTCCGAAGACATTATTAAATTTTCTTTTGGTTGACGGGCTAAAAAGAGTATTGCTCTTATAGCATACTCTCCAGTTTTTGTATAAATCATACAAACCCTCGATTTATTAAGAAATAATCAATTTTCTTCAATGGATTAATATATCTTAATAAAAATTAAGTAAATAGCATCTATTTGTCAACTATTAATAATGATGAAAATTATAAGGGTATGTGTAAAATGAGAAATTTATTATTGCTGAGAAAACGCCGAAAAGCATTATATATTAATTAGTTAGCAATATTGATTGATGAAAACGGAGTTTGAGAAATGTTACACAAACAGCTATAAAATTACATTTTTTTGCATGTAGTATGAGAAATTATTTTATACCATTTAATTATTATTAACTGTCGTATAATAATCGCTTAAAGCGCATTTAATGCAGCGTAATTGCCAATTAATATTCATTTATAAAACTCCTTCTATATTGTTTAATCAATAATTAATTGTCACTTTAAAGTCACTTTAAAACTGATTTTAAAGTGACAAGCATAATTTTGTCACTTCTTTGTATCTGATTATAAAATAATTGTTTACAGAATTGATTGTTGCTGCCAGTAAAATCTTTAAAGTGACAGAAGTGACAAGATTTTAATTTGTTTTTAATATGACATTGTAGCAGAGATAAATTACTGACTGACTTCTGCTTACCTTCCATGACGAAGGCCCTCATCCTCGCGGGTAGAGGGAAGTCAGCCAGCAAAAACTTGTACTGACTGACCGTCATGGAATTAAGCACTTGAAAATTATTTAAATTACTTTTTAGTTGCAATGAAATATATTTACACTTTATTAACCAGAAGATGATAATGGCAAATGCAAAGCGAATTAATAAAGGGAATATATATTGAAAAAACAACTTTACTTATTTTAAAATTAGACGTACAACGGATTAACTAATGAATATTCTAAGATGAAGTTGAAAATTATAGTAGAAAAGAATATGTTAGCAACGGTTCAATTCACGAAAAAAAACATTGAAAATTTCTGGAGTTTATTAAAGAGGAGCATTCTTGGTATTTACCACCATGTTAGCCCAGAACATTTTAGTCGCTATTGCGATGAATTTCAATTCCGTTACAATTCAAGAAAAGATAAAGATACAGAACGATTTACGGCAATGCTTGAATACTGTGAAGGTAGATTAATGTATAGAAACCTGATTACAAAATGAACGAAAGAAACACCGAAAATATTGTTAGGAAGCATTTTGAAAAATTTTCTTTTAGTTGCATTATAGAAGAGCAGCGAAGCGATTCCCCGAAAATCCAAAAGTTATTGAAAAACGCATCTAAAAAAGGAACCAATGCGGGCTATCCAGAATTTATTATTCAGGTCAATGATTATAAAGATTTTGTCATTGTAATAGAGTGTAAGCCCGATATTAAGAAACACCAAAGCAAAAATTTAGACAAATTTGGAGATTATGCCATTGATGGGGCTTTGTTATATGCTTCTTTTCTTTCAAAGGAATTTGATGTCTTGGCAATTGCTGTCAGTGGAGAAACAGTAAAAGAATTAAAAGTTTCTCATTTTCTCCATCTCAAAGGAACAAACAAAGCAATAGAAAAATTTTCTAACAAACTTTTAGATTTAGATAGTTATACTGAAGGATATATCCATAGTCCAGAAAAATTCAGACAGGATTATGATAGTTTGTTAGCTTTTTCAAAAGAGTTAAATGATAAATTACAATCTAAAAAAGTAAAAGAATCTCTCCGAAGTTTGCTTATTAGTGGAATTTTGATAGCGTTAGATAATGATGCTTTTAAAAAGTCATATAAATTACACACAAAACCCGAAGACCTTGCAAATATTTTGGTTGATACAGTCGTAAATCAATTAAAGAGTGCAAACATTTCGGAAAAGAAGTTAGAAAATTTAAAAACTGCTTATTCTTTTATCAGAATACACACTGCATTGTCGGGAGAAAAAAATGTATTATCTGATATTATTGATTCCATTGATACCAATATAAATTATTTTGTCAGGACGCATAAATATTTTGATGTGCTTGGACAATTCTACATTGAGTTCTTGCGGTATGCAAATAACGATAAGGGTTTAGGAATTGTCCTTACTCCACCACACATAACTGAATTATTCAGCGAGTTAGCAGAGGTTAATAAAGATGATATTGTTTTTGATAATTGTGCAGGAACTGGAGGATTTTTAATCAGTGCAATGCAAAAAATGATTAAAGATGCCAAAGGAGATAAGGAAAAGGTAAAATCAATAAAACAAAAGCAATTGTACGGAGTGGAATATCAGGATGATATTTTTGCTTTGGCTTGTTCAAATATGTTTGTTCATCAGGATGGAAAAAATAATATTCTACAAGGAAATTGTTTTGATAAAAGCATTATAGAGGAAATTAAAAAATATAAACCTACTGTTGGTTTTTTAAATCCACCCTATCCTAAGTTAGATACTGATCCATTAGAACTTCAATTTGTTTTGAATAATTTGGAAGTATTATCGCCAAATTCTACTTGCATTGCTATTGTCCCGATTAGTTGTGTATTGGCAAATAGAGGCGGAGACCTTGAATTAAAAAAGAAAATATTGGAACTCCATACATTGGAAGCAGTATTATCTATGCCAGAACAATTATTTCATAATAGCAAAACAAATGTTGTTACTGCTGTTATAATTATTACTGCACATAAACCACATCCAAAAGGAAAAGAAACTTGGTTCGGTTATTTTAGGAATGATGGATTTATGGTAAAAAAGCATAAAGGACGATTAGAAACCGAGGAATGGGATAGTATAAGAAAACAATGGATTGAAATATTTTTAAATAGACGGGAAGTTAAAGGATTGAGCTTATTAAAAGAAGTCAGCGCAAATGATGAATGGTGTGCAGAGGCATATATGAAAACCGATTACTCAAAATTATCAGAGCAAGATTTTATTAATGAATTAAAAAAATACGCTGCATTTTCAATTATTACAAGCGAATGAGATTAGTTCCGTTAAATAAAGTTTTTGATGTTCAATATGGCAATCAATTTGACCTTGAGAAAATGTCCTTTGCTGAAAGCCGAGAAGAAGGAATAAATTTTGTCTCTAGAGCAACAAAAAATTTTGGCGTTGTCGCAAGAGTATTAAAATATGATTTAACCGAACCATATATACCAGGATTAATAACAGTCACTCTCGGCGGCTCATATTTATTAGCGTCTTTTATTCAGCCGGAAAAATTTTATACTGCACAAAATATAAAAATTCTTTCACCAAAAAATGAAATGACATTTAATGAAAAGTTTTTTTATTGTTTGTGCATACAGAAAAACAGATACAGATATAGTTCGCACGGTCGGGAAGCAAATGTTTCGCTTGATGATATTTTAGTTCCAGATGAAATGCCGAAACAATTTATTAAATATTCCCTTGATTCTATAATGAAAAATGTTAGTGAGCCATTAAAAAGTAATTCAATAAAAATAAACCCATCTCAATGGGAAAATTTTTCTTTATCAGATGTGTTTACGAAAATTGAAAAATGTAAATGCTCCAACGCTTTGGAATTAGAGAACGGAGATGAAATTTATTATTTAGGTGCTAAGAAAGAAAATAATAGTATAATGAAAAAAGTTGCAAGAGATGAAGATCTAGTTTCAAAAGGAAATTGCATAATATTTATAGGTGATGGACAGGGTTCAATAGGATATTCTACTTATCAACCTAATGATTTTATTGGCTCAACTACTCTTTGTTGTGGTTATAATACAAAACTCAATAAGTATAATGGACTTTTTCTTGTTACAATTTTAGACAAAGAGAGATTCAAATATTCTTTTGGAAGAAAATACGGGAAGGGTCAATTATTAAAAGCAAAAATAAAATTACCCGCAAAAAATGGTTTACCAGATTTTGAATTTATGGAAAACTATATAAAATCATTACCTTATTCAAACGCATTATGAACAAGCCAAACATTAAAAAGAAATCCCTAAAAGGCACGACCGCTGATTACATGACAACGATGAAACATGATTAATACTATATCTGTTGTATTTTTGATAAACCCTTCCTTTGGCACATGGACCGGCTGATCCAAAGATTATTGTTATTATCTTTTTTGAGTTGGCTTAATGGTAGACATGTTATGGTAAATTTATCAGTGGAGTTAATCCGGAATTTTATCATTGCTGCACGGTCGGTCATTAGTGATACACCGGCAAATTCAACTTTGTGATAGTTGAAAACATCGGATGGTAATTTTTCTATTGAGTCGAATAGTGCATCTTTAATATTCATCAGGCAGTTCCTTATAATCTATTTCCCGGAAGATTTTAATTTGGGATAGGTAGAAGCAATTATGTTTGTCATCAATATCTCTGAACCGGATACACATAAATTTTAATCTTAGTTGTTTGTTGAAATGCGGCGACTCTTCATCAATTACTTGCGCCCAGTAAACTTTATCCTTTTTCAATTCAGAATCTTTCATTGAGTTAGTTGACTTAGTTCAATTTTGAGACCTAAATTGTCGCTTACTATTTGTTTTATGTTATCAATCACCTCAGCGGTGATCTGTTGAGGTACTATTTTCTCATCAATTTTAATTTCTGCTTTAAGAGCTGGTTTTTGGAAGAGTGAATCAGGAAGAATAATGGTTAATGCAACGGCAACTTCATCCGACCTGAGAGAAGGTTTCTTATGTGTTATTCGTGCTGATACATTCCAGTTACTAATTCTACGTAGCACTAAATTTTTAGAAGTTTGCATATTATTTCTCCTTATCAAATAGACCGGGGTCGTTAGCACCGATCTCTTCGCGCCAATTATAAATTGTTGTTTTAGAAACGCCGACAGATCTTGCAGCTTCATCATAAGGGATGTTTTTATTTTTCTGCGCCCATTTTTTCTTAAGCGTAGTGATTGACCGATCACTGAAGTAATGAGATGTACCGCGAAACTCCTTATTGAGCAGAATAAAATTCTCCAGTCCTATCAATTCAATCATCCTTCTTTCACTTTCAGTGAAGTATGATTTATAATTATCTATATCTTTTATCCAATCGAATTTCATTCTACCCAGGTTCCGCAAATGATGTAATGAATTAAATCTGCGATGGCGTTTAAGAGCCATTTAATTAAATAATAAATAGAAATTAAAAGCAGAATAAATATCCATAGTGATAAAATGATCAGCACCAGCGTACCGAACCATATAAAGAATAATTCTATCATAAAGATTGTATTGCCCTAATTACTTTGTGAATATCTTTAGCAAGTAAAAACGAAATATGATCCACACCGGCAATCCGTTTGATGAATTTGTTCATTGCTTCTTCTGTTTTTTCCCGGACGTTATTTGTTGTATTCCATACAGCATCAATTCTGCGCATCTGTTTAGGAGTTGCGAACTTTGCATCGCGGTTAGAATACTCTTCATATTTAAGCGGTTTACCTTTTCTGCTTTCTTGCCAGCCGAGTTTACGAAACAAGCGCAGTAGAGTTTCAGCTTGATCGTAATTTAATTCCAGACAGCTGCTGCAAGGCAGACCGGATTCAGTATTGAATCCGGAAAGAATATCCCGGTACTGCTGATCGGAAAGATTAAGCTGAGATTTGGCAATATGAATTTTTGCTTTCTGAGCATTTGATACCGGGTTAATATTTTTTTGTGGAATAGACATTAGTTGATATTCTCAACTTTAATTTCATCCCACTTGATTTCGTAATAAGGAGTTTCACCTTTAACAATTTTAACTCCGGCTGCCTCTAACTGTTCATCAGATAAAAGTTTTTTCTCAGCATCTGCTATAATTTTTGTTTTATTGAGAGTGGTTTCTACATTAATATATTTCAAGTTGAATAAATCTTGAAACTTTTCCTTTGCCCACTCCCAGTTGAATTTTTTATTAATCAGTTTAAGAGCACTTTTACCGAACCGATAACCGATACGCCCGAAGGTGAGTTCATAACTCCGCTGGTCCGTAAAATCTTTTTTATGCGATTTACAGAAATCAGCAAGTCGTTCTTCTTGTTCAGAAATTTTATTTCTGAGTTCTTTAATATCCGGTTCGTACTGTTTTTTGAGTTCGATAATTTTGTTTTGCAGTTCATTCTCTTTTGAATCTGCGGTAAGCTGCATAACAGCAATTATCTGTAAAGTTTCATTAACTTCATCGTAAGTGTTGATTAATGATCTTTTATTTTGTTTCTGTTTCAATGTTTACCTCCTTTTTTCCATCGAATAAAGTTGGATCACCGATCTGAACTTTTACATCGGTAAACTTTTCGATCATATTTTTCATATCTGTTAAAAACCTCTTCTCACTTTTATTCTGCGCTGTGAGAGAATCGATTTCACCTCTGAGCCGGTTGTATTCATCAACTGTAGGTTTGAATTTGTTAACCTTTTCTTTGAGGGATTTAATAACATCTTCTCTTTTTAGAATGTTTGAACCGTAAGTATTGAGAAGCGCAATAGCCGATTGAATTTGTTCGTTCATTGAACCTCCTTTGTTAGGATCGCATGTATGCGATCCCTACGTTAATCTAATAACAGCATGTAAAGTTTTTTGAAATTGACCGACCAGACAGCATTAGGACTTCCGAATGGACCGTCAACGTGTGAATCCGGATTTGAATTAATTATTCCTAAATCTTTTAATGCATTTCTGCGAGCACTAACTTTGCCGGAGGGCCACAAAATCGGATCATTGAAATATTCTCTTACATCATTATCTGTAGCTTTACCACCAAGCTGAATTACAGCGTTCAAATATTTAATTTGCTGATCGCCTAAATGTTTTTCGAATTTGTTATAAGCTATCTGACTGAATTCACTGCCATCAAACACCCAGTCCGGGAGATTTTGATATTTGACCGGGAGGGATTTTTCTTGATTGAATAACGGCAGATCTACAGTAACACCGAAGCGTTCAATCCGTTCTTGTTTTAATATGTTGGGTTTGTATGACAATGACCTCACCCTAAATCCCTCTCCTAATTTAGGAGAGTGACTTTTTTAGTTGGCTGTGATAATTTCAAATGAACTTTCTTGTTCTAATTTTTCGGTGTACAGCTTTTTGTAAAGTTTCCTTAATGAATGATAGTGACGAACCAGTTCTTTGTATTCATCACTTTCAATATCATCCCGGCTGAGAATTTTTTGATAAACTTCTTGGGCAAGTTTATCTGCTGTTTCTACTGAAGAGACAGCACCTATAAAATTGCGTACGATGTTTTGTATGTTAAATTGCTTCATAATTTTTTCCTTCGGACGGGATATATCCCGTCCCTACGATTAATTTTTGAAATTCGGGATCTTTGAAAGACTGGCTGATATAACTTTTCCAATTTTCCAAGCCCATACTTTCTTTAATTGCAATTGCGCAAAGAACAAAAACTAATTGTGTGCCGTACTTTTCTGAAATAGCATTCAGATTACTGCAGATTATTTCAGAGGATGTTTTAGCCATTTTTCTTAACAGGGATTTTATAATTGTAAATAGCTTTAATTATTTCTGAATGTGTATCATCAATCATCTTTAATTGTTCTTCGAAAGTGAGAACTTTATTCAGAATTATTTTTGCAGTCTTCCTAAAAATCTCTTTCTGATTTTTATTCAAGAACGGCATTTGAAATCCTACAAAGCCCAAATGCATTACAAGAGCCATCACTTCATCTTCGGGCAGATTAATTGTTATTTTCATCTTTCAATCAACTCCTTCTTGGAGTGAATCCATTCTTTATCTCTATTGATAAAACTTCCTTTGTTGATTGTAATTGCATCCACAACTACATCAATCCACGTCATACCGTGAGTAGCATGTTCAATTAAACGTTCTTGATCTTCGGCAAAATATTTTTCAGCTTCTTTTAGAGCGGTTTCAAAATCAATTTTTGCAATCTGCTGCAGAACAAAACGTGCATAGTGACGGATAACTTCGGAGACTGGAATATCATAAACAGCATCTTTACCGAATGTTACTCTCAAATATTTAGTTGTTTTCATTAATCACCTCTTTATTACTTTTAATTTTTCTTTTTAGTGTTATTGTGCCAGATAGTTTTTAGAGTTCTATTCTTCACAATTAATTTTGCATTATACTCTTTGGAATAAAGAAGTATGCCGTCATTGTTATCGGACACGTACTGTGCAGTGTCAACAATAATAGAAAGTGCAGCACGTGCTTTTTCGTACCGGTCTTTTCCATTGCAAGCATCAAGGTTAGGATTGAACCGCTCAATGAATCTCTGACATACATGGTTGCTAATCTTTACATCCATTTGATCTCACTTCATAGATAGAATTAGTTCGAGTATATAATTACACTTATGGCAATACCGTGCACCGTTTTTATTAAATGAAAAATTCACCATTCTAGGTAATATTATATTCTTTGCTCTTGAGAGTGGAAGACCACAAAGTGATTTGTCTTCTATCTCTTGGGGAATATGAAATATTTTCTTTTTCTTCTTAGCCATAAATCCTCCTATGTTAAAAGCATACTTGCTGCTTGATCAATAAGAGTGTCGGTAATTCTTTCACCGTTCGTTTGAGTTGCTTCCCGTACTAAATCCATTAAGTTCTCAAGTATTCTTCCGTTCATCTTTGAAACAGAATGGAACGTAGCATAGAACTGAACTGCATCCGGATAGTTTACTTCAAGGATTTTTTTAGTATCGGAAATTGTCAGATCGTTAACTTCGGCTTTGATACCGATACGTGAATAGAGCTGCTTCAATTCACCTTTGCGTCCGCGTAATTTCTGCAGCATAATATTAGTACCGGAAAGGAGAATCGGTATACCGGCGAAGTCGTAAATCCTTCTTACAATCTCAAGTGTATCAACACTGAGATGTTCTCCTTCATCCACTATTAATAAACGGTCTGTACCCTTGAGATCAGCAATTATATCTTCGAACATGTTATTAAGAATCATGTCGTCAGATTTTTTTAATTCACGTAGTATTGAAGTAAGAAGCGACCGTTTGGTAATTAACTTGTGAGCCATTACAAGAATAGTACGCGGATGAGTGCGAGCATATTCTTTAACAGCCATTGTTCTTCCGCACCCGGGAATTCCGAACACAACACCGATCTTACGGAATTTACGAACGTACTCTGTAGTAGTAAAAACATCTTCCGCTACACTGGTTTTGGCAAATATTCTTCCCGGTCTTATCTGCGATTCAATAACAGTGTAGCTGTCAAGATAGTCTTCCACTTTAGCTGCAAGTTCGGAAAGCATTTCCGGAGATACTTTGTATTTGCCGTGGGCAAATAGGTTGATCTTTGTACTGCTGCCTCCAATGTTTTTAGCAAGATCATTGAATGACACAGAAGGATTAGCTTTGGCAAATTCCAGCAGACGTTTCTGAACTTTTTGAATTTGCTCGTCGTTGAGGATTTGCATATTATTTAGACCTCCGCTTTAGTTGTTTATGTTAGGAGATGCATGGCGTTAACTCTTGGTAGGGGTGCGCCATGCAGTTATTTATTTTTTTCTGAAATCCGTTTCTACTGTATGAACGGTACGGTAAAAATTCATCTCTCTTATTCTATCCACACTAAATGGATTATTAAAAATCAGCATCAAAGGAATTTTAGCATCAATCATTTTATCTATTGTTATGCTGTGCCGGGAAATAAAATCGGCATTCTTAAGAATCAATATTTTATCGGATAGATAATTGTAAACATCGGCTTCCATATCTTTGTACTTCACAAACTTGTGTATCACCGGATTTCTTCTGTGTTCGTTATACTGAGCGTAGATGTTGTTGAATATTTCCGAAGTACCGCGATGCGACATACAATCGATCACTTTTGCATTACCTTCTTTTTCAAGGCGGTTTAATGCATCTTCAACCAGTTCTTTCGGCGGTACATAAACCAACCCGACACTTTTTTTAATATTAAAAACTCTTTGCGCAGTTTCGAACACAAGATTTTTCTTCATGGATATTAACCCTCGGCAGATTTTAATTTTTTAAGAAAGTTGTCTGTATTTGCTTCCGGTATTGTTTCACCGGTATTACCAATTTTTTTAAAGAAGTCTTTCGACATTTTCTTTTCTTTTTTAGTGACTGTTTCTGTTACTTCACCGGCATTATTAACATCAAGTTGAATGATGTTATAATCGGATAATAATTTATTTGCAGCCGGATAAACTTCTTGCTGTAGGAATTTACGTGCATCGCCAACAACCGTGCTTTTTAGAAATTGTTTTTTAGCGAGCTGCTCTTCAAGTAATTTAACATCATCTTCATTGCCAAGTATTCCGGCAGCCGGATGCACTTTATCAACACGTTTAGCTTCGCATAGGAATTGTCCGTTAGTTTCATAAACGAATATTGAATCGTTCTCTAATAGATCGTAGCGGATCAATACTTCTTTACGGAAGCCGAACAAAGCTTCATTCCAATAAGAAATACCTAGTATTTTTATTCCGTTGCGGTAGATGGTTGTTATCTTCTCTGTCATCATTAAATAGATCAGTTCTTTTTTATCGATACCGGGACCACGTCCGCTTTCGAACAGATCTACCGGACGCTGACCTTTCAAATGTCCATCTTGCTGTGCACGTTCAGCGTACCGATCGAACCACCATGCAACTGCTGAATGAGCTTGCAGAATGTTAAGTGAAGTGCCATGCATCATCTTATCGAAAATCTTATTATGTAATTTTTCACCTCTGTTCAATCTTGGCGGTTGGAGTTCAATTGAAGTGCCGGTGTATGAAGGCAGCAGTCTCTCTATTTCTGCAAAGGATTTGAAAAACCTTTCAACAGTTTTTGATTGTGCATGATAAGGAATAGCTGTGATTACTTTAGTGCCGATGCGTTCAAAGAGTCCGGTTAAGCCGGTTTCGTTAAAATCCACACCATTAAAATATTTAGCACCGAATGCACGTCCGTTATCAAGGTAAACAACTTTAGGATATTTACCGAGACGCATAATTGATCGTCTGAAAGCGACTGCAATTGAAAGAATATTTTCTGTTGGTGATATTTCCCAGCCGAGCGGAAAGTTACTCTTCATATCGAAGAACAAAACCATCATCATTCTTTTTGGTTTGCCGGTAAATGGATTTATGATTTCAAAGTTTAGAACGTGTCCGTCTGCAACTATTATATCGCCTACTTCTATTCTATCATAGTCACGTTCAATGAATGGCAACACTTTATCATCAAGTGCATGTTCACCTTCCCGGTAAAAAACTACATCGGCATAATGTTCTTTAGACCAGCGCTCAATGAATCTTCTGTAAGTATGTTCACTTAAGATCACGTTATGGTTTTTCATCTGGAATAAATCCATCGCCATTCTAACAACTTCACTGATGGGCGGCTGGTTCGGATTTAAGAATAGTTTAATTAATACTTCCGCTTGTTCCGGCGGTACGCTTGTAGGTTTTTCAGATTTGTATTTTGGTGCAAGGACCCTATAATCACGTTTAGCATTTTCATAATCCCTTTTCCACCGCTCAATAGTTTTGAATGTAACCGATCCCAGTTTTTTATGTAACTCCGGAAATATATTATTGTGATATAACCCGATAAATTTATGTTTTGCATCTAGTACACTTCCTTCGCTTCGTTCCGCGTATTCAATGTAAAGTTTCAGAAGATCTGTACGTGCTAAAGCAATTTCATTTTGTTTTTCACTGAGTTCGTGATTGTCCCTCGGCAAGCTCGGGACTTCGGTTATCGGTTGCCGGTTATCGGTTGTGGGAGATTTTTGAACTATGGAGCGTTTACACTTTACTTTTACTTCATTAGGTATTAACGGATCGTTAATTGAAACGTATCCTTCACCGTTTATCTTTTGGTAAGTAGAATATTTACCTCTAGATGCGCGCTGACGGATAGCATTATAAACTTTCTGGAAATCGAACTCGTCAGTTAATCTGGCAAGTTCTTTTAGAGAAATCATATCTGAATGAATAGTTGATTTCATAAATGTTACTCCTTAGACAATATCATTACGAAGTAAATAAGCGATCAATTCTTTAGTATTTCTGCAGCCGGCTTTTTCTCTCATGTTACGTATATGCTGATTAATAGTGTAGATACTTTTTTTCAGCTTATCTGCAATCTCTTTATCTTCCAGACCTTCAACTAATATCGCTGCTACTTTGAGTTCGCTGTCGGTAAAGTCTTTTAGGAGCGGTCTATCGTAAAGAGCAGAGGAGTGTTTTTTATCACTTTGAATGAGAGTATACTGCAATTGCAGTTTAGAATTCTCGTCCTTCAACTTTGCATTTTCTGATTCTATTTTCCTTTTCTGATTCAACAGATAGAAAAAAAGATTAATGAAAAACACACCGGCAAGAACAACAAGAAGGACTATATACATGGGATCGATCTTCATAAATAATTCTCCGAATATCTTTTAAATGTACGTGCGAATAAATAATTGGAATAGATGTTTAAAATTGAGTGCACGAATAAGATTAGTATTAAATGCTTTTCGATAAATGCTATGAATACAAAATTGCTTACTGCAGTTAGAAGGATACCTTTAACAGCATAATCTTTGTATGATGAATAATTATCTGAATTAGAAATTTCAAAAAATTTTATAGCATTCTTAAGCGCACCAGGTGAAATCAACAACACAGAAAAGAATTGTATTAATACCGACAGATATGGAAGTTTTGTAGGTTCATCAAACTTAGAAGCTATGAAATAACAGAATGCGCTCAAGAAAACAGAAATAAAAAATGTATTCTCATTTGTAATGTAGAGTAGGAATGCGCTGAAGAAAAATAATTCTACTGCAATAAAAGCATGGAATAACCAAAGGTTATTTATACCATTCAAAGAGCAGATCATTATAACCGCTTGGAAGAAGAGACTTGTGACCGAGTAGTACGCTAAAAGCACAAGATCGAACTGCAGCTGCTTCTTCCCGGTTTTAATCACTAAAATGAATAATGATAAAATGGGAAGAAGCACTGCGAAAGTGCTAATCAATTCCGACCATTTAGCAATTTCAAATATCATCTTGAGCTCATTCGCAATAAGGTGGACATGGATACGAAAGTTCTAAGACCGAATTTTCTATCTGCAGAGTTAGTACTTCTTTTCTATTCTGCACTTGAACAGCTAAAGCATTAGGATAGAGTTTGATAAGTTCAAGAACTTTTGATTTTGAAAACTTATGATAGATAAGCTGATCAGTACCAGTCTTTGAATAATTGCTGATTGCAGTCTCTTGCTGAATGGTAGGATAAATCGGTTTAAGATTATCTCCGGCTATAAAAACATTTTTCTCATCTAACCGGACGAATAAATAATTATCAGTTTGAGCAACAAAGAATTTGAATGAATCGAAAGGGATAATTTTTTCTTGCACTACATTTCCAAAAAGAGTTTCAGCTTCTTGGAGCGGGAAAATCTTTCCGACTTCTTCTGTCTGAGCCGTAATAGGAAGAGTAACAAAAATTAGTGTAAGGATTAATGCGATTTTGAATAGTAGCTTCATGTGATACCTCATATATGTTATTTACAATTAGCAGTTGTAAATCTATTTTTGGAATAGATTAAGCTGCCTTTAATTGTTGTTTAATTAATGCTTTCACCTTCTTTACTATTTCTGGATTTGTTCTTTTTCCGGCGATAATTAGGGAAGCGTAAGAGCGGCTGATGTTCAACTGACGTGCAATTTCAGCTTTATTAATGAACCTAGTATTAATTGTAAAAATTGAGGTTTTTTTTGCCATTTCTTTTTACTTTAAGTAGTCACTAAATCGTTACAAACAATACTAACAAAATTATGTTAGTATGTCAAGTATAAAATAACAAAAATATGTTATGGTATTAAAGAAAGAAATAGCCGGTAGAATCCTTGAATTTTACAATTCTCTGGGTGGTAAAAAGAAAGATTTTGCCGAAATACTGAACATAGCACCACAGCATATCAATAAAGTATTTACCGCAGAACTTGATCCGCTTAAATATGTAGAGATATTAAGTGAAAAAATGGGAGCCGATAAATATTGGTTGCTGACCGGAGTAAAAAAATATCCAGAACCGGCGGAGATTGTTTCAACTGTAACAGAGAAGTTTAAGCATCCATACGAAATTACCAAAGGACTTGAATACAAATTAGAAGCAACAATTCCGGCTGGCGACGGTGATATAGTAGACCTAACAGATTGGTATCACAGCGAAGTATTAGACTATTCACCACAGTATCATTTCTTTTTAAAAGTAGATGAGCAGTTCGGTATTTCCATGATGCCTCTTATTAAGCCAGGCGATCTTGTACTATGCAGCACTAAACATAAAATTAGAAATGGCGATATTGTTGCTGCCAAATGGGATAAAGGAAAGGGAGCTATTAAAATTGCAACATTTGCAAAGAACGATAAAACGAATGTAATATTGATGTCGTACAACCAAGCGTATGAACCATTTTCTGTTCCTCTTAAATCAACAAAAATGTTTAAAGTTGTACTCATAAAAAAAATATGATATTAAAATCAACATCAAAGAAATTTGAGCCATCTGTTAAAGGTTTTAATTCTCTTGAAGATGCGATCAAACACAACGAACCAATCAAATTAAATCTTCCACCATACGTACACCAAGTTCCCGATTTTCCGGACTGGACTAATAAGAATAAAAAAGTGATGGGGAAGGATGTCAATTTATTTTTCATGACTTGCAGCTGCGATGATTTTTTAGACTCTGTTCCGTTATATGATGGAAGAGATGTTAGAAAGGTCTGTGTCCATTTATATTTCGGCTTGAAACGGCATTGGAATAAAATATTGGATGAGTTGACAAAGCTGATTATTGAATATCAATTTAAATACGGACCGGAAATATTGTACCGATTAAATGAAAAAATAATTATCGGCACTAAACCAAAAACAAGTTGGGTGAGCATATATTCTTTTGAAGAAAATGAATGGCGGAAACATAGTTATGATTTAAAAGAAAAAAGATTTTCATACGGATATAAGAATGAAGAATTATTAAGTTTACTTCTAGGCATTAAAGCAGAGGGAGTATGAAAAAGTTATTTTTAATTATTCTAGTAATTATGTGTAGTAAGTGTACAGAGGATAAGAATAAAATTAATTCAAGTAATATTATATATATAGATACAGTATATCAAGGACAACCTAACAATCCTGGGTACACAGAAATAATAAAATATAAATTAGATACATTGGTTATTGAATATCACGAAAAATATTTTACAGAGAGAAATCGATTCGATGAAAGACATCAATATTTAGATTCTAATGGAGTGATAAGATATAATCATGGGAAAATATACGATGAAGATGGTTATAAAATCTTTTACAATTGGCATAATCAATACAATCATACTATTATTTCAATCGATTCTGTTTTTAATTTTAGAAACAAATTGATAGAGGTTGATATAACAATAGGAAAAGAAAGACAATTTGATTATGACAAATTATCTTTTATCATTAACAAAAAATATTATAATAATAGTATGCTTAAAAATTGCTCAATATTAGATTTTGGTAGATCAATAGAATTTAGAGAACAAGGAAATGATTATTATGAAATGGAAACAGATGTATTAATTAAGTATGCCGAATGGGAAAGTTCATCAAAGCGTAGATTTGGACGTGCTCTTACTGACGCTATGAATGAATTTAGTTTGGCATTATTACGAATAGAGAAGAAATATCTTGAAACAGCATTAATAAAACATCAAATGGATTTATTGAAATATAATATTTGATGATAATATTAATAGTTTTTATAATTATTTTTAAAATAGTATGTTAAGTGTTTTTACTTGATTATATAAAACGTAAATGGAAATTTATTCTTGTGGTGATAATCCTTGTGGTATTAAACTTATTAGTTTGGTGTGATGTATTTAAAAAAGAAGTTATGTTAATCAGTACCTAATTCTTTTTATTTCCGATCCTTGCAATCAATTCTTTCCGGGCAATTGCTTTAATATCTATTTTACCTTCATAAATTAAATTGAGCAGTACAGTTGAAGTGTTTTCGAAAAACTGTTTACGTTTAAGCAAATCTTTGGTTTTTTCGTGAACGTAGAACTGAACAAAATCGAACAATTCTTCTTGAGATAAACTCTTAATATATTTTGGAGTCATGAACTCAATGTTCTCTCTTTTTGCAATATCAATAGACAGACTTTTTAAATTGTTTAGCATATTACTTAACTCCATGAATTTCTTTTGCTTTATTGAATCCGATCCACAAACCATTATTATCTAAACCTCTGTTTGCTAATTCTTTTTTAGCGAGCTGCAATAGATCGATTTGATTATTTACTGCTTGTACTATAAGGTCGGTATGAATTGATTGAAATAAATATTTAGGATTAAGATCGTCCGGTAAATCTTTTGTGTTATTCATTTTTGCGTCCTTTTTCTGTTTGCTGGTACCAACTACGCACTAAGTGTCCGGAAAGTCAAGGGAAACTGGATAGCATTTTACCGAATTATATTGCCTTAATTCGGCAAAAAAATTAAATATGTGCGTAATAATTTTTTACATCGTTGATAATTAAATCTCTGTAATGTGGTGTTAAATAGAGAAACGGTCTTGCTGGAATTTTAACAATATATTGTTTGAAAGTAGAACCACGTCCGGGTGTAGTTCCTTTCTTAAATTTTCCGGATTTACTTTTATTTCTTTTAAATAATTCGCTTCTACCATAATGGGTAATTTCAGCACCAAACTGATGCGGTGGTCCATAAATTTTATTAGTACCGGCAGCTGCTTCAAGTTCTGAAGCTCTCTGAAAAATAGATTGATCCAATGCACCGTGTGCTGTAAGAATTTTCTGAACGAGTGATTTTCTTTTTGCTTTCTGTTTTGCATACGCCGGACTTAATGGTGCCCACGGAATTGGTGAGCCACTTCCTTCAGTGCGTAAATTTTCATGGATGTTATCTTCAAGATGCCCGGCAATCTTCTGCATTAAAGAAATTGTAGGAACACCTTTTTGTGATAGTCTTTTGAAAATTTCGTTTACTTGTTGTAATGAGTTATCAGTCATGAGTTGTCAGTTATCGGTTATCAGTTTTCTAAGTTCATCATCGTATTTATTTAAGTCTGGTTTAAATGCTGTTTTACCCGGATTATAATCCCAACCTTCGGCTACCTCAACTTCAATGTTATTGCCGTCATATAATTTCAGTTTACGTTCTTCAAATTCTTCTTTGGTTAATGCACGAACTGTACACATACACATCCAATCATTTGGAGGATAGATTGTATCCCATATAGGATCGGTTGCAAGAAAAACTTTGTTGTGGAATTTAGCGTGGGATTTTCTTTTCGTTTCTCTCTGCAGCTGTAAGTACCACCAGTAAGGTCGGCTTTCACGATTAGCCCATTGAGATTTGAATCGCTGACTGTTATATGCAACGGAAGAGTTTACCCGGTAAATTGTTTTTAAGCGATGCGGTGAACCAAGCTGAACGATTTTATTTGGATCAATACCGCTTGCCGGATCATATCCGGGAACATCTGAAGCTTTAACCTTACCCCACCAACCTAATCTTTTAAGTACCGGTTCTAAATTCTTTCTGAATTGTTCGTAAGTAATTCCGCTATCAAATATATTTTCTACCTCATCTTTTAGTTCTTGAAGTATATCAAGCTTCATTACTTTTGCAACAGTAAAATATTTATTATGTGCTTCTTGCCATAGATCCCGCCAACTCCATGTAGTTTGCAATCCTTTCGATTGATACCAACTAACAATCTGTTCCGGAGAAAGTGATAATAAAAATTTTATTTGATCTGGAGTCATTTCAATCTTTCCTTTGCCATATCACAATATTCCTTTTTACCATCAATACCGATATAATTTCTACCAAGCTGTTTAGCACGAACCAATGTAGTACCGCTACCGCAGAATGGATCGAGAATAATTCCGTCTTCCGGACAACCGGCAATGATTGGTTTATCAATCAAATCGAAATTGTAAGCAGCAAAATGTTTAACTGAAGAAGGTTTGGTTGGTATATCCCAAAAGTCAGAAACATCACCGGGATTTTTTCCTTTAGGATTCCCTTCCGGTAAATTATTGTCACAATAAAATTTTCTTTTTGCTGATAATACTTCTCTTGAATAACGTGCTCTTGGTGAACCAAACATTTCAGCTTGTGCAACCGGATATTTTGGACGGATTGAATTATAAACTTTATTATGATAACCTAATATTCTGCTTCGAATTATTCCTTGAACTCGTTTATCTTTAGTTTTGTGTGTGTCACGTATTGCATCAAGATCGAAATAATATTTATGACGTTTTGCAAACAAGAAAAAGTATTCATGTTTTTTTGAGAATCTATCTCTTACACTTTCAGGCATACCATTTCTCTTTGCCCAGATAATATCATTTCGTAAAATCAAACCAAGTTCATCAATACATCGTATTGCATACCGGTGCGGAATTAAGAATTGAGATTTTCTTGGATAGCCATGATTATAATTACACTTAGTAGGACTTGCATCGCCTACTTTTATTTTCATTAAGTTTTGAGAGTACTGACGATTTTGTTTTCCGCTGTCGTTACCGCTGCCGTTATATGTATCACCAAAATTTATCCAGAGTGTACCATCATCTTTTACTATTCGTTTTAATTCTGCAGTTAAGAAAATCATTTTATCAATAAATTCTATGTAAGTATTTTCTAATCCCCACTGGTTTTTATAACCGTAATTTCTCAATTGATAATAGGGAGGAGATGTAATCACACAATCAATAGATTTATCCGGGAAGGATTTAATTGTATTTAACGCATCACCGCAAATGACTGTATTAATCTGCATCAGCAATATCAGTATAGTGAAAAAATGTTTTGCCATGGGTTTAAGCGTTAGTTTTTTAGATTCCGGGTATGACCTCACCCTAAATCCCTCTCCTAATTTAGGAGAGGGACTTTATTGATTTTCTTTTTGTACTGAAAACTTTCCTTCAAGATCTGCAATCAAAAAAACTTTAGCTGCGAGATCTTCCAGCTGTGAGGATTTCATTTGAGGATAAAGTGCTGCTAATCCATTCTTAAATTCATCATAGCTGTTCGATTTACTTGCAAGTTCAAAAACCGGTTTCATTAATTCTTCCATTTGAAATTGCAGCAATTTATCCGGAAGCGCATTAGACAACTGATCCGCTATATTATCTGTTTGTGATCTTTCGGTGGATAGTTCTATGCGCCGTCCGGAAATCCAATTAATAAATTTTTTAAACCAGCTTTCATTTTCTTGATAAGTTGATAATTCAGTTTTTGTTGGATTCCAGATCAAGTCCGGAATGACAGATGGCAGCTGATTGCTATCAGTAGAATTCTCATTCAAATCAAATTCATCTTCTTCAATATTATATTTATTAATGATGTAATTCTTATTGAATTTAACACCAACTTTATCAGCTAACACAGCATCACGATCTGCTAATTCTTTACGGACATCTTCTTCTTCGAATGCTTTGAAGGTTGGGTATAATGCGCTGCCGATATTTAAATCAATTGTCCATTTGAATAATTGATTAAATAATTCAGCCGGAAAATCTCTGTCCTCTTCAGATAGATTCCCTTCAATTGTTTCTGCACCGGTTTCTGAAGAAGCACGTGCACCGGTTTTCTGAATATCTGTTGAGAGTGCATTTGTTAAGATTGCCTTAGAAATTGAATTGTTGCAGATATTAATGTATCGTTCATAAATATCAGCACTGGAAGTTTTACCGGCTTCCAGAATTTGTAAAGATGAATCATCGGGTCCGGTGCCGACTGCATCTTCGACCATATTTTCAAGTTTGCCTAACAGATCAAGGTGTTGTTCTGTAGTTGCATTGCGGGGAAGTTTACCGAACAAAAACGGCATACCATATTTATTAACAAACTTTCCGAAGAAGCGCATACCGCCGCGTTTGAATGTTACCGGCCAGAAACATCTTGAAAGTGCTTTATCGCCGTAGGGATTATCATAAGTAGGATCATTCTGCAATAGAATAAATTTATATTTTAATTCCGGAGGAGTTGATGGACCTACAACAACAATACCTTCATAATTTTCTTTTGATTTATAAACCAACTCATTATTCATATTGAATGAGAACCACTCACGTGGTTTTTCTTGAAGTGAAATCGGCAGAAGTTTTCCATCTAACCAAGCCCAGATAATTTCAAACACCGAGTAACCGAAACCGATCGGATTTAGTGATTGAGAGATAATATCTTTAATTTTAGTTCTTTGATCGGCAAGTAAATTTAAAGCGAGCTGGCAAAGTTCTACTTCTTTTTCTGTTGCATCACCTTGCTCTATATCCCAATCAAGAGACTTGGTTAAATTCTTTCTACGGTTAAAGAGCGGACCTACTTGATCATCACTCAGCAGATCTTTATAAACGGTTTGGTCTTTATTAAGATTTCTTAAAATCGGATCAGGGTCCGGCAAGAAGTTAAAGAAGCCCGGAAAGTAACCGTAAGCAAAATTGCGTGTAGCAATTTCTTGTGTAAGTTTCATCTGATCTAAAGGAACAGTTGTAAACGGTTGACCATATTGATTTAGTATTTTACTCATAAAGACCTCACCCTAATCCCTCTCCTAATTTAGGAGAGGGACTTTATTAAAAATTAATAGCCATTTAATATTGAATTTATTTCACGTTTAACTCTTGAAGTAATCAAAATCGGACCGGTATAAGTTTTAGCAGCAAGAAGTGATAATCCAAATCCGAAGAAATAATCTGCGTGCCCACCTTCTTTTGTTTGGTCTGCTTCGTAACGGACATTTCCGGCTGCGGTAGTAACTGCTTTTACAGAATAGAAATCTTCACGAATAGTTTTATCTCTTGGAATTAATACTCTCTTTCCTTCAACCATTACATAAGTGTGAGAAGCAATTTCTTCTTTTGATTTAGGTGTGAAGATAACCGGTTCAACTCTCAGTTTACCAAACTGCTCTTGTGCTTCTTCAGCTAACTGATTTCCTATACCGGTTGCATCAATGCAAGCACGTCTAAAATTTTTATGAGATAGAACTTCATATAAAATATCTCTCTGTTTACTATATGGAATATTTTTTAATGCAATTACTTTTCTTGTGTAAAGAAGTTCTCCAAGTTTTTCTAGTATCCAAATAACTGATGGATTGTTCTTACGACCTACATCCATTCCTACGTAAAGATCGCCGGTTATGTTAGCGAGTAGCTCATCTAATAAATTATCACGTTCAATTGCATTAATTAATTCGTAAGTGAGCAGATGAGAATTTGAAGCTGATCTTGGGATGCAGTAAAACTCTTCATCAATTGCTTCTTGTGTCATTCCGGAAAAAGTATCTTCAAGAAATTTTGCTGCTTCTTCTTTGGATGCTTTATGTCCGAGTATCGTATCAATCAAACCGTCCTTTATGGCATCTTCAATTGTTATTTTAAAATGACTCCAGCTTCGCATAGTGCCATCATCTTTTTTCAAAATCTCTTTTACTAAACCATTAAAGAATGATTCATCTGAGTTGTGTGTAGAAATAATTCTTACCCGGTTGCCCCACATCATAGATGGT
>CAYXKL010000024.1:0-30128 GCA_964464825.1 uncultured Melioribacter sp. | reverse complement strand
AATCTTATCCATTCCAACATCTGTTCTAAAATTATATCTATTCACTAAAAAAAGTTTAGATGAAATTGATTTAACATCAACACCTAATCCAATTTCATCTTTACTATCCAATACATAAAGAAAATCTGCAGAAATTGAAAAATCTTTTACTTCATTAAGTTTGGGTTTTAAACCGCTTTCTTTGGGTATCAATTCATTTTTAAAACTGCTGTAGGAAATTCCAAGGTCTAAAAAGAAAGGTACTTCGCCTACTGCGAAAATTTTAAATCCTAAAATATTATTTGCCCAAAGGTAATCGGGAACATTCGGATCATTGTATTCTAAGTTATCGCCGCTGAATAACCCTTGAAGAGTGAATTTTGTACCGGAGAAAAATTTACTGTTGTCGTAATTTATTTTAAATGCTGCATCATAAAAATCGATTGGCAGTTCATTTTCATTTACAAATTTTTTCAAAATATCATTTGAAATACTTTTACGTGCCGTTACATAAAAAGAACCTTCCGGGATAGGACCTTCTATCAAACCTTTAGCTGATAAAAGAGACGCGCTGAAACTGCCCGAATATTTATTTTTGTTACCATCTTTTGTAATTATTTTCAGTACAGAAGAAATTGCTCTGCCGTAGTTTGCGGAATAACCGCCTCTAAAAAATTCTATGTTATTAACTATATCGGGATCTATAATACTGAATAATCCTATTGAATGGAAAGGATAATAAACAGTTATTCCGTCAAGCATCACTATATTCTGGTTAGATTCACCTCCACGTACATTGAATTTTGCTGACACATCTCCGGTTGTTTGTACTCCAGGTAAAGTGACTAGAGACCTTAAAATATCCGATTCAACTCCTTTAGGAATATATTCAATCTGTTTTGGTGTTATTGTAGTTTTACTGATATCTGGAACGTTTTCTTCTTCGGCCAAATATTCTATTTTTTCTATGGTCTGCAATTCAATACTTGAAGGAACAAGATTAACTTCTAGCTCGGTAATTTTATCCGGTTCAACTTTAACGTTGTAAATTTTTGTTTTATAACCAATGTAACTTACAATCAATGTATAAATTTGATTGGCCGGAACCGAGCGGATAACGAAATAACCCCGGTTATTTGTTGATGCGCCAAGTCCTAATTCTTTTACTAAAACATTACCAAAAGGGAGCGCTTCGGAATTTGTTGAATCGATTACAACTCCGCGCAGTGTACCCTTTTCTTGTGAATATAAGTCTGTGTAAAAAAGGGCATAAGAAACAATTAAGATTATATAGATTATATTTCTATTCATTCAGAGGATATTAGTGTAAAAAAGATAGTTAGAATATAGCATAAATAAATGGTGCCAAAGCTGATCCCTTTGTTAATATGATTAATCCGCCGAGTAAAATTAGAAAGAAAATAATCGGCATCAACCACCATTTTTTTCTAACTCGAAGGAATGTCCAAAGCTGGCTTAATGTGGAAAGTTTACTCATGTAATACCCACTTATTTTTTTTTACGAGCAAAATATAGTTAAATCTATAGAATCATTATGTAGAATTTCTTTTCACTTTCTAATCATATCGGATATGAATGTGTATTGTTGAGTAAATCGAATTATACTAAGAGAATAAGAATTTTATTACTCATATAAGCAGTACAAACAAATTTTAACCACAATACATTTTTGATTATTTTTACATGTCGTTCATCGAAGAATGAGAGGGAATTTTGGCATTAAAGAACAAACAAATCAGTTACATATTAAAAAACAAAAATAAATTATCCGCTGAAAAAATAGCTTCCGATATAAATGTTAAGGTAGATGAAGTAAAAAAAATCATTGAAGCTTCTCAAAGTAAAGCTCCTTTCTATTATTATTTAATCTTGTTTTTTATACCAATAATTTTTTTAGTACTGCTTGAATTAGGATTAAGAATTTTTAATTACGGATATGATCTTACTATGTGGGTTAATCCTACTGAAGGTAAGTACATTATTAATCCCGAAGTAGCCAGGAGATATTTTTCTTCATCTAATAACATACCCACAACAATAGAAGATGTTTTTGATGTTGAAAAGAAAAAGAACGCATTCCGTGTTTTTGTACTTGGCGAAAGTACTTCTGCCGGATACCCTTATATGCCGATGGGTTCTTTTTCCCGTTACATCAGAAAAAGACTGGAGCTAGTATACCCATCAAACACAATTGAAGTTGTAAATATTTCTATCTCGGCAACAAATTCATATACTTACCGTGATTTCGTCCCTGATGTAATCGAACAGAAACCGGATCTAATAATTATTTACGCCGGTCATAATGAATATTACGGCGCATTAGGTGTTGGTTCATTAGAATCTGTTAGCAATTCTCCCGAACTTGTTAATCTGTACCTTTACATGAACCGATTTAAAACTACTCAATTAGTTAAAAATATTATTGAATGGTTTGCTAGTTTACTATCCAGCGATGATGGAATGCCGAAGAGCGGTACTTTAATGTCCCGGATGGCAAAAGAAAAATATATTGAATTAGGATCGGAGAAATATCAGAATGGCATAACTCAATTTGAAAAAAATTTTTCTGATGTATTAAGTATGTTCAAGGAAGCTAATATTCCAGTTATTGTTTCTACACAAGTAAGCAATTTAAAAGATCAATTCCCTTTCATTTCCATAAACTCAAAAAAATATCCTCGTGCCGATTCTACATTTATAAAAGCTAAAAAAGAATTTAAAAACGGTAATTATAAATCAGCCGACTCACTATTTACACTTGCGAAAGAACTCGATGGTTTGAGATTCCGTGCACCGGGAAAAATTAATTTCTTAATAAAAACTTTAGGTAAAAAATATAATGCAGCTGTAATTGATATTGATTCTGCCTTCAGATTTGTAAGTCCGCATGGAATAATCGGTGAAAATATAATGACTGATCATGTACACCCGACTTTGAACGGATTTCATTACATGGGTAAACTTTTTTATGAGAAGATGGAAGAAAAAGGTTATTTACCAAAGAATTCGCAACCAGTTGTAGAAAGTAAAAAACAAGACAGCTTAACAATAAGCAATTTTAATATTTCCAGATTCGACTCAATAACTGCAAAATATAGAATAAAACTGTTAAAAAACGATTGGCCTTTCATCGATCCAAAATTCAAAAAAACTTATCCGGAAATCTGCCAGCCTAAAAATTTTATTGATTCGATGTCTATGAAATTTCTTGAAGGGAAAGTAAGCTGGGGTAAAGGAATTGAATACACTGCCGAATGGTATTTTAAAAATCGAAATGTTGATATGTACATTCAGCATATGAAAACATTATTATATAACTATCCTATTCTTGAACCATACTACCAACAACTAGAACAAATCTGCACCCGGTTTCTTTCTATCAAAGATTACAAAAACGCAGAGAAAATTTTATTAGCAGAATATGAACTCCGTCCGAATGCGTTCTGCACAAAATGGCTGGGACAAATTTATCTTGTAAATAATGATGCAAAAAAAGCAATCTACTATTTAGAACAATCGGTTGAGTTTGATTTCAAAGATACCCAAACTCTTTACAATCTTGCCGGTGCTTATGCTCTTAATAAGGATTATAAAAAAGGAATGGAAGCACTGACAAAACTTAATCGGATGGAACCCAATTATCCCGGTGCAGATGAATTGTACAAACAATTAATAGTAATTTTATCTAAGAATAATTAATAACTTTTAATATAATTCACAACTACAGTATTTCCATGCTTTAGCACGGAGTAAAATTCCAAAATATAATATTAGTTTTAGTACATTTAGTTGTAAATCTTGGGCTAAAGCTCGGTTTTTTATTTCTTTATTTAACATCCAAACTATTGTTCGGCAACATATATTGGATTAGTGTAATAAAAAAACCCCGACACACTCTGTCGGGGTTTCTTTTTTTCCACCTAAATAAATATTACTTCAAGAATAACATTTTCTTGGTAGAATTGAAACTGCCGGCGTTAATTGTATAGAAATAAACACCGCTGCTCAATCTAGAAGCGTCGAACTTATATTCATAAGATCCGGCTCTCATATTTTCATTGAGCAATACAGCTACTTCCTGACCAAGTGTGTTGTAAATCTTCAAGCTTACTAATTCATCACTTGGAATTGAAAATCTAATTGTTGTTGATGGGTTAAAAGGATTAGGATAATTTTGTTCAATTGCAAATTGTGTTGGTATTTCATTACCATATTCTTCAACTGATAAACCAGCTGGCCAATCTTCAAACTGTGCAGATTTATCAGCTTGATTCAACCATGTATCAAGAGGTGCAGTGTATGGCTGTTGGAATGTATTTGGTGCAGACTGCGGAATATATCTAACTCTGCCAGATACAGTTGTACCAAGTGCGGTTGGTTCTCTCTGCCATGAAGCATCGCTTGCTTTTTGATACATATAAATGTATTCAAAACCGTTGAATGCCGGACCATTTACTGCAAGCGTTCCTTCATATATCTTATCACCATCCGGGTCAAATAATTCAAAATATTGTTGTTCATCATTATCAGTCCAACCCATTATTCTTGAGAACAATGGTTGTCTTGAACGCCAGAATAATCTATCTGCAGTTTCCATCGGAACTGCTTGTAAATTAGCATCATAAGCTGGGCTCATATCAACACGGAATGTAATTTGAACAAACTGTCCTTGAGGAATTACAAATTCGGGGTAAACATCATCATAATATACTTTAGGAATTTCCTGATTAGCTTCAGCATTAAATGGTTCTGAGCGGTCGCCACCTCCGGTAGAGAGTGGTCTTTCCCAAGTATCTGTCCATATACCAGGATTGGCAAGAATTGCATAATATTTAAATGTTTGAGCAGCGCCTACTTCCTGATTATCAAAAGGAATTGAGAGGAACCATTCATTAGGTAAGATTGGATTTTGGTTCATAACTGCTTTAGCTGGATCGGCATCACTCCAACCGTTAAAACCACCGCGAATTTGTAAACCGTCAAGTGCCGGATCAAATACACCTAATGTTTCTAATACGCCCATATCAACTGTGAATGACATGTTTCCATCACCCAATTGGACGTTCGGATCAGCATTGTTCCAGAATCTGTCAACAGTATTAGTTCCATCTACAACACCATAAATTCTGTTGTTGTCATTACCAAATATATCATCTGTTGTTTGAAAATTACCTTCCCATGAAATTCCGCCTTGAGTATAGATAAATTTGTAAACCAGAATTTCTCCGGATGTGGTAGAAACAGTTCCTGAATAAATTTTGTCGCCATCAGGATCAGATAATGTTGTTGCAGTAGTACTCCACCCATTAAAGTTACCAGCTATACCAACAACTGCAGTTCCTGGATTCATGCCCATATTTATTGGTAAAGTCATGTTAACATTAAAAGTAACATCAGTTGCAACACCGGTATATGTACCTCCACTTGAAAAAGAGCCGCTATTAAAAAATGCTGGATCAAGCACTTTATCTGCTGTTACAGCAACGACTCTATTTCCTCCGTTAATATCTGTTTCCCAGCCAGTATTAATACCACCGGCACCATTATGGAAATATTTAAAGTACATATTCCCAGTACCAGATTCTAATTTTGATGCCTCAACCGCGAATGTACCTTCGTAAACCCCGTTTGCATCAGCATCGGTTAGTTCACTTTGGCCCCAATCGTTAAAATTACCGCGAGCGTACACCTGATTGGCTGTGGTTAATCTGCCCTTGTTTAGTTCTATATTCATGTTCACTTTAAAAGTAACATTATATGTTTGAGCATAAACAAGAGAGACACTAAATAATAAAACCGTAAAAAGTAATAATGCTTTTCTCATTGTGCCTCCAATGATTTGTGATGAAAATTAGTTATTTATTAGGTGGAACTTTTTATCCCTGAACAAAGTGAATGATCTCAATATTAAGTAAGAGATACTTCGCCTAGCTCAGTTTTTAAAAACCAAGCATTACTCCAAAACTATGAATGTTATCTAAATATTCAAACTTTTGATACGAATAATCTACAGAAATTCTGAATACTCCTAAACCATCATAATGAATTCCAGCACCAAATGTAAGTCCTTCTTGTGTATCTTCAAGGAATAATCCTTTATAACCACCTCTTAGCGAAAGCAGATTATTAAATAAAGATATTTCTCCACCAACATTTACCCATTGGTCGTTATCATTCGGATGAATTGCATCAACCGCAAGTGTTAATTTATGCTGATCAAGAATTACAAATTCTCTAGATAACCCTATCTGCAATCTTAAAGGTAATTCAAATTCTTCTGTAGAATAATAAGCATCAATAGTTTCGTTGTTACCTTCACGCTGCGGATCAGAATCGTGACGGACCAAAAGATCTTGTCCGCTCATTTGCATTTTAGAGCCGTAGTTGGAAATACTGCTAGCAAAGATTAATCCATAGAATGGTGTTTTGAAAATTGTGCCAACATCAAAACCAACTCCCTGAGCACTTGAATTAAAAATATCTTCGCGTATGTATTTGATATTGAAACCAACGGTAAAATCCTGAGTAATATATCGTGCAAAACTTAATGCAAAAGCATAACTGCCGGCAGAAAATTTTTCACCGGTTCCTTCCGGGTAATATTCTGTAGTAACATCCATCTCTCCGATATTTAAAGATGTAACACTGAAACCGAAATTACCAATTTCTCCAGCCGGTAAAACAACACCGAAATAATTCACATTAATATCAGCAAACATTTTAGTGTAAGTGAATACAGCTTGAATTTCTCCAACATTAGCAATACCAGCCGGATTCCAATACATAGCATAAGCGTCATCGCTAATTGCAGTATAGGCACCTCCCATTGAATTAGCCCTTGGGCCTATACCTACATTCAAGAATTTGGCTGCGGTTGTTCCAGTTTTAGTTACTTGCTGAGCAAAAACCGGTTGTAGAAAAGCTACAGCCAAAATAAACATTATCAAAGATTTTTTATTTATCACGGCTAAACTCCTTAAAATTTTTCTATCTACTTAATCACTTTCCTCCCCTTCTAAAGGGAGAAAAAGCGGGCTGTTATTTTATAACTGCAAACTTACCGGTTTTTTCTCCGATGCCCGGTATTTCTATATGATAAACATAAACACCATAAGATATTGCAAGTCTATCTTTTGTTAGCATATCCCATTCTGCAGAACCATCGTTAAATGGACTATCATGTTCAATCACATCAACCAATTCTCCGTTAACTGTAAAAATGCGGATAGTACATTTGTTTGGTAAATGTGTAAAGTGAAGTGAACGGGGTCCTCTTCCACTTGTATAAGGATTTTTCGGTTCCCACTGTGCACTAGCAACATAAGGATTCGGAACAACCTTAATATTTTCTAAATCAATTTTTGCTTGTTCGTTATCAATAAATCCTTTCTTTGCAACAAAACGGTAAACATCAGATGATAAAAATGGTTTATTAAGTTTTAGTGTAATAAAATCACCAGATTGAGGTAATCTTGTACCATCAGTAGTACTTGGCGTTGCTAACAAATAGAACCACCATGTATAAACCAAATCACCATTAGTATCGGGTTCGAGAAAAACAATTCTATCTCTTCTTGCTCCAGCTGTAGATAAAACTCCGTCGGTACCGTCGACTTCCATAAATGCAAATTCAATATATTGTTGAGTGCTTAGATTATATACTTTAAAGTTAACTGCTTTTGATGGGAATGTATTATTTCCGAGTTTGATTTGAGTAGAAGTGCCGAATCCAACATCACCGAATTCGATTTTGTAATCATTCGGTCTTTCTTCTCCTCTAAATCCACCGGGGAATACAAACTTTTCGAATTGATATGTTACAATTTTAGGATCACTCCAAACTGATTCTGTTCTATCTAATTCAACTCTGCTTTCATTCTGGAATGTTAAAGTAAAACCGTCCACAATAGGTTGTTCATAAGAAGAGCTCAAATTTGGATTTTTACTAATGAGTGTAACACCGGCAGTTGAATCGACAAGAGTATAATTTTTCGTAGTTAATGTATCGGGCAATCCGGTACGCGATGCAACTTTAATTGTATCTTCAAAGGTAATATTATAAACATGCCCTTCTTTTATTTTGTTTATATCAATAATACGATATGAAATTGTTCCAGAAGATGTACCTTGTGATCTAGTAATTGTTCCTAAAGTTGGAGGAACGTAACCAGCAGCCGGTGCTTCGGGAGTTACGCGTACAACGTTTGAACCAAGTTTTGCAGTACCATCTGCTTGCAGAGAAACACGAATAGTTGATTCAGAAGGGATAATATCGCCAGCTGGAAATCCAAAATCATAAGCAACAACTGCATAGTAATAAGTAAATCCATTTTGCACTGTTGAATCAACAAATGAATGTTTCAATCCGGTATCTGTACCTAAGAAATATTTCACTCCGTCAATTCCAATTTCATCAAAACCGGTAATCCCATCAACAAGATCGTATTGTGCAATTGGTAATCTAAATTGTCTTCCGCCATAACCATTCGTTATTTGTTCAGCATCCTGAAAAGCCGGATCTGAAGCACGGTAAATTTTATAACCTTCAAAATCTCTTCCATTACCTCCGATTGCATCAATATATGCATCGAATGATCTTTCAGCAATATCATCCCAGTAAAGTGTAACTTTATTATCACCAGGAATTGCTGTTACTGTAGGTGATAAAGGTGCATTAGCAAAACGGTAATCGTTATTATATGTTTCTTGAGCTCTAAGTCTCTTTCTTAAAATTTCACTTTTTCTAAATTGTCCGTTTGGATCTGGTACTGAACCGTTAGCAAAAAGAACTACAGTGGAAATCGGTTCTTGCTGACCCGATCTTAACGGGAATAAACTTGAGTTAACAAATAAGTCATATTCACCAGCAACAACTTCTTGCGGATCAAAGAATTTACCCGGAATCATAAAATCGAACCACATTTGTGCATCACTGTTCATATTAAGACCACCGGCTGGAACATAGTCTGCATTTGTAATACCAATTTGATCAGTTTCAGAAACGTCTGTAACGTCAACACTTGCTTCTCCAGGTAAACCTTTTGCAGCGCCAGAAGTTGGTCTGTTATCATTTTCACCTTCGTCGCCGCTATCTGCTACACCATCTAATCCAACATCATCACGTGCCGGATTCCAATCATAATCATTATCAATACCGTCATCTCGTGCTTCATCCACTAAAACATCTATACCATCATCAATACCTTCATCAATAGCTCCATCACCATTGTTATCAATACCATCTGCATATTTCATTCCAAGCGTTGCAGATGTAACATTATATAGATAAGTATTTTCATTTACTTTATATCTAAAATATGGTGCATCGGCAGATGCTTCTGTAATCATAGCTTGAGTAATTACAGGACTGCTATCTTCACCATCATTATCATTATCAATACCGTCTTTGAATGGTAGACCAATTTTATCTTGTGTAACCATAATTAAATGAACAACACCATTCTGGAACGTATCCGGTGCTGGCCATAAAGCCCATTTATTTGTACCCGGATTTGAGTTAGCTAAATCAATCATAGATTGTGTAACAACCGGACTGTTAGCTTCTACTTTAAATCTGTTGTGTAATACAGACCAAGCCGGATCTACAGGTTGAGCAATTCTATCAGCATAAGTAACGCCTCTCTGTTCGCCGAAAGGAATATGGGTTTGGTTTTCATCTATCAATCCATTGGCATTATCATCAACTAAGTTGTCTGAGATTTCTCCTTCTATCATCGCTTCGCTGATAAGATTATTTAATTCAGGACTATCACCATCATTATCAATTCTATCAACTGCATTACCCGGAGTTTCCAAAAATGCAACAGCAACAATACCAACCGGATCGGAACCAAATGTAGGTGCTCTATGATCATTATCACGTGTCCATGCAATATCTTCTAATAAATCAAATTCCGAAATATCATCATTGGAATCTCCATCACCACCAACAAAATCTGCATACCATATTGTTACACCAACTTTTTGATAATTTGTAGTACCATCATTTTTTACATAGTGAAGTGCATAGATAGCATCTTCAACTAATACTTGCGACCAAGCTAAAACTCTAACTTCTATAATCAAACCAAGGCCTTTACGTGTGAGGTCGGTGGAATCCGGGAAGAAATCAGCATAGCGATCATAATTATCATCAGTAGCTCTGTAAAAAATTTCTTGATCGGCATTAAAAACATTTTTACCGAAGTAACCATTCCAGGAACCTCTCCAACCCGGATCAACATCGTCATTGAGACGATCAGGCCAGAATGCCGGCCAGGTATCGGGTTCTACACTAGTAGCTATTTGATTAGTTACTTCATTGAAATATCCGGGTACCGGTTCAAAGTTCCATGATTTACCTTCAGGTGAAGAACGGTAATTACAAACTTCCATTATTCTTTGTTTGGTACCGGTGTTATCTGTTACTTCAGCTCCGGCAAAAATACCAAGTAGTGCAAGATAAACTTGCCCGGTATTTTTAGGCCATTCGAAAGGTGTTTGTTCATTAATCGGGGCAGACCCGGTTGTACGACCAGCTTGACCATGATTAAAAAATGTAGCGCGGATTCTGTTGCCTTCCATTTGTGCTTTAGTTCTTTTTGTTACATCTCCGCGTTCATCACTTGGTACATATTGTGCAAAAGTAACAATTGTGGTCATTAAACCGATCGCAATTATTAATACTGCTTTTAACGATCTTGACATTTATTAATCTCCTATTTCTTTTATCAACGTTAGAAAGAAAATTCAAAACCAAATTGAACTAATCTTGGTTCAGCATAATTCCATGGATATCTTAAATATTCTTCAACTGTATTTAATCTATTCGGATCATCGCCAATGTTTTGTCCCTCTGTAGTATAATCCGGTTTTCCAGTATCACCGAATACATTAACAACAACTTTGTTATCGAGTAAATTGAATACTCTTAAAAATGTTGTCACTTCTAATCCGGCAAGTTCAAATGATTTATGTAATCTTAAATCAATATTAAATTGGTTAGGTCTTCTTCTACTGTTTCTCTGCAATCCGGATGTAATCCCTCTATCCGCAGTATATTGTGTAATTGCCGGAGTGTATGGTAATCCAGTACCATAACGTGCAATTGTACTAATTCCCCAATCAACATCGCCAACATAGAAAGAGAAATTCAATAAATGACGCTGATCCCAATCAAGTGATGTTAAATATAAATTCGGTTCTCCGTTACCAAGTTGTGCATAGAATTCATCTTCGGGACTTGAATTACTTCCTTCAGCAACTTGATATGTATAATTTAAATCTATAGAGTAATTATTATTAAATCTTTTATTAAGATTAAGAGTAATACCCTTTACGTTAGAATAATCTTTGTTGATATAAGTAGAATAAGTTACAAGATTTCTTGTAGGAATTAAAGGACCGGCGGTAATCCAATTTCTGATATCTCTATAAAAACCAGTTACATCAAGTGCAAAATCATTAAAGAATTCTTGACGGAATCCAATTTCATACATTATAGTTTTTTGCGGTTTTAAATCTGGATTGCCGTATGGACCGTATCCGGTACCGGTATTAGGTACATAATATGGTCCGCGGTTAAATAAATATTGGAATGTAGGTATTTGTAAAAATTGTCCGTATGAAAAATGAAGTACCCCTTTATCGCTAATAGGATACGCAATACCAAATCTTGGTCCCCAGGAATATTTTGCAGTAGCGTCTTTATAAAAGTAAGGTTCCCTTTCTGCCAATGGTAAATTTTGCAGTTCCGATCTTAACGGAAGATTTATATTTGGATCAGTCGGATCAACTAAAACTTTTCCTTTCGAATCAAAATAATCAAATCGAAGCCCGATGTTAATAATTACATTTTCATATTCTAATTTGTCTTGAATATATGCAGAGAATTCTACTGGCTCGCTTGAATATTTAGTTCTGTTCGGAGTGTTCTCAGCCGGTATTGAAGGGACAAATGGTTCAACTTCAATATTATTAACTCTTAACGGTTCTAAATTATAGTCATCAAATTCTAATGAATGTAAACGTCCTTCAACACCAAATTTTATTAAATGATTTTCTGTAATCTGACTTGTAAAATCTATTTTGCCGATTAATGTATTTGTTTCTCTATAGAATCTATGAAGATTTGTTCCCTTAGTTACAAAAGCATAACCAACGGTGCGTAAAGAATCTGGATGGAGATAGCGGCTGTCTAAAGGATCATCATATAAATGTTCTTTGAAATCTTTAAAGAAATCTGAAACTTTGATTGTATAGAATGATGTGTTTGAAAATGTATGTGTCATTGTAAATGTAGCGTTATAACTACTTGTATATTTAATTACATCACCGTATGGATTCCATTTGTAGAAATGACTGTAATCTTTATAGTCTTCTTTTGAATAAAGAATTTCAGCATTGAACTTAAATTGTGATGATGCAAAATAACTTAGGTTAACTTGACCGATATAGCGTTTACTCCAACTCATTGATGTTAATTCACCATCGGCTGAATCACCATAAGTATTAAATTTATTATAACCGTAAAGATGTCCGTCATCGTACACATAACGGCCGTTGGCAAAGAAAGCAAGTTTATTATCAGTAAAAGGAATTGGTCCGCTTAAGCTTGCTTGCAGATTATAATTGGCAACGGGATTCAAATCATCAATGCCAACAAAGTAATCTGTAAAATTAGATACGTAATCGCTCCCATAAACCTTAACATCACCTTTATATTCGCGTCCACCTTCTTTTGTTACAGTGTTAACAATTCCTGATAATGCTTGACCGTACTCAGCATTAAAAGTACCGCTGATAACTTGCAGTTCTTGCACACTGCTATTGTCAATTTCAATACCACGGCTATTATCGTAAGAATCGGTTATTGAAATACCGTTAACCCAGTAAGCAATTTCTGTCGAGCGTCCGCCACGGATATGGAATTCACCGCCGGCACCAGTAGTAACACCAGCTTGAAGTGAAAGAATATCGTTAATTTCTGCAACTGGTAAATTGCTTATCTCTTCGGACGTTACTCTTGCTTGAGATGAGGTAATATCTTTTTGAATTGTTTCGACACCGCCCTGAACAACGATTGTTCCTAATTCAACAGCAGTTTCTTCAAGAATGGCATCCTGATTTGTAGTCAGGTCAATTGAGATCTGAACATTTTGAACAACTAAAGTTTGAAAACCAATATATTGAAATTTAACGTTATACCTTCCCGGAGGAATATTAAGTATAACATATTTACCGTCGAGATCGGTTGCAGCACCGATTGTTGTACCTTCCAATGTAATATTAACAAATGGCAACGGTTCGCCGGTATTTTTATCAGTGACTTTTCCCGTTAGTTTTCCCGTAGTACCGGCAAAAACTAAACTTGAAAGAAGAGCCAGTGATACAAAGAAGATTGTAAAGAACTTCTTCATGATGCACTCCCATTAAGAAATATTTTTAAGAACTATAACAAAATCTATTTAAAACTTAAAGCTGCTGAGTTTAATAACTGCTCATCAATTACTATGGAGACTTTTGATTTTAATTTATCCAAATATTCCATCATAATTTGTGATGATTTTTCTTTTTTGAGTAATCTCTCTGCATCTATTTTAACAGATTCGAAATCTTTCAACCGTTTATCTATCTTTTCTAATAATTTAAATATCCCATACCGTTCTTCTATTTTAATTGGTCCTATTATTTCATTTTGTTCAGCTTTAGATAATGTATCTTTTAGAATCCCGAATTTATCCAGCTCTGCAAATCCCATTATTCCTTTATTATTAGCCGACCATTTCCGTAACGAATATTTTTGGGCCAATTCACCAAAATCTTCTCCGTTGTATATTCTATTAACTAAACTATCTGCTAATAGTTTGTCATCCACTATTATTTCTTGAACATTCAGTAATACCGGTTTCATGAAATAAATGGGATTATCTAAATAAAATTTATAAACCTCATCATGTGAGAAATAATAATTATTGTTTATATCAGTTCTTTTATAACGCAAAAAAATATTTTTTTCGTATTTCTTAATTGTAGATAGTACTGCCGGATTAGTATCATAGTTTTTATTCAATGCTTCTTCTAAGAGAATATCTTGAATAACTAAACCTTTAACTACTGTTTTTAATGCGTCAATGGAATTAATTTTTTGTCGATGGAAATAGGGAATTTCGAGAATTCTCTTTTCTATTTCATTTTGTGTGTATGTTTTATTGCTATATTTTACTGCAATTTCATCGGAAGATGTTTTTTTCCCTAATTCGGTCGACTCTTCTAGGGAATATGTTAAATTCTGATAAATATTGCCAAGCATTTTTTCATCTATTGCAAGATTATTTGGATTAAATAGCTTGTTTAAGTATTCTAGCTCTGAAGCCATTTTCTTCCTAATTTTAACTACTCTTTCCATGTGCGATTTTTTTCTCAAATATTGATCTTCTGTTAGCAATGGATTAGGTTTTCTATCTTCGAGCTTAATAACACTATAACCATATCTAGTTTTTACGGGTTTAGAAATTTCGCCGATTTTTAATGAATAAGCTGCATCTTCAAAATCAGGATCCATATCACCCCACGAAAAATATCCTAAATAGCCGCCATTATTTGCTAGAACAGTATCACTAAAAACTTGTCTTGCTAATTGATTAAAATCGGACCCAGTAAGCAGCAGCTGGTACAAATTATTTGCCTCCTCTTCCGTTTCAGCATAAAGATGGCGTGCTGCAATTTTTTCGTTGGATTTATAAAACGCATCCCTAATTTCAGCATCTGTTGCGGTAATTTTCGCATAAACTTCTTGATCTTTTAGGTAAGCTAATATTGTTTGTTTCTTTGCCCAATCAAGTTCACGTTTATACTCTTCATCATTAAAAATAAATTCATTATTGTCATAATAATAAAGCAAGATTTCATTAATCATATTATTTAATATTGATTTCCGAACTACCATATTATCATTTACGCCGGATGAAAAAAGATAATCTTCGTAACGAATTATAAATTCATCTAGAAAAATTTCGTGAGTGTCTATCGCAGCAATTGCATTCTTAGGTAACGCTAACTTTTGGGATTTCAAAACTGGGCTGATAAGAAGTATAAAAATTGAAGCAATTTTAAAAACAGTTTTGTACTGTAATACCATTTTGCTCTTACAAGACTTATTAAATACTCAGAATTAAGTATTTCCGTCTTGTATTGTTTAAAGTCAACCCGTGCGTCTTTTTGTACTTTTAATATAATAAATGCTCTTATATAAAATCAAATTATATTTAACACAGAATTAATATTAGCTTAGTTTTCAGTACGAAAATTACTGTGATTTTAACTATACAATAATTAGCCAAAAACATATCTTTACTTATAAAATATGATATCTATGATTCTAATTATAACTAATAGATTAAAATGAAACCGAAGCAAGTTACCTTAAATGATATTGCAAAAAAATTAGGAATGTCAATTATCTCTATTTCCAAGGCATTGCGCGGGCACCCTGACATTCCTAAAAAAACAGCAGAATTAATTAAAAAAACTGCATTAGAACTTGGCTACACTCCGAACTTAATGGCAAGAAGCTTAGCATCAAGAAAAACTAATACTATCGGAGTGGTTATTCCACAAATTGCTCATCATTTTTTCAGTTCAATAATGGATCATATGTACAATTACGCACGTACAAATAATTATTCTATATTTCTTACTGTATCGCAAGAAAATGCAGAGATGCAGAAAATTCAAATTGAAACACTGCTTTCTATGCGGGTTGATGGGATTATAATTTCAATCACTCAAGATACTACTAACTTCGAAATATTTGAGATTGTAAAGAAACGTCAAGTACCATTAGTATTTATGGATCGTATCCCGGATATGAAAGATTGCAATACAGTTACTGTTGATGATAGAGGCGGTGCATATAAAGCTATTGAGCATGCTATAAAACTTGGTTATAGAAATTTTGCACATTTTGCCGGACACCCGAATATCAACATTGGTAAAGAAAGAATTTTAGGATTTAAGCAAGCAATGAGTGATCATGGAGTTGAAATAAATAACGATTGGATTATTGAAGGAGACTTTGGTGATAAAAGCGGTTACGATTCTTTCATGAAACTTTATAAAGAAAAAAATCTACCCGATTTAATCTTGGCTGTTACTTATCCGGTTGCTATTGGTATCTATATAGCAGCAAGAGAAGTTGGAATGAAAATTCCTGATGATATTGATTTAATATGTTTTGGTAATTCACATGTACAAGAATTGTTATCACCTCCGTTAAGCTGTATTGATCAACCACCTTATGAACTTGCTAAAAAATCAATGGATCTTTTGATTGAAAACATTTCCAACAATGAAGAAGTTGATTATAAACATATTGTAATTGATACTGAATTAATACTACGTGGCACTTGCATTAAATATAATAGATTGTGAAACAAATAATAATTTCAAATTTTATTTTGCAACTAAACAAAAACACCATTATTATAATCCACAAAATATTTTATGAATCTATCCCAAGATGCGAAGAAAAAGATTCAGTTGATTCACAAACGATGTATTGATTCTGGTTTGAATACATTACCAATTTTAGAAAAAGAATACAATTTTGAATTCACTGTTCAAGATTTAAAGGATAAAATAAAAATCCAGGTTTATTTCGGTAAAAAAGGTATTAAAACTATTATCCAGGGAAATTTATATTCTAAATTATACAGAACTGTTAATGAATTAATTTTAGATGAGCCTAAATTGAATTTAAAAGATCCTGAATTTTTTGAACCCGATGAATATATTGGTACTGATGAATGTGGTAAAGGAGATTTCTTCGGACCATTGGTAGTAGCGGCTGTTTTTGTTAATAAAGAAACAAAAATTAAATTAAAAAAAATTGGTGTTAGGGACAGCAAGGATTTAAATGAAAATCAGATTACTCAAATATCAAAATTGATAAGGGAAATTATTCCAACTAATATGATTGAAATTGTATGTATTAGTCCGAAAAAATATAATCAACTTTACGATAAATTCAATAATCTAAACAAGCTTCTAAATTGGGCACACTCAAAAGCAATATCCAACTTAATTCATGTCACTAATTCTATAAAAGTTATCACAGATAAATTCAGCAAAAGCGACTTAAATATTATGAATGATATTAATCATTCGAATGTTGATTTTGCTCAACTACATGGAGCAGAAAAATATATTGGTGTAGCTGCCGCATCAATTATTGCCCGTGATGTTTTTAATAAATGGTTTAAACAAAAAGATAAAATTGGAATTCATTTAGCAAAAGGTTCTTCAGACTTAGTTGAAAATAGTGCAAGAGAATTGTTCATAAAGTTAGGTGATGAAAAATTTTCTCATCTGGCTAAATTACATTTCAAAACATTCAAAAAAATAAAAAACTAAACTTATGATTTTGATTCAATAACAATATAATTTTGAATTGCGAATAATTTCTTTGAGGTAGTTTTGAGTAAAAAACAAAAAGTTAAAAGAATCGGCATACTTACTGGCGGTGGCGACTGTCCAGGTTTAAATGCAGTTATACGTGGTGTTACAAAACCAGCTCTGGATAATGGTCTAAAAGTTTTTGGTATTATTGATGGATTTGAAGGACTTGTTGAAGGTAAAGCTCAAGAATTGTACAACAAAGATGTTTCAGGAATTTTAGCTACTGGAGGAACAATTCTTGGCTCATCAAATAAAGGTGACCCTTTTCATTGGCCGGAAATGGTTGACGGAAAAATTAAAATTGTAGATCGCTCGAAAGAAGCATTAAAAAATTATGAGGCTTGGAATCTTGATGCATTAATAGCAATCGGTGGTGATGGTACTATGCATATTTCAAAGCAGCTTAGTGATATGGGTATCAACATTGTTGGTGTTCCAAAGACTATTGATAATGACCTAGAAGCAACTGATCAAACTTTTGGTCATGATTCAGCTGTTTATGTTGTGTGTGAAGCATTGGACAGATTACATACAACAGCATCATCACACCATCGTGTTATGGTTATTGAAGTGATGGGCAGATATGCCGGCTGGATTGCATTAAACGGCGGACTTGCCGGAGGTGCGGATATTATTTTGATTCCTGAAATTCCTTTTAATTGGGATGTCATTTACGACCGAGTGCTGATGCGTAATATGATGGGGAAAAGATTCAGTATTGTATGCGTTGCAGAAGGCGCCAAAGCATCTGATGGCGGATTAATTACAAAAGGCAAAGATATTAAAAGAACTGATCCGGTTCAGCTGGGCGGAATCGGTGAATATGTCGCAAAAAAAATCAGCGATAATACCGGTTTGGAAACACGTTATACCGTATTAGGTCATTTACAGCGTGGTGGTAGCCCAACTCCGTTCGATCGAATTCTTTCAACCAAGTTTGGTACAAATGCAATTAATTTAGCTATCAAAGGCCAGTTTGATAGAATGGTTTCGCTTAAAGGTTCTGAAATCAAAAGTGTAAAAATTGAAGAAGCAATTTCTCACCAAAAATTGGTAAAACTTAACGATCAAGGGGTACTGGCAGCAAGTGCAGTTGGAGTTAGTTTCGGAACACAAAATTTATAATAACTTGTTTGAATTAGAGATAATTACTATTTTTGTTCGCGTTTATTTAAAGTTTGGGGTCGTAGTTCAGTTGGTTAGAACGCTTGCCTGTCACGCAAGAGGTCGCGAGTTCGAGTCTCGTCGGCCCCGCTACGAAAAAGGAAGATTTTACACTTCCTTTTTCAATTTTTAAATAACTCTAACCACGTTTCTAATTTCCTTTTGTTACTCCGCAATTTTACTTCTTTTTAATACCGCGGATCTTAAATCAATTAGAATTCTCTTTAGAGACAAATTCATTAACTTAAAGGAGTAACAATGAATATTTATGTCGGCAATTTAGCAGCCCAAGTAACAGATCAGGAATTAGAAGATCTTTTTAAAGAATTTGGTGCTATAAAAACAGTAAAAATTATACGTGATATGTTTAGCGGCGAATCAAAAGGTTTTGGGTTTGTAGAAATGAAAGAAAAAGCTGCCGGTGAAACAGCTATCAAAGAATTGAATGCAAAAGAATTAGGCGGTAAAAAAATAGTCGTAAACGAAGCTCGTCCTAAAACTGATAATAGACGTGGAGGCGGCGGTGGACGCGGCGGATTTAGAGGTGGTAATAGCGGCGGAAATAGACGCTATTAATCTTTTTTGAAAATTATTTTAATCTGATTTATATTGATACTGTAATTTTTCATTTTATTATAATAAACTTTCTTACTACTTGCACCCCGGTTTAGCCGGGGTTTTTATTTTTATTAATTAATTATAAATTAATATTTATGAAAACCATATTATCACTGATCTTAATAATAATTTTCAATCTAAGCGTTTTACCTCAAAGTGAAACTAAAATAGATGCCAATAATTACAAATCGGTAATGGATAGTCTTTCTTCTCAAATAAAAAATCTAACTGAAACTAAGTTGTTGTACAAAAAACAAATCGACAGTCTAAAATCCCAATCAAATAATTTAAGTAATAAGATTGATAGCGAACTTTTAGAAATAGAAAAATTATACACTAATAAATTCGGTAATGATACTGGTAGGAAAATATATAACAAACAAATCTGGAAAGGGATGACTGAAAAGATGCTTCAAGCAAGTTGGGGAAAACCTGATAAAATTGATAAGAGCGTTAAAAACTGGGGTACTTTTACCCAATGGTATTATGGTGATGTTACATTCTTTTTCCGTGATGGTATACTTACAGATTGGGAAGAGAAAAAAAATTAAATTCAATAAATGGAATAATCATTTAATCTTTCATAATTCTATAGTATTTTGCAATTACACAAGTTGAGAATTTATGAAAAGAGTTTTGTTAATTATATTTATCAGTTCACAAATTTTTGCTCAACAATTCCAGCTTAATGATCCTTATCCAACCATTCCGGTTACAAATGAAATTAATTTTGTTGTAGAAAAATACTATCCAATTTTTGGAATTAGTGAAAAACCATTTTTAAATGAAAAAATAATACGCATTACAGATATAAATGGGATCTATACTGCCTACTTACATTTCAAAGATGATTACACACCACCTAAATACGATGCAAAGAACAAAACCATTAGGCTTTACTATCCGGATACTTATTATCATCTTATCTACCAAAGATTGAGTGATGATGCAGCATTCATTGTTTACCGGGAATATAAAGATGGCCATAAATGGGGTGAAATCTATTTTGATAAATTCCCAAATTAATAATGACTTTGAAAGTTAATTACAACAATATCTATCCCGTTTATAACGAGCGTTATAAAGTTAGCCCTTTAGATGGTGTCAAAACAAAACTTATTTCAATTATTGATTCTCAAAAACCATCAAATATTCTTGAGGTCGGTTGCGGAACTGGACACTGGCTGAATATTCTATTTCAAAATAATTACAATCCGATTGGTGCAGATTATTCTTTCGGTATGCTACAGCAAGCAATCAAAGAAAATAGATCATTACATTTAATTAATTCCAATGCTGATTCTCTACCATTCAAACAAAACAATTTTGATTTGATTTATTGCATTAACGCAATTCATCATTTCCCTGATGCAAAGAAATTTATTAACGATAGCATGCAGTTATTAAATAGAAACGGGATGCTGTTAATAATAGGTTTTGATCCACACGACAAGGAAAACGAGTGGTATCTTTACAAATATTTCAGTTCAACTTATCAAGTTGATCTTAAACGTATTCCATCCTTCAGCACCATCAAGAATTGGATGCATATTATTAATTTCAAAAATATTAAGACTGAACTAGTTCATTATGTGCAAAATGACCATATAGGTAATAATGTTTTTAACGATCACTTCCTTGATAAACGTGGTTCATCACAATTAGCACTTCTTTCTGATGAAGAATATCAAACGGGCATTAACAAAATTAAAAATGATCTTCTCAAAGCAGAGATTGAAGGAAGAGAATTAATTTTTAAAGTTAAATTAAATTTCTATTCTATTTCTGGAATTAAATAAACTAGAAAGTATCATATTTTATACAACTGACCTCATTCAACCAACTATTACTTGTTAAATTCTCTTAATATTTCTTAAAAAATGTTAAATCATCACATCATCACATTATAAACCGCAACTTTTTATTTATCATTTCACTCTAAAGATCAAAGTATTTACACAAATCTAATAAGGAGTTGTGCTATGAAAAAAATGTTTTTAATAATTGGATTACTAATTATTTGCAGAACCAATTTAATTACCGCTCAAGAATTTAAAATGATCAATGCCGATGAAGCACAAATGATAGATGAAATCCAAGGATTCGCAATTAAAGAAAATAATAAAGTACTAGTTGGTTTTATCCCACCATTTGAACAGAGAGCAAAAGAATACCAGAAATTGGATTTACAAAAAGATGATGAGATTTTATTCGTAAATGGAAAAAAAGTGAAATCCATGAGTGACTTTAAAAAATACTATGGTGAATTAAAACCCGGTGATGAGGTTAAATTCGGAATTAAGAGAAATCACCAGCCAATGATTGTAACTTTCAAAAAATGTAAGGTATCCAAAGGAATGAAAATTATGACAATAACTTCTGACGAAAAAGTCAGTGATGGTAAAGCAAAAATCGAGGGTGGTAAAATGATTATCAATGGTAAAAAAATTGATATAGATTCACTTAAAAAATCTGGTGCTAAATTCCAATTCCCAAAATAAAATATCTGACTACAGAGGAACCTCATGTATAAAATACTAATCGCATTTATTTTGTTGTTTGCAATTCAAGATTTTGCTCAAAGCACCGGTTCATATTATAATCCCAAAGATGATAAATATCGTTTACTTGGATTAAAAAGAGCGAAAGAACAATATGAAGCGGCAAAAGCGGATTACGAAAGAAGCACCACCCTTTTTCAAAAAGAAATGATCTCATCAAAAGAACTTGAACGTGCAAAAAGTACTTATTCCGATGCAGAAGTTAATTATCATCAAGCTCTCCTTGCTGTTCTTTTTGAACAGCAATTTGTTTCTGTTTTGGAAGCTGTAAAATATCAAACACACGATGGGAAAAAGCGGGTCCGTTTGAAACTCGCAAATACATCCGGCGGTGGTGAAGAGTTTAAAAAATTAATTAATATCAATGATGAACTTTTCAAATCGCTCCAGCCCGAAATTATAAACGATGTTTATGTATCACTTATGAATGATAATTTTGCCATTGTTAGCCAACCGTATGAAGCAAAGATTGAAGAAATTCATTATGGTAAACCGGTAATTATCGATTTTGCTCTGCTGCAAGATCTTGATGCAGTAACTGTAAACATAATATATGGCGCCGGAACTCAACGTGCACCAAAAATATTTCTACAGAAAGATCAATCCGCTAATAAAGTTATTTTTCAATCTGACCAGTTTTCTCAAGAAGTTGATCTGGGGGGATCAGCTTCATTCTCTATGTCGCTCGAATTATTCAGCGGATCTGCAAACACATTCAAGCTAGAAGCTATAAATCTTCCAAAGCAGATCAATAAATTTTTTATTGATAACACAACACAAGCACGCTTAAGTCAATTTAAATTTACAGAAAGCTCACAAACTAAAAGAACAAATCTTCAAGTCTATTTGCCGGATCGCCCGACTGGTGATGTGCAGATAGATAAACCGATTTCTTTCTACGTTGTCGCAATTCCATATAGCAGATTAAAAGAATTCGAAACGGATCCGGAAAAAGTTTGGACAAAGGAAGAATTAGATAAACTTGATGTTGGATATCTGCGCTTAGAAATTACTCCTAGGGGTACTGGTGAATTAAAAGTAAATGCAAACCAGCTTTATTTTACTTCTTATCCGGGTGATAAAATTGAAGTACCGATAGAAATTTTAAATGAAGGAACACGATGACTTGATAATATTGATTTCGAGTTGGATCTACCGCTTAATTGGACAAAAGAAGTAAAACCTCAAATAATTGAATCATTAGATATCAGGAATGAAAAACGCATTGTAATTACATTCACTCCCCCGGATGATGTTCCAGTAGGTAAATACGATATTCGATTACGTACTACTTGTATTGCAGATGAAAAACTTGTAAAAGCAGAAGACAAAACTATAACAATTGAAATTAAACAAACTGAAAATGTTATCGGTACTATTTTACTAATTCTATTAATAATTGGATTGGTAGCTGGTATAGTGATTTTCGGTATAAAACTTACTAGAAAATAGAGGTGAAAATGAATCAACTGAATAATTCATTAGAAAAATTTCCTATGCTGGAAGCAGTTAATCTAACAAAAAAATATGAGGATGGATTACTGGCATTGGATAACATCAACTTTAATGTTTTTCCGGGAAAGATTTATGCAATGCTGGGTGGCAATGGCGCCGGTAAAACTACAACTATAAATATCTTCTTAAATCTTATAGAACCAACGGATGGTGAAGCAAGAATTAGCGGTATTGCATCGCACAAAGATCCTTTGAATGCGAAAAAGAATGTAGCATTTGTTTCGGAAAATGTAATGCTCTACCCCGAATTTACAGCATTGCAAAATCTCGATTTTTTTGTTCGCCTTGGCGGTAAAACGGGATATACTAAAGATCATTACAGACAAGTATTACTGCGTGTTGGTCTGCAAGAAGATGCACACAATAAAAAGTTAAAAGAATTTTCTAAAGGGATGAGACAAAAATCCGGAATTGCTATAGCAATCTTAAAAGATGCACCAGCAATCCTATTAGATGAACCTACATCGGGGTTAGATCCGAAAGCCGGTTTGGAATTCATGACGCTGTTAGATGAATTGCGTGATGAAGGAAAAGCTATTCTGATGTCTACGCACGACATATTCCGTGCTAAAGAGATTGCAGATACAATTGGAATTATGAATAATGGAAAAATTGTAATGCAGAAATCTAAAGAAGAAATTGAGCACGAAGATCTTGAAAAACTTTATGTTGATTATATGGCCGGTTATATGGAAAAAGTTGCTTGATATATTTCTAAGCAAATAAGTTTATAGAAACTATGCAGCTGATTAATTTTAATCTGGGATGAATAATTTAATTCCACTTCAATAAGAGGAAATTATGTTAATACTTATTATTAAAAAAGAATTAAAAGAAATAATAGGATCACCAAAATTTGTTTACAGTTTTGCTGTTAGTTCACTTTTGATATTAATAACTTTTTATATAGGAGCCAAAAACTTTCAGATAAATAAAACTCAATATGATGCAGCAGTGGCAGAAAACGTGCGCTCGATGTCTGGTGTAACCGATTGGCGTATGATCAATCATAAAATATTTCTTCCGCCCAATCCGCTTGCATCTTTAGTTTCCGGTATATCAAATGATATTGGCAGAAATATTCAGATGCGAGGGAGAGGCGAGTTAATTGCAATGGATAGTAAATACAATGAAGATCCAATTTATGCAGTTTTCAGATTTCTTGATTTGAATTTTTTATTTCAGATAATACTTTCACTCTTTGCAATTTTATTTTGCTACAATGCAATTAATGGTGAAAAAGAGAGAGGAACTTTAAGATTAATTTTTTCAAATTCACTACCGCGTGATAAATTTATTTTGGGAAAAGTTATCGGTTCACTACTCTCATTAATTTTACCTCTGTTAATACCCGTTTTATTAGGCTGCTTTCTGTTAATGGTTATGGGAATTCCAATGAGTACGGAAGATTGGTTAAAATTGAGTTTGGTTCTTGGAATTGGGTTTTTACTCTTTGGTGTATTTACGAATTTATCTGTATTTCTCTCATCGATCACAACAAACTCATCAAATTCATTTTTAATACTTCTTGTAATATGGATATTATTTGTTCTTGTAATACCAAAAGCTTCTATAATGATTGCCGGACGTGCAGTAAACGTACCTTCAATAGACGAAGTTAATTCAAAGAAAAATAAATTTTCCATGCAGTTAAATAGAGAACATTTTAAATCTATAAGTCAATTTAGAAGCGATAGTAAAGAGAACATTATTCAGGAATTTCAAAATTTCATGGAGCAAAAAAACGAAGAACGTGATGAGAAGATGCGTACATATGCAGAAAAAGTGAATAAAGAAAGATCCAACATGCAAGATGTACAAGAAAACGTTGCTTTTATGTTATCAAGAATTTCACCATCGGCATGTTTTGCGCTTTCCGCTTCAAATATTTCCGGTACATCATTAAATCTTGTAAAAGAATACCGCGAGCAATCGGAGAATTATCAAAAATCATTCGCTAAATTCCAAAAAGAGAAAACCGGATCAACCACGGGCGGTGGTATGATGTTTGTAATCCGTAATGAGGGTGATAACAAGCCCCCGGAAATTAATCCAGCTGAATTACCGAAATTCAATTTCAATCCCCCATCTTTAACTAAAACATTATTTGCATCTATGGTCGATATTGGTCTATTAATTCTTTTTAACATTATCTTTTTTGTCGGTAGTTACATAAAATTTTTAAAGTTCGATTTACGATAACGGAGGAAAAATGTTCAAGCTATTAGTAGAAAAAGAACTAAAAAATATAATACAAAGCCCAAAATTTATTGCGACATTTATAACATGTTCACTACTGATATTATTAAGTATTGGTATTGGTATAAGTGAATATTTTAATTCCGTTAGTCAATATAATACTGCATTAAATTTAACCGAATCAGAAATGTCTCAAGCCCGGTCGTGGTCATCAATGTCATCCCGTGCATTCAGGGAACCAGAACCAATGATGATCTTTTCTTCCGGAATTAATTATGATCTCGGTAGATATTCAATGATAAACAACAGAGCAGATGTTAAATTGCAAAACAGTATTTATTCCGACGACCCGATTTTTGCAGTATTTAGATATATGGATTTTACATTTATTGTTACAATTGTATTCTCCCTATTTGCAATTCTATTTACTTATAATTTAATAAATGGTGAGCGCGAAGGAGGTACACTTAGATTAGTTTTTTCAAATTCACTTCCACGTTCAACATTTATTGGTGCTAAGTTTCTTGGTTCGTGGCTTGGTTTGGTTTTTCCTCTTTTAATCCCAATTTTAATTGGATTGTTAATGGTACTATTTTTTAAGGTTCCTCTTAGTAGTGATGATTGGTTTAAAATAATTTTACTAATTAGCATCTCAATATTATACTTAACTTTTTTCTGCGCATTGGGAATCTTGGTCTCTTCACTTACAAAATACTCATCTGTTTCATTTTTAATTTTATTGGTTGCATGGATAGTTTTTGTTTTTATTATACCGCGCATCGGTGTTATGACCGCATCTCAATTAGTAGATGTACCGACAGTTGCTGAATTGGAAAGTCAAAAAGATGCATATTCAAAAAACAGATGGGAAAAACATTTTAATGAAATTGAAACTGTCTGGAGAAAACGTAATGAAGAGATGCAAGGAATGTCCGAAGCAGAAAGAGAAGCATTCAGAGAAGAAAATGAATACCGCTGGTTCGAAGAAGATGACAAACTCCGTTCTGCAATTCAAAAAGATATTGCAGAATATTCTATAAAATTGAATGAAGAAACTCGTAACAAAAAATTGATACTGGAAAATCTTGCATTAAATTTATCAAGAATATCGCCAGCTTCATGTTACCAATTTGCTGCGATGAATCTTTCGGGAACAAATATTGACTTAAAAAATAGATACGAAACCGTAATTCAGCAGTATAAAGAAAGCTTCACTGAATATACCGAGAAGAAACAAAAAGAGAGCGGCAATCAAGGAGGGATGTTCAGAATTTCTATTGATTCAGAAAGCGGTGTAAAAATTGATGCTGGCCGCGAAGAAAGTAATTTGGATATTAGTGAACTGCCTAAATTCACTCCGCAAAAAATATCATTAGCTCAAGCAATAAATCCTTCTATTATTGATATCGGCTTAATAATCATTTTTATATTATTATCTTATGCCGGATCATACATCGCATTTTTGAGGTATGACCTAAGATAACCGTTAGCCATACCAATATAAAAAAGGGATAAGTAATTTTATCCCTTTTTTAACAATTCCTTTTTGTGAACGTCTAATTTTCAAACTAAAGGGAAATGTTATGTTAAAATTTTTATTATGGCTGTTGCTTTTATTTATCTGCTGGCCTTTGGCAATTTTAGCTTTAATACTCTATCCAATTATTTGGCTGCTGCTACTTCCTTTTAGAATTCTTGGAATTGCCGTAGATGGAGTTCTTGATTTAATCAAATCGATTTTCAGTCTGCCATCAAAAATTATGGGCCATCCTTACAGATAATTAAATAATATTATTTATTTATTAACCCATTCTTTAAGAAAATTCATAAACTTTTCTGGATCATAAGATTTACCTTCTTCAAGCAAACCAGTGTTCTGCGAATGAAGTAATTCCCCGTTTTTCTCTAATACAAAAAAATGAGGGTATCCTTCAATTTCAGGATATTGAGAGAGAAATTTTTCATTCTTGTTTTCTTCGCTGTAATTAATTTTTAATAAGATATAATGATTATTTAAATATTCATTAATCTCAGTTTGTTCATCAATAAATTTATCAATTATATGACACCATTTACACCACTCACCTCCAACATCAAGAATAATTCGCTTATTCAATTTTGAAGCTCATCAATTACAATAGATAAATCCTTAAATGGGTCTCTGCTGGGATCAAATTTTTTTCTTTGTGTTGTAGAATCATTCTGTCCAAATATTTGTATCGTTATTAATAACAGTAATAAAATAATCCGCATATAATTCCCCTTTTTATACTTAATTATGAATTAATTATTATTTAACATTTACATAAAAAAATTATTCTACTTTACAGTAGAAAATATAACTAAATTCGTAGTAAAGGATTAACAAAGATTATATGAGCACTTCAAAATTAAAATATATGCTGCAGTTAATTGATGATGATTCGCATATTGTTCGTGAAGAGATAATCAAAGAGTTGAAGAAGTATGGTTCGTCACTTGAAAATGATCTAAAAGAATTTTCCAATATCTTAAATCCGGATAGGATGAAAATCTTAAAGCCTCTTATTGATGATAACCGCCGTGAATGGCTTACACACAGATGGAATGATCTATATAAATTCGATAATGATTTTGAAAAATTAGAATACTCGCTTAATTTAATTTCTATCTATTTATATGGAATTAATACAACGTACGATCTTACTAATTTGCTGGATGAATTAACTGAAGAATTCAAAAATAAAATTCCTTATGGCGATGAACTTGATTTAGCTACATTTTTATTCCAGGAAAAAAACATTCAAGGTGCCAAAGACGATTATTATAATCCGTTCAACAGTAATCTTATTTATACTATAAGAGAAAAGAAAGGACTTCCAATAACATTAGCAGCTATTTATATGCTGATTGGTTACCGGCTCGGTTTCCAAATTAAAGGATGTAATTTCCCTGGGCATTTTTTAGCAAAAATTGAAATTGATGATGAAATAATTTTAGTTGACTGTTATAATAAAGGCAAATTTTTTTACGAACAAGATATTGAAGAACTAGTAAAAAATTCTAAAGAAGATATTGTTCAATTAATTCAAAATGATGCTTCGGCAATTACTATAATAAGAAGGTTTTTAAGCAACCTTATCCATTCATATTCAATAATTAATGAAGACATTAACCGCCAATTCTTTTCTGAATTACTGCAACGTACTGTTTAACTTTATACCATTCAAAATGGAATTCATAAATATTTTTCTTTAGTTTGATAACAACAATAATTTTAAAAGGAATAAAAAATGTCATTCGGTGAATTTTTATTTCTATTAGTTGTGGCAGCAATCTGCGGCGGTATCGGTCAAAGTTTAGCCGGATATTCACTCGGAGGTTGTTTCGTTTCAATAATTGTTGGTTTCATCGGTGCCTGGATTGGTCCATGGATAGCTGACAAATTAGACCTTCCTTTGTTTTACACTATGACAATCGGTATTAAAGAATTTCCAATAGTTTGGTCAATAATAGGTTCTGCTCTCTTTTCAATTATTGTAGGTGCAATTTCAAAAGGTATGCATAAAGAAGTTCAATAATAAATTTTCAATATTATTTTTCCAGAAAGTATTGGTTAATGAATAATACCCTGAATCCCAACCATTTAATTAATGAACAAAGTCCCTACCTTCTTCAACACGCATATAATCCGGTAGATTGGTATCCATGGTGCAACGAAGCATTTGAGAAAGCGGAACTTGAAGATAAACCGGTATTCCTTTCTATTGGATATTCAACATGCCATTGGTGTCATGTGATGGAAAGAGAATCTTTTGAAGATATTAAAGTTGCGGAAATATTAAATAAATATTTTGTATCGATAAAAGTTGATCGCGAAGAAAGGGGCGATATTGATTCAATTTATATGATGGTTTGCCAATTAATGAATGGAAGCGGCGGATGGCCTTTAACAATTTTTTTGACACCCGATAAAAAACCTTTTTTCGCCGGCACTTATTTCCCTAAAGAAAACCGTTTTGGTAGAATTGGTTTCATCGAACTAATTAATAGTATTCAGAATGCCTGGATAAATAATAAAAATGAAATAATTTCCAGCGCAAATGAATTATCAAATTCATTACAGCAAATTTACTCTTATAAATCACATTCCGTTATCGAAGAAAATATATTAGATAAAACTTTTGAATATTTTGATAAAAGATTTGATAACGAATTCGGCGGATTCGGATCAGCTCCCAAATTCCCCTCGCCTCATAATTTGATGTTCTTACTAAGATATTGGAAAAAAACCGAAAATGATAAATCGCTCAGCATGGTAACAAAGACTTTACAAAGTATTTATTCCGGTGGAATCTACGACCATATCGGATTCGGTTTGCACAGATATTCTACTGATAGATTTTGGCTTGTTCCACATTTCGAAAAAATGCTTTATGATCAAGCTTTGATGATTATAGCATATTCCGAAGCTTTTCAGGTAACACATAATAATGAATTTAAAAAAGCTGCTGAAGAAATTATTCATTACGTTCTCCGTGATTTGAAGTCAGACAATGGCAGTTTCTATTCTGCCGAAGATGCAGATAGCGAAGGAATGGAAGGTAAATTCTATTTATGGACTAAAGAAGAGAT